>DATEUP010000227.1:0-11341 GCA_035283065.1 Thermoplasmatota archaeon | reverse complement strand
GCGGGAAGAGCTGCTCGTGAAGGGGTAGGCCGCCCCACCTGCGCTCGTCCCTAGCCATGGAGCGTGTGGGCGCAATAGGGGCACTTCTTCCACGCCGGCTTGACGGGCTTTGCGCACTGCGGGCACTTGTCGGCAACCGCGGCTGGCGCCGAGGGCATTGCTGCTGGGTGCTGGGGAGCCGGTGCCGGGGGGCCCGCGGGCGGCGTTGCCGGCGCCCTGGCCGCCGCGGCGCCAGGGACGGGCGTCGCGCACTTCGGGCACTTCAGCCACCCGGGCTTCAGCGAGGTGCCGCACACGACGCACTTCAACGGCGCCTGAGTAGCCGGGACCGCCGGCGCGGGTGCGGGCGTCGCCAGGGGCTTGAGGGGCTCCATGACATCGGGGCCCGGTGCCGCCGGCGGCAGCGCGACCGCTGGAGCCGGGGCCGCGGCCTGCGCCTCGCCCGGGGCGGGCCTTTCGGCCGGCGGGCCCGTGGGCGCCGGCGGCGCCGCGGGGGCGGCGCCCTCGAGGCGCCCGTGCGCGTGGTCCTCGGTCATCGTCTTGGCGCCCTCGCCCGGCCTGTAGAAGCCCGCCTCGCCGACCTTGAACTGCTTCTCCCCCGGCCGCCAGACCTTCTCCTCCACGGGCTTTGCGGCTGCCGGGCCCATGTAGACGCCCTCTTCCTGCATCTTGAGCCGCGTTTCGAAGAGGTCAAGCTCCGTGTCCGTCGGCTCGGTCACGAGCGCCTCGGGCGGCGCGCCTTCCATCTGCGTGAACGCGTCCGTGTAGTAGCCGACCGCCTCAAGGTAGGACCTCTTGCCGAGCGCGACCTTCGCGCGCTCGAGCAGCTTCATCGACTCGGCCGCGCGCTGCGTCGAGGCCTCGTCCGTGGGCCCGAACGCCTTGACCTGGCGCTCGAGCTTCGTGAGCCGCTCCAGGATCTCGCGCTTCTTGTCTTCGTAGACGACGGCCTGGATCTTCTTGCGGATCCCCTCGACCATCTGCTCCGCGCCGTCGAAGTCCGACCGGCCGAGCGCGAGCTCCGCGTGGTAGAGCTCGGGCTCGAGCGGCGTGAGGTCCCGCCCCTGCTCCTGGAGCATCCGGATGTAGAGGCGCTCCCGGCGGATGAGGCGCGTGGTCTGCACGTGGCGCTTGCGGTTCACGTCGACGCGCGACTTCACCTTGTCCAGGAACTGGTTCGCCGTCTGGAAGTCGCGCCCTTCGAACGCCACGGCCGCCTTTTCGACCATGTCCTCTTCCTCGAGCACGATCACGCCAACCTGCTTGAGTTCCGCGACGGTCTTGCGCGCCCCCGCGATCGCGTCCTCCGTCGCGCACCGGACGCAGATCGCGAACTTCTCGGGCAGGAGGTCCCCGCAACGCGGGCACTCGAAGATGTTGGCCAGGATTTCCGCCTCGCGCCGCTGGGACTCCTCCTCTTCGATCCGCTTGCGGCGCCGCTGGAGCGTGTAGGCGGAGACCGTGATCGCGACCGCCCCCACCGCCGTATAGAAGATGACGAAGGCGTACTTCCACAGGAAGCTCGCTTCCGGGTAGGCGATCGGCTCGATCGTCACGTCGCGGGTATCGAAGTACTCGATCCCGAGCGAATCGACCACGCCAAACTTCGTGTGGAAGACCGTCGTGTTGGCGACCTGGGGGAAGATGTGGATCGTGGAGCCGGACGTCGGTGAGCTGTAGTCCCACACGCCGTCGCCGTCGAAGTCCCAGTGGTACTCGAGTACCTGGACCGGGGCGATTTCGTCGATGTTGTTGACCCGGCCGTCGAAGAGGATCGGTTTCGTGGATTGCCCCCGGACGTTGCGCCCTGCCGACGGGTCGAGCAGAACCCGGTCTTCGGCCCTGTGCTTGAGGCTGATCCCCACGCAGTTCCAGGGGTTGAGGAGCAGCCCGTCCGAGGCCTGCGCGCAGGCGAAGTAGTCGTTGTCCGGGTACTCGCTGCGCACGGTCACGTTGAACGACCAGTTGTAGGTCACCTCGCCGGTGTTGTTGTTGACCATCCGCGTCGAGGTGATCTCCACCTTCTCGAAGCAGCGGGGCTCGAGGGCGATGCACGCCCAAACGCGGAAGATCGTCGGGACGCCCGTGAGCAGGTCGTCCGGGTCCTCGACCTTCACGACCATCTCGATGTTCGGGTGCGCGTCATCGATGAGGTAAAGCTGGGGGCGCGGCTGGAGGATCGTGACCACGGGCCCGTTGAGGTTCACGGGGAACACGAACACGAGGGACCACGCCCGGTTGAGGACGACCTGGACGGGCTCCTTGGTTTCCCCTCCGTTTGCCGCCTCGACGAAGTACGTGAACCCCGTCGAGGTGGTCACGTTGCTCGTGAAGGTGGCGCCGACGAGGAGGAACCTCGCGTGGCCGGTCGAATCGGTGGTCTGCGCCTGGAAGAAGTTGTCGTTCGTCGCGGGGCGGCGCACGGAGATCGTCGCGCCGGCGATCGGCAGTTGCGCGTCGTTGACAAAGGCGTCGAGCCACCAGAGCCAATCTACCGCCCCCGTCCCGAGGGGGATGATCGGGGACCCCGGGAACTGGCGCGTGAACGTGCAATTGATGACCTGGGAGCGCGCGGCCCCCTTGTAGTCGTCGAGCTGGTTGCCGAGAGTGCAGTCCGAGAGAGTGAATTGCGCGGCGTTGAGGTAGAGGTCCTGGACGCCCGGGAAGCCTTCGCGCGCCGGTTCGCCCGCGGGGCCCTTGGGGCCCTCGAGCGCGCCGAGGCAGCCGCCGGACATCTCGACGGTGCCTGTGGAGTTGATCCAGACGGTCGCGTCACCGCCGTCGCCGCCCACGCCCGAAATCGAGGAGCCCGCGGCACCGGTCCCGCCGCGCCCGCCCGTCGCGTTGAAACACGTGTTGACGAGGCTCACGCCGATGAGCGCGTAGGCGCTTGCGTTCGCGCTGCCGCCCGGCCCGCCGTTTCCACCCTCGAGCCCGCCCTGCCCGCCATCGCCGCCGGAACCGGCCCGGGCAAGGACGGTCGTCCGCTGGACGTCGAGGTCAAACCCCGTGGAGTTGATTGCGGCGCGCGCGCTGCCGCCCTGGCCGCCGACGCCCGGCTTGCCGTTGGTCCCCGCCGCCTGCGAAGGCATCCCAAGCCCGTAGGGGCCGCCGAGGCCGCCCGGCGCACCCCGGGCTGCGATCGTGCTGTCGGAGACGGCTACGACGTTCGGCGCGGAGACCGCGAAGGTGGCGCTGCCGCCCGAGGCCGCCGTGCCGCCGTTGCCGCCCTTGTTCGTGTTGTCGTTGCCCTGGTAAGCGCCGCCCCCGCCGCCCGTGCCGCCATTGCCGCCGTCCACGCACACGGTCGTGTAGGTCATCGAGAACGAGTCGGGCGACGCGACCGTGAAGCTCGCCCGTCCGCCGGGGCGCCCGAGCCCGCCGTGCCCTGCCGAGGACGAAGCCGAGTACGAGCCGATGGCGCCGTTTCCCCCCGCGCCGCCGACTGCGCAGATGTCAGAACTTGAGAAGCTCCCGCTCGCCGCCGTGATGATCGCGTCGCCGCCGGCGCCGCCGTCGCCCCCCGAACCCCCGCTTGCGCCCGTGCCGCCCTTCCCGCCCGCGCCGCCGACAACCCGGAGGCTGACGTAGGAGAGGGTCTTGGGCTGGAGGTCCACGATCGCTTGGCCGCCGTCGCCCCCGCGACCCCCTTGGGTGCCCACGCCGCCCCCTGCGGCCTGGACAAGGAACGTGGACTCCGAGACGACCGCGGTGATGCGCCCGCCGAGGTTCATGACGGCGTCGCCGCCGTTCTGCCCGATGGAGACCGGTGGCGCGGTCACATTGATCGACGAGCGGATGATCGTCACGCTGTTCGAAGTCGGCGCGAAGTACCCGCGGGCGGTAATGTTCGCGTCGATGAACTCGATGTTGGCCTGGTTCGAAGTGCCTGGCGCCCACAGGCCGTCGAGCTCGAGCGTCCCTTCAACGTGGAGCACGGAACCCGTCGCGAGCAGGAGCCGCACGCCCGGCGGCCCGCCGCGCACGTGGATCGCTCCGCCTGCGGCGACTTCGACGATCGCGCCCTGGGAGACATTGATGAACCCCGTGACGTTCAGCACACCCTGGACGGCGAACCGCACGGCCCCTACGACCTTGATGTCCGCGTTGTGGCTCCAGGAGCACGAAGCCGGGAGCGTCGTGTCGACGAAGATCGTCCAGTCGACACCTGCGGTCACGGGCGGTTGGGCCCCGACGATGCACGTGGCGCCCGCGGCGCCCGTCGAAAGAAGGGAGGGCAGGGCCAATTGCAGGAGGAGGACGCCTGCCACCACGCGTGCTTTCTTCCGACTGTCCAGGGATTTTTCTGGCGCCATGGGCGGAGTGGGAAAACCTGGAGGACGTGATTTAAAGGTTATGGAACCCACGAACTGTGGATCAACGGCAAGGCCACCGGCGGACTTGCGACCCGCGGACGACTACACGGCGAACCGCAGGATCGCGCCGAGCCCCCCAAAGGCCGCGAGCAGGACCTTCCCCTCGTCGCTCTCCGTGGAGACCAAAACGACCCGTGTGCCGTAGCGCCCCGCCTTGTCGGCGAAGTCGCGGATGAGTTCGGCGGAAGACTGGACCGCCATCGGGCCCTGGCACTTGAGGCACGGGTGCGGCCCCCCTCCCTTGCCTTCGTCCACCGTCGCCTCCCGCGCTGCGCCGCAGGTCGGACAGGTGAGCGCGACGCGGACCTTGCGCAGGGATTCGGAGACGAGCAGGGTGTCCACGGCACCGGTCTCGAGGGCTTGGCGCACATGGGCCTCGCCGTAGGTCGCGAGCCCGGCGCGCGCCTTCACGACCTCGACCATGAACCTGCGCATGAGGCGCCGCTCCTTGACCAGCTCGAGGCCGGCAAGCTCGCCCTCGGCTTTGTCAAGGAGCTCCTTGATCCCCGTCTCGTCGGTGTACCCGACATCGAAGAGCTGCTTGTGTAGCTTCTTCTTGAGCTCGTGGTGGAGGTAGGCCTCGGAGACGAAGTACTCCTTCGTCGGCCCCGGGCCGCCCACGAGGAGCGCCTGGATCGGGCGGTTGAGGAAGAGCTCGGTCATCTTGTCGCCCACCTTGACGAACCACTGGTGCGCCTGGTCCTCGATGATCCGCTCGAAGCGCCGCTGGGACTGGCCGCCGCGCCCGTGCTTGCTCTGGACGCCCGACTCCTCGGGCCCCCAGAGGTACTCGATGCGCTTGCCCTGGAGGAGCGCGGCCGTCGCCTCCTTGCGGTCGAGGATCACGACGCCGTAGAGGTCGCGGTCCACGAGCATGTCCTCAAGGGGCCCGGTGAAGAAGCTCGAGTCGCAGCGGTAGGTGTCGAGCGTGGTCTTGCGAGGCGGCTCGATGACGAAGGAGACCTGCTCGTACTTGTCCGCGCCGGTGGACGCCTCGCCCGTGAAGATGACAAGGCCGTTTTCGGGGACCTGCCGGTACTGCTTGAGTTTGTTCATGGCCGACTCGATGGCCCAGAGGACGTGGTTGCGGGTCACGCGGCTCTTGATGTTCGAGGACTCGGCGTACTCGTTTCTAAGGCGCGCCATTACGTCGGAGATCTGGCGGCCGGGCGGCACGTAGACGGAGATGAGCTCGGTGCCGCGCCCCTTGACCTTCTTGATCTCCTCGAGGGCCCTCCGGAACTCATAGGCGCGCAGCTGCTCCTGGGCTTCGTCGGCTTCTTCGGGCATCCGGGGTCGCGCTCCTCTCGTTCAGGCGGGTTTGTGGGGGGCCGCGGGAAGGGCGCGCAGCGCGCGCAAAGCGGTCCGCCCGGGCGTGAGTCAGGAGTCGCGGGCCGCGTCCGCTCGCTTGCCGTGAGGGGCCTCGTGCGAGGGGCGCGACATGGATCGGGCAACCTTCCTTGGCTCCCGCGTGGGAGCCCGTGCTACTTGAAGGTTTTGACCCGCGCGCGAAGCGGTGGGCCGCCGCCAAGAACCTATTAATCGGGCGGGGCCGCTTGCCCGCGCGTGCAAGGCGAGCTCCCCGCGCTCGCGATTTCCGCGGGCGGCTCGATCATGATCCCGGACGCCCCCGATGTCGCGTACATCCGCCAGTTTGCCCTCGAACTCCAGAGCCTTGCCGAGCGCTTCCGGGTCTTCGTGGTCGTGGGCGGCGGGCGCCTGGCGCGGACGTACATCCAGGCCGCCCGGCAGCTTGGCGCGGAGGAGACGACGCTCGACCAGGTCGGGATTGAGGCGACGAGGCTGAACGCCCGCATGCTGATCGCGGCGCTTGGGAAGGCGGCCCTCGGGCGCGTGCCCCACGACTTCGAGGCGGCCGTTGAGGCTTCGCTCTTCCACCCGATCATCGTGATGGGCGGCACGCACCCGGGGCACACGACCGACGCGGTCGCCGTGATGCTTGGAGAGCGCGCGCGGGCGCTCCGCGTCCTCATCCTCACGAATGTCGACGGCGTCTACACGGCCGACCCGAAGCTCGACCGCGGCGCGAAGCGCATCGAGAGGCTCACGGCCTCTGAACTTGTCGCCCTCACCGCGTCCTCGACCGCCGAGGCCGGCTCGACCGGCGTGATCGACGCGATGGGCTGCAAGATCATCCAACGCTCAGGGCTGCACACCTGCGTATTGCACGGGCGGGACTTCGACGCGATGCGCGCCGCCGCCGAAGGCCGGCCGTTCAAGGGGACGCTCGTCGTGCCGGACAAGGCGCCCTAGGCTCGACCCGTCCGTGCGCCCCCCAACCCCTTAAATTGGCGCGGGCCCGTGGGTTTTCCCTGCCGCCACCTTTCTTGGTGAGGCCAGGCACGGGGAACTCGCCTTGAGCCGCCTTCTCCTTGCCCCGCGCGCCGCCGCGGAGGCGCTCACCCTCGCGGCCACGGGCGCGCCGCGCGCCACGGTTGCGGTGCTTGCCGCCGCCACGCTCATCCTCGCTTCGCTCCTGCCGCAGCTTGCGCTCGTAAACAGCGAGGAGATGTGGCTCCCCAAGGGGCCGCGCACCGACGCCTACCATGGCGCGGCGGCCGCCTTCGGAGTCACCGAGTACGTCGGGGTGCTCGCCGAGGACTCCGACGGCAACATCGTCGGGGCCGAGGCCATGGCGGCGCTCCTCGAGCTCGAGGACGCGGCCCTTAGCGACCCTTCCGTCGCGGAGGCGTTCCGCTTCCCCCGGGACCCCGACCGAAACGCCGTGTCCCTCGCGGACCTCGTTGCGGAGGCCGACGCCGTCCTCGAGCACCGCGCGGCGCAATTCGAGCCCCTCGCGGCCGCCCTTGCCGCCACGCTGAACACGACCGGCGACCCCGCTTCGGTAGACCGGGCGGTCCGCCAGGCTTCCCAAGTCGTCGCGCTGCTCTCCGCGATCCGGGAGCTCGCGCGAAGCCATGGGCCGCAGTTCGAGCACGCGCTGCTCGATACGCTCCTGCCTGAACTCCAGGTCACCCTCCTATCCGGCGCTGACCCCGCGTGGAAGGGCGAGGCCTCGGCCCTGTTGCTCGCGCCCGCAATGCTCGCGAATTGGTCGCAGCCGCGCGCGCCGCTTGACCCGCAGGACGGGGCCCTTGCCGCCGCCCGCGCGCTCGTCCTTGCCGCGTCGGCGGAACTCCTCTCGAACGCCACGGGAGCCTCGAAAGCCGCCTCCGCCACGTTCCTCGTCCGCTCCTTCGTGGCGCTGCGCGATGTCCTCGACCTCGATGCGGCAAACGCCTCCTCGACCTCGGCGTTCCTCCAAAACCTCTGCGCCGCGCTTGACCCTGCATCGCCTGCAACCACCTCGGGCCTCTTCACGGGCGCGTTGGGCGAGCTTGTGCGCGCGCTCCTGCTTGTCGACCGCCTTTCGCCCGTCGGCGACTCCGAGGCCGTGGCGGGGGTCAGGGCGATGGCGCTCGACCTCTCGGGCCTTCTTGAGGGGACGGCCAGCCGGGAAGCGCGGCAGGCCGCTCTCGCGCTTTTTGCGCGGCTCTTTGAGGCATTTGCCGAGATGGGGACCCGTGGCCTCGACCTCAACGTCCCCCAGAGCAACATCTCCTACGACTCCTACAGCGCGGCGCTCAACGAAAACGCCTCGAAGCTCGAGGCCCCCGGCGCCTCGGTGGCTGAGCTTGCCGCCGCCGCCTCGAACCTCTCGCTGTCGACGACGGGGTTCCTCGGGAACCTCGAGAACCTCAACGCTCTCGGGATCTTCACCGACCCCTCGAGTTACGAGAGGGTCCACACGATGGTCGTCTTCCTCAACGACACGTTTGCCACGCTCGTCGAACTCATGGCCCTGCCCGAACCTCGGTCGACCCTGGCGCTCGCCGCATCCATGGTCTCCGTGGAGGTCCGGAACGTCGTCAACACGTCGGCCCAGCCGGCGCACCGCATCGACCTCAACGCGAGCGCCGCGCTCGCGCACGCGCTGCGGGCCTTCGAGGAGGCGGTTTCCGCCGGAGGGGAGACGCCTTCGGCCCTCTCCGCCTCGCGCGCAGCCGGCTGGATCCTCAAGGCCACGGACTTCGAGGACCGGGGCCTTATGCCCTCCTCCGAGGAAGACCTCCTCTCCCTTACCGCCCTCACGCTTGAGGAGGCCTCGCTCCGGTTCGCCTCGGGCGAGCCTCCGGCCGCGCATGGGGCTTTCGCATCGGTGGCCCGCGCTTCCTTTGCCTTTTCCGCGGCCGCGCCCTCCTCGGGGCTCGCCGAAAGCGACCTTCGCTCCCTCTCGTCGCTCCTCGAGGGCGCCGCGCGGTCGCTCGAGGCCGCCCTCGAGGGCAGCCAGAACCCCGCACTCTTCGCCCGCGTGGCCGGCGCGAGCCTCGCCCTCTTGGCCTTCGGGCTCGCCTCGCCCCGGGGAGGGCTTGAGGGCACCGCTGCTGCGCTCCTCCCGCCGCTCATCGGAAGCATCGAGGGCCTTTCGGCCCTGTTTTCCAGCGCGGCCCTTTCGAACGGCACGAAAGGACTCGTGGCGGCCCAGGCGTTCCTCGGCGCCGACCTCACCCTCACGCACCTCGGGGGCGTGCCGCCCCCGCCGCTCCCCTCGACCCGCGCCGAGGCCGCCGCGCGCCTTCGCGCGCTTGGCGACTCCGGCGTGTCGCTCACCCTCAGCGTGCTCCTCAATACGACCGAGCGCGCGCCTGCCCGGGTCGGCGGCCTGCCTCAAGGCGACCTCCGCTTCGCCCCCTTCGAAGCCGCGGTGGCCGCCTCCGACCCCGGCGTGGAACGGGCGCTTCGCGAGGCGCACGGATTTGCGGCGCGCGCGCTCCTGCCGAGCGACTTCACGGCCTCCGGCGCGAACGTGACGGCCAAGGGGACGCTCGTCCTCTTCCTCTTCAACGGCTCCCTCGAGCGATCGGCGCTTGGCCAGCGCGAGAGCGCGCTGCGCGACCTCGCGCACGCGCGCGCCTCGGGCGGCGTTTCCTATGCGGCGTTCGGCTTCGGGCTCATGTGGTACGACACGCAGAAGGCCATGGACCTCTCCGTCGTGCTCTTCGCACTCACCATGCTGCTCGTGATGGGCGTTGCGCTCTACGCCGTGTACCGCCGCCCCTTTGACGTGGCGCTCACGCTCACGCTCCTCGGGGCCACGGTGGTTTGGGTCCTCGGGACGGCCGCCATGCTTGGGATCGCGATCAACCCGGTCACCCAAGTGATCCCCGTCCTGCTCATCGGGCTTGCCGAGGACTATGCCGTCCACTGGACCGTCGGGTACCGGCGCAAGCGGGACCTTCACCTCGCGCCAACGAAGGCCGCCCTCGGCGCCGTTCTGGGCGTCGGCGGCGTCCTCTTCCTGGCGACGGTCACGAACGGCCTCTCGTTCCTCTCGTTTGGAGGGTCGGACCTCGCGCTCATCAAAGACTTCGGGCTCCTCTTGGCGCTCGGCCTCGGTTTCTCCTTCCTCCTCACCGTCACCCTGGTGCCGGCCGCCACCGTCTGGCGCGACGAGAGCCTCGAGCGGCGCGGGGCGAAGCTCCGGGGTGCGCAAGGAGGGGCAGGGGCGCCCCGCACCGTGAAAGCGCCTCCCGCGGGCCCCAGCGGCGCGGAACGAGCCCTCCTTCGGGCCGTCGAAAAAGCCGTGCGCCACCCGTGGTCGGCCCTGGCTGTCGTCGCCCTCCTCACGGCGGCTTCCGCCCTCGGCGCGACGACGCTTTCCACGACGTTTTCCTACGACCAGATCACAGCGCGCGACCTCGACTCCGTCCGCGCGCTCAACGCCGCGCAAGACGGGTACCCCGCCTCGATCGAGCGCGTCTCGATCGTCGTGGAGGGGCGCGTCGACGAGCCCGCGGTGTTCCTCGCGCTCCGGCAGGCGCAGGCAAACGTGCAAGGCGACCCCTTCGTCGTGTTCGAGGCCGGGCGCGCGGGCACACGCTCGATCGTTTCGCAAATCGAAGCGCAGGCCGCCCTCCATGCCCTCGAGGGGTCGGCGGCCCGGGGGTACCTGCCCTCATTCGACGCCGCCTTCCGCGCCGCGGACTTCAACGGCGACCGCCGGCTCGACGCCGCGGACAACCTTACGGCGGGCCAACTTCAGGCGGTCTATGACGCGCTCCTCTCCGACCCGGCCGGCAGCACCGCGGAACTCCTCCACAAGGGCCCGGGGGGCTACGACCGCGCGGCACTGCAGGTCGAGGCCAAGCGCGCCGTCGAAAACGGCGCGACGCTCTCCGCAGCCTTGGAGGCCGACGCGGCCCCGCTTCGCGACCCCTCCCTCTCGGCGTCCGTGACCGCCGTGTCGGTCTCCGGCCTTGCCCTGCTCAACCGCGAGGTGATGGAGGCCGTCGTCGAATCGGGCTGGCAGTCCGTCCTCTGGACCCTCGTCGCCGCACTCGTCATCCTCACGGTGTTCTTCTTCGCGGCGTTCAGGTCCCTTGCCCTTGGCGCCCTCACGATTGCCCCGACGCTCATCGCGGTCGCATGGACGCTCGGCGCGATGGTCCTTGCCGGGCTCTCGCTCAACATGATGACCGTCATGATCGCCACGACCACGGTCGGGATGGGCGACCTCTACGCGATCCACATCTCCTACTCGTTCTACCGCGAACTCCGGCGCCACAAGGACCCGGTCCAAGCCGCCGACGAGATGGTGCGCGAGGCGGGCGCACCGCTCCTTGAAGCCTCCGCGACGACGGCCCTCGGGTTCCTCATCCTCGTGGCTGCGCCCGTTCCGGTCGTCCAAAGCTACGGGCTCATCTTCGCTGCGTCGATCGTCTTCGCTTTCCTCTACTCGATCCTCGTCATGCCGGTCCTCGTGCTCCTCCTTGCCCGCGCGACGGGGGCCGTCGGGCGCGACGCGGTCGCCTGAAAGCGCGCGCTTCACTTGCGTTTGCGGGGCCCGGCCGGCCGCTCACCCGTCTTTGGGCGATCTGCCGCGCCGCCCTCCACGTCTCCCGTCGTCCGGCGCGGCGGGGGCGCGTCCCTTGCCCGGCGGGCGC
>DATEUP010000226.1:0-4685 GCA_035283065.1 Thermoplasmatota archaeon | reverse complement strand
GGCCCTCGAGACGATCCCCTACGGCGAAACGGTCTCGTACGGCGAACTTGCAAAGAGGATCGGCCAACCCACGGCGTCTCGGGCCGTCGGCGCCGCCAACGGCGCGAACCCGATCCCGATCATCATCCCTTGCCACCGCGCCGTCGGCGCGGACGGCAGCATGACGGGCTTCGGCGGCGGGATCGCGCTGAAGAGGAAGCTGCTCGCGCTTGAGGCCGGGCAGCGCCCCCTGGTCAGGGCGCTCTGAGGGGCCTTACGGCGTCTCCGGGGGACGCTCGGGCTCCGTCGTGCCCTCGAGCACGGCCTCGAAGAACCTGTGCAAGTGCTCGGCGAGCATCGGGTTGTCCACGTACCCGCAGGCGTCGAACCCCGCCGACGCGATGAGCGCCTGCGTCCCGTCGGCCACCATATCCGTCGCGATGAGCCGCGAGCGCCGGACGACCTTGACTTTCTCGGCGGTCGCCGGCGGCACGCCCTGCGCCGCGTCCGTGATGATCGTGACCTGGACGCCGCGCTTGGCCGCATCGAGCACGGGGCGGTCGATCGCATCGCGCAGCTGCCCGTAGGCCGGCGTCGAGAGCCACAGGCTCTGCGTGGCGGTCTTCACGATCTCCGCGATCTTCGCGATGACGCGCTCCTTGCCCGTGATCGTGAAGATGAGTTGGGGCAAGCCCCGCTGCGACGAGAGCTCGTAAAGGAGCTGGAGCTTGCCGAAGGTGTCCTCAAGCTGCGACACGACGCGCCGCTGGACCACGTCGGGAGCGTTCGGCCGGAAATTCTGGGGGCGCCCCTCCGTGGAACTCACGAACCCCTTGCGCTCGAGCGACTCGAGGACCTTGTACGCGGAGGTCCGCGGAATCTCCGCGGCGTTCGAGACGATTTCGGCGGTCCCCACGCCGAGCCCGATGAGCGCAATGTACGCGCGCGCCTCGTACGTGGTGAGCCCGACGAGCTCGAGCCGCGTCACCGCCTCGTCGAGCTCGCGAGCGAGGTCGATGTTGAGCGCCTTGAGGTCAATCCCAAATCCTGCAAGATGCTCGGTGAGTTCCCTGGCTGAGACCATTGAACCCCCTCCAAAGCGCGCGTTGTTTTCCCCGACGCTACAAAAGACTTATACGAGAACCCTCGATAAGAAACCTGCCTTGCAACTGGAGAGTGGAGCGCGGATTCAGGCGCTGCCGCTCCCCCTGTAGGGCGCGGGATGCGGGGGCAAGGCACAATGCGCCAGGTCGACCGCGACACCTGCATGCACTGCTCCGCGTGCGTGGGGACATGCCCCTTCGACGCGATCACGCTCTTCGACATGCACATCGTGTTCAACGAGCGGTGCGTGGACTGCGGGATGTGCGACCGGGTCTGCCCCGTGGGGGCGATCTCGCCAATCCCGGGGACCGAGAGGATGCGGCCGAAGCTCAAAGTGCCGGCTTGAAGGGGGGGCGGCGTGGTCGAGAAGCACGAGTACGAGGTCCTCGTCGTAGGCGGGGGCCCGGGCGGGTCCTGCGCCGCACGCGCGGCGGCATCCGCGGGCCTCAAGACCCTGATGATCGAGAAGCGGCAGGAGATCGGCACGCCCGTGCGCTGCGGAGAGGGGATCGCAACGGCGTGGCTGAACCAGATCGGCCTCAAACCCGGCAAGGAGTGGATCGCCAACGAGGTCGACGGGGCGAGGATCTTCGCGCCGAACGAGCAGTACGTGACGCTCGACGCCGCGCAGGCGGGCAACGAGACGGGCTTCGTCGTCGAGCGCGACATGTTCGACAAGTTCCTCGCGCGCGAGGCGATCCGCGCGGGGTCGGACGTCTGGGTGAAGACGAACGCGCTCTCGCTCATCTTCGAGGGCGGCGTGCCGGTCGGCGTGAACGCGCGCAAGCTCAACAAGGACATGGAGATCCGCGCGCCGATCATCATCGCCGCCGACGGCTTCGAATCCCGCGTGGGGCTCTGGGCCGGGATCAAGACGCAGCTCAAGCCCTCGGACATCGAGGCCTGCCTGCAGTACCGGCTCGTGGGCGTCGACTGCGACGTGCGCTACAACGACTTCTACATCTGGGAGAACGCGGCGCCGGGCGGGTACCTATGGGTCTTCCCGAAGGGGCCGGGAGAAGCGAATGTCGGGATCGGCGTGTCGCTGAAGAAGAGCCCTGGAATCGCGACTGCGAAGACCTACCTCGACGCGTGGATCAAGCGGCACCCCGGCTACGCGAAGGGCAAGTCGATCGAGGATGTGGCGGGCGCCGTCTCGGTCTCGCAGCCCCTCAAGCGCACGACCGCGAACGGCGTGATGCTCGTCGGCGACGCAGCCAGGCTCGTGGACCCCCTCACGGGCGGAGGCGTGGCGAACGCCTGCATCTCGGGACAGTACGCCGGCGAGGTCGCGAAATCGGCTTGGGAAGCGCACGACTTCAGCGAGAAATTCCTCCAGCTCTATGAGAGGAGGTGGAGGGCCGAACTCGAGGAGCAGCTCATGCGCAATTTCATGGCCAAGGAAACGCTCCTCAAGATGTCCGACGAGACGATCAACAAGGTCGTCGACGCGCTGCAGGGCGTGACCTTCACGAAGGTTACGACGCTCGAGATTCTCAAGGCCGTCCAGGCGAAGTACCCCGAAGTCGTCCAGGAGTTCGAGGAGATGCTGGCGGGGTGAGCCGAAGAGGCCGACCGGCAAGGCCGCGCGTCCGTGCGCCCGGGGCCGTGCGCCTCGTAGAATTCCTCGAGGACCAGTGCGACCCCAGCAAGTGCACGGGCCGCAAGCTCATGCGCCGGGGACTCGCGGAGGGTACCTCCACCGTGCGCGCCTTGCCCCGCGGGGCGGTCGTGCTCGACCCCCGAGCGGCCCAGGCGTTGTCGCCTGCGGACGCGAGCGTGGCCCGCCGGCGCGGGCTTGTCGCCCTCGACTGCTCGTGGAAGCACGTTGAGGCAAGTTACGAGGCGCGCGGGCTCGACCGGCTCGGGGTGGCTCGGGCGCTCCCTTTCTTGCTCGCCGCAAACCCCGTGCACTACGGCCAGCCTATGCAGCTCTCGACACTCGAGGCGTTTGCCGCGGCGCTTTTCATCCTCGGGGAGGACGGGCAGGCCCGCGAGCTGCTCGGCTCCTACACTTGGGGACCGATGTTCGAGACGCTGAACGCGCAACCCCTCCGGGCCTACGCGCGGGCGAAGGACTCGACCGCGGTGGTCGCGCTCCAGCGCGAGTTCGTAGGCCCCGGGCAGGAAGAGGAGTAGGCCCTACTCCCCGGGGTCTCCAAAGAGCAGGCGGTCCGTGAAAACGTAGGCGAGCGCGAGCGCGCCAAGGACTGTGACCACGAGGATCCAGAAGGCCCAGACGGCCGGGGTGTCCGTGGGCGTTTTCGCGACCATCTGCGCCCGCAGCGCGAGGTTGCCGAACCCCTGGTCGTAGACGGCGCCGTAGACCGTGATGTTGTCGCCCTCGACCCAGTCGCCGTTCGTGGGCCCTGGAGTCATTCGCGTGATGCTCGTCGTGTCGATCCAGACGGCACCGCTCGCGTCGCGCACGCTGAAGGCGTTGTAGGTCGCGTTCCAGTTGCGGCCCGTGGCGCCGACCTTTGTCTCCTCGCGGTCGATCGCCTTCCTGCAGTGGAGGCACTCGACGACGCCGTAGACCTTCACGACCGTGTCGGTGCGCAGGTCATCGACCTGCGTGATCGGCGCCTCGGCAAAGGGGATTTCGGGAGCCACGAGGCCGTACGCGAGGAGCCCAAGCGCCGTGACGACGGCGCCGCCGATGAGGAGGGCAGTGTGCCGCCGCTTGCGGCTGTCCCCGTGCTTCCCGAGGAGCCAAAAGAAGGCGCGAACCGCGGGGTTGCTCAAGCTCACAGCACTCCGGGCGTCTTTAGAAGCCGAGCGGGCCCACGGCTTTCTCGACGGCCTGCACGAGCGCGCCCGACTTAACAAGCTGCGCGGCCGTCTCCAAATCGCGGTAGATCGGGCGGTCTCGGAGGAGCGGCTTCACCTTGCGCCGGACGGCGGCCCGGCCGGCGGCCGAGCCCTTGCCGGGGCGGCCCCCGTGGAGATCCATCCCCTCGGCGGCGCAGAGCAGCGTGATGCCGACGACGCGCTGCGCGTTCTCGACGACCGCGCGCGCCTTGCGCGCCGCGATCGTGCCCATCGAGTTGTGGTCCTCCTGCCCGGCGGAGGTGGGGATCGAGTCGACGCTCGCGGGGTGGGCGAGCACCTTGTTCTCGGAGACCAGCGCCGCCGCCGTGTACTGCGCGATCATCCAGCCCGAGTTCAGCCCCGCGTCGCGCGCAAGGAACCGCGGCAGGCCGCCCTCGTCGCCCGCGACGAGCCGCGCGACGGTGCGCTCCATGATGTCGGCGGCTTCCGCAACCGCGATCGCGAGGTAGTCCATCGCGAGCGCGACAGGCTGGCCGTGGAAGTTTGCCCCCGAGATGACCTCGCCGGTGTCGGGCATGACAAGCGGGTTGTCCGTGGCCGAGTTGATCTCGACTTCCAGCACGGACCGGGCGTGTCGGACGGCGTCGAGCGACGCCCCGAGCACCTGGGCCAGCGCGCGCGATGAGTAGGGATCCTGAACTCTGTCGCAGTCTTCGTGGTCCTTGATCATGCCGCTGCCTTTCACCATGCGGTCGACGGCGGCTGCCACCGCCTTGGCGCCGGGGTGCGGCCGCGTGGCGTGGAGGCGCGGGTCGAAGGGTTTCTCGCTG
>DATEUP010000225.1:0-2542 GCA_035283065.1 Thermoplasmatota archaeon | reverse complement strand
TGCGCCCAGAGGTACTTCACGCTCATCGCGCTGCACTCCGTGTGCCACCCCGGCCGCCCCTTCCCCCACGGCGAGTCCCACGAGGGCTCCCCCGGCTTCGCGCCTTTCCAGAGCGCGAAGTCCATCGGGTCCTCCTTGGCTTCGTCCGCCTCGACGCGCGCCCCCACACGCATCTCCTCGATCTTCTGGTGCGTCAGCGTGCCGAACGTCTTCGCCTTGCGCACGCGGAAGTAGACAGACCCGTCGGCCGTCGCATAGGCGTGGCCCGTCTCGACGAGCTTCGCCACGAGCGCCACGACCTCTTCGATGTGGTCGGTCACCCGCGGCTGGATGTCCGGCGGCTGGATGTTGAGGCGCCCGAAGTCGTACTCGCACTCTTCCATGAAGCGCTCCGCGAGGTCCGCAGGCTCCATGTTCGCCTCCCGCGCCCGGTTGATGATCTTGTCGTCGATGTCCGTGTAGTTCTGCACGTAGCGCACCCGGTACCCCCGGTGTACGAGGTAGCGGCGCACCGTGTCGAAAACCACATAGGCCCTCGCGTGGCCCACGTGCGTGAAGTCCTGCGGCGTGAGCCCGCAGACATAGATCCCCACCTGCCCCTTTCGCAGGGGTAGGAATTCCTCGAGCTTCGAGGTCCGCGTGTTGTAGACCTTCAGCGCCAGGGTGCACCGCCTCCCGACGCGTAGGACGAGGATGTGGTGGGGGCGAGAATCGAACTCGCGATATCTCGATCTGCAGTCGAGCCCATTACCACTATGGTACCCCACCAACGGGCCGCGCGAACGCGCGGGCCTCGAAAAGCGTTTCGGCGGGCCGCCGCAGGCGACGGCTCAGCCCAAAGGACAAAGACCCCTCCGCTGGACGCGCCGGTTTTCCTGTCCGCCCATGGAAGTTCCTCGACGCGCCGGGGAAGCCATCCGGCGTATAAGCCCTTGGGCCCTTTGCCTAGGGGTTCTCGGACGCGAAACCTTCTTTCTCTTGAAGCGCGAACCGATGCCTGGCAGGCGCCACCGGGGGGGTCGGCAAGTGGCGAACCAGGAGGAACGGCCGGCCGCCGTGAAACCTGCCGGCGAGGCCGCCTGGTCGCTGCCCCCGCAGCCCGCGCCCGAGCCGGCTCCCCTGCCGGCGGCCCCCGCGACCAAGTCCTCGGACCTTCCTCCGCCGGAGGTCCCCCTGCAGGCCTACGGGTACGCGCTGCCGCCGGTGTCCTACGCGACCTTCGTCGAGCCGGCGCGCGACACGCTCCAGGCACTTGGAAAGCTCCGGCTTGCCGTCGCGGTGTCGCTCGTCGCGACGGGCGTTTCAGCCGGCTCCGGCGCGCTGCAACTCTACCTCTACGTTGACACGTCGATCGGGCGCGGGCTTTTCGACCTGCCGCCGCTTGTCGGGCTCCAGCTCGTCGCCGCGATGGTGCAGGTCGTGGCTCTCGCGCTCGGGTGGAGCGCGCTCGAGGAGCTTGCAGACGCGGCCGTCGAGCTCCACTCGGCCCATGTACTGGCGGCGCGGCGGGCGGTGAATTTCATGTACCTTGCGACGGCCGCCTGGTGCATCGGGCACCTTGCGGCGGTCGCGGTGTACGGATCGTACATGTTCACGGCGATCGCGTCGAACCAGCTCGGAAGCGTCCGCCCGCTTGCTTCGCTGTCGTTCACCGGGGCGCTTGCGATCACGCGCTTTGCCGTGAATGCGCTGAGCGCCGTGGCCCTCCAGAGCGCGGTGGCCTCGCTCATGCGGGAGCGCGGCCGGACGCGCACGCGGCCCTTCTACACTCTCGCGCTTGGCGGGACGGGGGCGTCCGTGGTGGTCACGCTCCTTGCCGCCGCCGTGCTTAACGGCCCGGACCCCTATGCGCTGCTCGGGCTCGTCTCGGGGGCGGCACTTGCCGTCTACCTGACGCAGATCCGGGAGGCCGAGGCTGGGAGCCGCGTCATGGCGGTGACTCGGGGGAACGACCCGGACGCGCCGATGCCCGCCGCACCTGGCGCCTTGGCCCAGATGGCCTGACCGCGGGCACCAAGGTTGGCAAGTCGGGGCGCGCGCCTCCCCCAAAGGTTCTTCGCCTTCAGGGGCCTAGTCCCCTTGGGCGGGGCGCGCGTGGGCAAGGGGGATTCTCCCTGACAAGCGAGCCGCCCCAAGCGCCGCGCGCGGCGAGGCTTAAGGGGCCCCAGCCCCCAGCTGCCGGAGCGATAGCGCCCACGAGTGGCCCACCGCCTGTCGGAGCCCAGAGGCCGCCCCCGCCATACGCGGCGGAGGCCCCCGCGCCGGGAAACGCGGGGACGGCCCCTTACGGGCAAGGGTACACCCCGCCGGCGGCGCCGCAGTACCGAGATCCCTTGCATGGCGCCGCACCGCCCCCCTACGCGGGGCCGTACGGTACGCCCCCCCAGTACGCGGCCCCGTACAGCGCGCCCCTCCCGTACGCGGCCCCGTACGGCGCGCCCCCCCAGTACGCGGCCCCGTACGGCGCGCCTGCCCAGTACGCGACCCCGTACGGCGCGCCTGCCCAGTACGCGGCCCCGTACGGCGCGCCTCCCCAGTATTC
>DATEUP010000224.1:0-6382 GCA_035283065.1 Thermoplasmatota archaeon | reverse complement strand
GAATCGCGACGGGCGTGCGGATGGCTACGTAGCGAGAACGGAGCCCGTTCGGGGTCGTGTCGCCCAACACTGCGGAGCTGCAGGCGTCCGACTTCACCCGGTCGATCGAGCGGTACATGGCCGACGGGATCATCCTGCTCTCGTACCCGGAACAGGACGGGGTCCGCCGCAAGTACCTCGAGGTCATCAAGATGCGCGGCACGAGGCACCACACGGGGCGCCACGTGATGGACATCACGCCGGAGGGCGTGGTGGTTCAGAGCGGGCTGAGGTGAGACGGCTTCCCCGCGTGGAGGACGCGGCCGCTCAGGGAATCGTGCGGGCCAGCGACGATAACCCACGATCGAAAGTCGCGATTCGTTCGACGCGCATTGCCTCGGCAAGGGCGAGCAGGCTCGCATCCGTGAAGCTCAGCCGCTGGTCCCGGTACTTGGCGAAGACCTCCCACGACTTCTCGAGGAGCGCTCCCCCCACAGGGGCGAGAGTCAGCCCACGGAGGCTCGGATTCGGGAGGGGGAGCCACTGTCGGGCGGCCTCCTCGAGCTTGGCAGAGCCGGTCCTTGCGCGGATGAGCGAGAAGAGTTCGGCGACCACGAGTTCGGTCACAAGGGGTGTGCCCCACTCGCGGCGGCCGATGCGCGAGGCCAAATCGGCTGCCGGGCCATGGGCCGCGTCCTCGTGGTTGAGAAGCGCGAAGATGAACCCGGTGTCGAGGAGGATGGTCATGGCCCCTCGCCATAGAGGAGTCGGTCAATCTCCTCCTCGCGGGTGCGAATCCCTGTGTGGACGGCGAGACGCAGCATGGTGGCTATCTCGCGCTCGGTCATGGGGCGGTCCTCATGGTCTGCAAACTCGTCGACGTGCGCGTCCCCCAGGCTGAGGAGCCACGCGACAAGGTCTTGTTGAGACACCCTTCGGCCGCGGCGCGCCATGATCTCGCCCTGGAGCCGGTCGAGGAGGCGCTTGTCTTCGTCCCTGATCTTGATCGAGGTCGCCATGGCGTGAGGTAGAATATTCTACAATATAGAACTTTATACAGATTCGTGCCGTGGGCAGGCATTACCCCTCTCGGCGATGGCCCCGCGAGCGGCCTTGAGAAGCAGGGCACCAGAAGGGCCCCGGGCCGGGGTTTCCCCCGGCCCGAGCGAGTGCATCCCAACACCCTGACAAGGGGCCCCGTGGAGTTTCAGCGAGTTACGTACTCTTTCTGCAGGCGCTCCATCTCCGCGTCGAGCAGGTCGGCCTTGAGAGCCTGCTTCTGCTTCTCGATGACGTACTCGAGGCGGTTGTAGAGCAGGTCGCGCACGGCGGTGCGGATCGCTTCGGAGCGCGAGGGGAAGTCGTCGACGGCGATGACGCTGTTCACCAAGGAGCTGCACGCGTCGGATATCACGCCGGAGGGCGTGGTGGTGCAGACCGGGCTGCGGTAGGCCCTGTAAGTGCGCAGCGCGTTCAGAGCCGGATCTCGCGGCGGCCAACGTCCGGGCGCATGTGCATCATACCCTGGAGCGCTGAGATTGCCAGACCGATCCCCACCCAAAGAAAAAACCAATTCCAAGCGGGAGCCGCGCCGCCGCCCCCAGGCGCGACCAATCCGAAGAGGAAATAGGCCAGCGTCGCCACGGCGGCGAGCGCGATCAGGCCGAGGCTCTTGGTCCGCTTCGTGCTACGGAGGGGCAGGATCCAAAGCTCGTCTTCCGTGGGCCAAAAGGTACTCGAAAGGGCGATCAGGTAGAGCGGAATGAGCATCGGGAAAATGACGACGATGGGCCCGCCTCCCAAGATGAAAACCAGTGCGATGGCGGTCGCAAGGAGCGCCGCAAGGCGGAGGTCGTGGGCGATCTGAGTCGTTCCCCGTCCCCCAAACCCATGCAGTCAGGAGGGGTCGCCCTGAAAAGGGTTCTGGGCCCAAGAAGGGCCCCGGGCCGGGGTTTCCCCCGGCCCGAGCGAGTGCATCCCAACACCCTGACAAGGGGCCCCGTGGAGTTTCAACGAGTTACGTACTCTTTCTGCAGGCGCTCCATCTCCGCGTCGAGCAGGTCGGCCTTCAGCGCCTGCTTCTGCTTCTCGATGACGTACTCGAGGCGGTTGTAGAGCAGGTCGCGAACCGCCGTGCGGATCGCTTCGGAGCGCGAGGGGAAGTCGTCGACGGCGACGAGGAAGTCGAGGCGCTTGAGGTACTTGGCGGGGAGCCGGATCGTGACCTTGTCCATTTCGCCAGCGACCTCGACGCCGGCGGCCGGCTCGTCCGGGTCCACCCGGTGGATTGGCGACTCTTGAGGCAAGTTGCAACCGACCCCTTTTGTCAGACAAGCGTCCGACAAGTGTGGGAGGCCACGCGACCTATTAAAAACTTGGCAGAGCCCGGATTCTCGGCGCCAAGGGAACGTCTACCCATCGAATTCTGGGAATGCGCACGCGGCTGAGCGGCGCTGAGCCCCCCAACCTTTGAAATACGGCACTCTTGTTGGCAGAGCCAGCAGCCAGCCAAACCCCCGCTTAGCCCAGCCTGGTTAGAGCGGCTGACTGTAGTGGGACCACGGCCGCAAGGCCGTTTCCGCCGTTATCAGCAGGCCCCCGGTTCAAATCCGGGAGCGGGGACCATTCTTGCCTAGCGAGCGGCTTTCCACCGGAAATCCGAGGGGCCGGAATGTCGGACAGGCGCCTTCAGGCGGACCCGAGGATGGTCTGGGCGCGGGTGACCGCCTCGCCGGGAAGGAGCAGGGTCTGCTCGCCCGATTTGAGGTCGCGCAGCGTCACGCGGCCTTCTGAAGCCTCCTTGTCGCCGACCAGGACGGCAAGGCGGGCGCCGCGGGCGTCCGCGTACTTGAGGCTCTTCGAAGGCCCGCGGCCGAGGAGGTCGCGCTCGACGCGGACGCCGCCGGCCCGCAGCTGGGTTTCGACCTTGGCCGCGAGGTCAAGGACGGCGTCTTTGTCGCCGATCGGGATTACGAGGGCGTCGATCGCCGCCCCGGAACCGGGGACGGCCTCGTCGGGCACGAGGAGAGCGAGGCGGTCGAACCCGAGGCCGAACCCCACGGTCCCCTCGGGCGGCATCCCGAAGAGGTCCGTGAGGCGGTACGCGCCGCCGCCCCCGCACTGGCTCTCCGAGCCGAGCTTGTCGGTGTGGAACTCGAAGACGACCCCCGTGTAGTAGTCGAGGCCGCGGACGACGCCGAGGTCGACGCGTGCGTCCGTGATGCCGCGCCGCTCGAGGGCGGCAAGGACAAAGAGGAGCCGCGTGACCGCGTCGTGGGCGGAGGGCATGTCCTTGAGATGGCCCGCGAACCTCGCGAGGTCCTCGCGGCCCCCTCGGAAGCGCGCGGCCTCGAGGAGGAGCCCGCGCGTCCGCTCGGCGACGTGAAGCGCGACCAGGCGCTGCGAGAGAGCCTCGAAGTCCTTCTTGTCGATGAGCGGGAAGAGCCCCTGGCGGGACGCTTCATCGAGGCCCGCGGCCTCCACGAGCGCCCGGGCGACGCCGATGTGCCCGACCCGCAGCTCCATCCCTTCGATCCCGAGGCGCCCGATCGCGTCGCGCGCAAGGGCGATGACCTCGGCGTCGGCCTCCGGCGTGTCGGCGCCGATGAGCTCGACGCCGAACTGCCAGAACTCCCGGTAGCGCCCCATCTGGGGCTCTTCGTAGCGGAAGACCGGGCCGTAGTAGTACACCTTGACGGGGCGGGGGAGCGCGCGCAGCTCCGCGGCGAAAAAGCGCATCGTGGGGAGCGTGAGCTCGGGGCGAAGGCAGATGTCGCGGCCGCCGCGATCCTTGAAGGCGTAGAGTTCCTTGAGCACGGCGGGGCCCGACTTCGCGACGAAGAGCTCCTGGGACTCGATTGTCGGGGTCGCGACCTCGCGGTAGCCGTAGGACTCCGCGGCTTCGCGCAGCTTCCCTTCGACAAAGCGGCGCTTCGCCATCTCGTCGGGGCCGAAGTCGCGCGTGCCGCGCTGCTTCTCGATCATCGCAACTGGCCGCGCGATCGGTCGCCGGTTTAGATAAAGGGTCTGCCGCTCAGACGAGCGCCAGGAGCAGTTCGTGCACGCGGGTGTCCTCCGTAAGTTCCGGGTGGAACGCCGTCGCGATGAGGTTGTCCTGGACGGCGAAGACGCCGAACGTGTCGACCCTGGCCATGATGTGCGCGCGCCCGTAGGCGCGGCGGATCGCGGGCGCGCGGATGAACACCGCGTGGTAGGGCGCGGGGTAGCCCTCGACGGCAAGCTCGGCCTCGAAGGACTCCCGCTGGCGCCCGAAGGCGTTCCGGTCGACGTCGATGTCCATGAGCGCAAGGAGCCCGGTCCTGGTCCTTGCGACCTGCTCGTCGCCCCCCTTCGCCATCACGATCATCCCGGCGCAGGTGCCAAGCAGCGCCAGCGAGCCCTCTTGGGCGCGTTTTCGCACGGGCTCGAAGAGGCCGTTTCGGTGGAGGATCTTCGATATGGTCGTGGACTCGCCCCCGGGGAGGATGAGGGCGCGCAGGCCCTCGAGCGTGCCGGCCCTGCGCACCGGAACGGCCTCCGCGCGCTCCCCGCGCGACTCGCCGGCGCGCGCGACGGCGGCGAGGTGCTCGGAGACGTCGCCCTGGACCGCGAGGACGCCGACGCGCTTCATGCGACACGGGAACGCGCCCGCCGGAAAAAGCCCTCGGCCACCCGCTTGGCCGTGGCGTGAAGGCCCGTTCCCAAGGGTTTTTTGGGGCCCCGGCTGTGCCAGGGGATGTCTCAGGTGAGGTGCTGTGGGGCTCTTCCGCAAGAAAGACAAGGAAGAGCGGCCCGCCAAGCCGGGCGCGACGGCCGCGGGCGAGGCCCTTTTGGCGCAGGTAGACAAGGCGGTCCGCGCGAACCCCTACGACCCGGTCGCTTGGAACAACAAAGGGTTTGCCCTCGGCGAGGCGAGCCGCTTCGAAGAAGCGATTGCCTGTTATGACAAGGCGATCGGCACCCAGCCGGACTACAAGGAAGCCTGGAACAACAAGGGGTTCGCGCTCGGGTCGATGGGTGAACTCGATGAAGCCATGAAGTGCTATGACAGGGCCCTCCAGCTGGACCCAAAGTACGCCGATGCTTGGAACAACAAAGGCAACGCTCTCTACAACATGCAGCGAATCGACGAAGCGATAGAGTGCTTCGACCGCGCCATCGCCTGCGACCCCCGCTACGACAGGGCTTGGTACAACAAGGGGTCCGCGCTCGGCGCTTTGAAGCGCTTCGAGGAGGCGGTCGTCTGCTACGACCGCGCGATCGAGATCAACCCGTCCTACGAGAAAGCGTGGAACAACAAAGGCAACGCGCTCTACGGCCTGAAGCGCATTGAGGACGCCGTCGCCTGCTACGGGGAGGCCTTGAAGGTCGACCCGGCCTTCAAGCAGGCCTGGAACAACAAAGGGAACGCGCTCTACGCGCTTGGCACCCTGCTCTTTGCGGAGGGGCGGTGGGTCGATGGCAAGGCCAAGATGGAGGCCGCCCTCGAGGGCTACGCGTCGGCCCTCAAGGTCGACCCGTCCTACGTCCGCGCGATCTACAACCAAGGCAATGCGCTCGTGAACCTCTACCGGATCGACGAAGCGGTCCAAGCGTACGACCGGCTGCTAAGGCTGGAGGAGACCAACGCAAACGCATGGGTGAACCGGGGTTTCGCGCTTACGGCCAAGGGGCAGCACATGGAAGCGCTGGCGAGCCTCGACCGGGGCCTGCGCCTCGACCCAGGCCGCGCCGCAGGGTGGACCTACCGGGGGACGTGCCTTTCGGCGGTGGGTCGGGGCCGGGAGGCGCTGGCCTCCTTTGATGCCGCGCTCGAGGTGGACCCCGAGCTCGCCGACGCGCACAGCGGCAAGGGACGTGAACTCTACCTTGCGCAAGACATGGCCGGCGCGCTCGCGTGCCTCGACCGGGCGGTCGACCTCGACCCGAGCGTGGCCGAGGCGCACATGTGGCGCTACGCGGTTCTGGGCGCCCTCGGGCGCAACCGCGAGGCGGCCGAGGCGCGGGAACGCGCGCGCGCGCTCGACCCCGGCTTGGAGGAGCCTGGGTTCCAGGGGGAGGCGGCGAAGGCCCCCCGGCCCGTCAAGTGGGCAAGGCTTGTGGGCCCCGAGTAGGGCCGCTCACCAGGCCTGCTCGCCGGCTTTGTCTTTCTCGAGGGATTCCTCGACGAACTCCTGCAGGTCGGCCGCCTCGACCTCGTGGAGCGACACGCGCGTGGCGTTGCCCATCCCCTCCTTCCCCTTCTCAAGCTCGATGAGCCCCCGGTGCTCGAGGTCGTTGAGGTACTTCCAGAACTGTGTGCCTTTGCGGGCCTCCTCCTCGTACTCCTCGCAGACGACCGAGTAGGTCTTGTGGAGCGCGCTCGAGGTCACCTGCTCCTCGCGCTTGAGCGCGCGCGCCACGG
>DATEUP010000223.1:0-2255 GCA_035283065.1 Thermoplasmatota archaeon | reverse complement strand
TCCTCGACCGCCTCGGCCTCGACCTACCCGAACGCCTCAGGATCCGGTCTCCCGCCCTCGAAAACGCCTCCGTGTAGTGCCGACTTTTTCTCTAAGTGCCTGAAACTACGACCCTGACCCCCTCGAACTGCGGAAGTTGGGTTAGTCCACCTTCGGGCCTTCACCTACCAATCACTCATCGGCGAGCCGGCCCTGGCGAAGCTCGACCGATCCTTTGTCCTGCGCCCGATCCCAACTGGCTTTGACACTGGGCGGCGATGTCGAAGCGCCTGGCGGACCGCCTGGTCAGGAACCCCGGCAACCCCGTGGGGCGGCTTCCGGGCGCGCCCGTCTACATCCATGCCGCTCTGGACGTTGCGGAAGCGGAGCCGACAACTCGGCCAGTTGCTCGCCGCGCGGACGGTCCCGTCGGGCGACGGCTATGCGGAGGGTTTCAATCGGGCCGTGGCGCATGGAAGTCCTGGAGCAGCACCACGACCTCGAGGAGGTCCGTGCACTGCTCGGCCACGCACGCATCGACACGACGCAGGTCTACACGAGCATCCGGCCCGCGCAGCTCAAGCGAGCGGTCGAGTTCTACGAAGCAAGAGCGGTGCGGATGTTGACCGAGTGAGGATGTGCACGCGTTCCGCGTTCGAGGAACAGTCGGATGTTCCTAAAACAGGGGACGCAAAACGCTAACGAAAACAACTTGGTGGCCCCAACGGGATTCGAACCCGTGTTTCAGCCTTGAGAGGGCCGTGTCCTGGGCCTCTAGACGATGGGGCCGGCCAACCAGCCTACGCGCGCCGCGGGGATGGCTGGGGGAGGAGGATTCGAACCCCCGCTACGTGGTCCAGAGCCACGCGTCCTACCACTAGACGATCCCCCACCGACCCGCAAACGCGTGTTCAGCTTACCACACTCAGCGGACGGCGGTCTTGAGCGCGCGCGAGGGGCGGAAGCGCGGGACCTTGGCCGGCGGGATCTTGATGGCCTTGCCGGTGCGCGGGTCGCGGCCGTCGCGGGCGGCGCGGCGGGTGACCACGAAAGTGCCGAAACCGGAAATTGTCACCCGCCGTCCCCGGCGGAGCGCCTCGAAGATGCCCGTGAGCATCGCGTCCACGGCGCGCTCGGCCGAGGTCTTCGAGCCGCCGGAGGCTTTCGCGAGGATGGCGACGAGGTCGGCCTTGGTCACCCCTTCTCTCTACTCGCCTCAGGCGGACGGTGTCAATGACGTCGTCACCCGCCGCACGGCGTCGAGGAAGAGCGCGGGCTGGAACGGCTTCTCGATGATCGGCACGTGGCCGTCGCGCAGGAAGTGCCAGGCGCTCCGGTTCGCCGTGTCGCCGGTGATGAACACGAAGCGGCGCTGGAGCGCGGGGTCCTCGAGGAGCGCGCTCCGGTAGAACTCTTCGCCGCCGCCCTCCGCCATGCGCAGGTCGGAGACGATCAGGTCGTAGCGGCGCGCGCGCACGCGCGCGAGGCCCTCGCGCCCGCCCGAGGCGACGTCCACCCGCCAGCCGGTCTGGCCGAGCAGCACGCAGACCAGGTCGAGCACCGCGGCGTCGTCCTCGACGACGAGGGCCGCGCGCCCCTGCACCACGAACGGCTGGGCTTGGGCATCGGCGTCCCCCGCGCGCGGCAGGGCGCTCGGCTGGACCGTGGGCAGCGCCAGCGTGAACACGGTGCGCCCGGGCCGGCTCTCGACGCCGAGGCGCCCGCCGTGCTCCTGCACGATGCCGTAGGAGACGCTGAGGCCAAGGCCCGTGCCGCTGCCCACGGTCTTCGTGGTGAAGAAGGGCTCGAAGACGTGCGGGAAGGCCGCGGGCGCGATGCCGGGGCCGTCGTCCTCGACCTCCGCCTCGACGGCGCGGCCGGCCTCGGCGACGCGCGTGCGCACGGTGATGTGCCCGCCCTGCTCGCCCTCGAGGATCGCCTGCTCCGCGTTCAGCAGGAGGTTCAGGAACACCTGCTCGATCTGGTGGGTGTCGCCCGCGATCGGCGGCAGCTCGGGCGTCAGCTCGCGCACGACCTCGATGCCCGAGAGCGCGAGCTGGTTCTGGCGCAGCCCGAGCGTCTGCTCGACGACCACGTTGAGGTCCACGGCGGTGCGCTCGGGCGGGCGCTGGCGCGAGAAGAGCAGGAGGTTCCGGACGATCTTCGCCATCCGGTCGGCCTGCGACAGGATCAGCTCGATGGGGCGCTGCAGGGCCTGCGGGATCTCGCGCGCGAGCAGGAGCTGGCCGTAGCCGACGATGACGCTGAGCGGGTTG
>DATEUP010000222.1:0-6786 GCA_035283065.1 Thermoplasmatota archaeon | reverse complement strand
GCCGATCGCCAGCGTGGCGGCAAGCGGGCACGCGATGATCGCGGCCGCCGTGTTCGAGGCGGCATAGGAGAGGCCGAAGCCGATGAGCGCGGCGATCGCGAAGAGCACGAAGGCGCTTGGCGAGGCGCCAAGCAGCGGCACGGCCGAGGCGGAAAGCCACAGGGCGAAGCCGCTCCTCTCGAGGCCGGCCCCGAGCGCGATGCCGCCGCCGAAGAGGAACACGATGTTCCAGTCGATCCCCCGCGCGATCTCGGGCCACCTGAGGAGCGGCTCCCCCTTCACACGCACGAGGCCCGCGAGGAGGATCACAAGGACGGCGGGCATGGCCTCGGGCGCGTGGGCGGCAAGTTCGCGGGCGAGGGGGATGAGCGACGGGTTCGCTTCGGCCAGGACGAGGACGAGGGAGGGGAGAGTCCAGAGCAGCACGGCGAGGGCAAGCAGGCTCGCCACCGCCCACTCGCCGCGGCTCAAGGTGCCAAGGCCCCGGCGTGTGGCCTCGAGTGCCGGGCGGTCGATCGAAAGCTCCTGCATCTCGGGCGGGATCAGGCGGAAGGTCACGAACCACGAGATGAGGAGCCCGAGGACGGCCATCGGGGTGCCGACGACGAGCCAGTCCGCGAAGGTCAGCGGGTTGAGGGGCGCGTGGGCGTCGACGGTCGCCTTCGTGACGAGGTTGGGGGCCGTGCTGATGAGGAAGAGGAAGGCGCCAGCCGTGGCGGCCTGGCCGAGCGCGAGCATCACGCCGGTCGCGTACCTCGAGCCCTTCTTGAGGCCGAGCGCGGCAAGGTAGGCGGAGACGAAGGGGAGGACGATGGTCGTGGAGGCCGTGATCGAGCCCGTGACGGTGAGGAGGAACACGGGGAGGCAGGCGACGAAGAGGGCCGCGATCTTCGGGTTGTTCCCTTTGTAGGCCAGGGCAAGCGCGATCGACACGCGCTGGGAGAGGCCCCACTTCTGGAAGGCCGCAGCAAGGACGAACCCGGCCATGAAGATCCAGATGATTGGGTCGGCGTAGGAAGCAAGCGAGGTCCTCCACGGCAGGACCCCGGCGAGGCCGAAGACGAGCGGCACGATGAGCGTGGCAAGGCCGAGGGGAAGCGCTTCGGTGACCCACCAGACGAGGACCCAGAGGAGCGTGCCGAGGGCCACCTGCGGCATGATGGGGGGCTGCCCCACGGCAAGCGCCGCGTCGGCGGCGCCCTGCGGCGTGGGGAGCAAGACCGTGACCACGAAGAGCGTGGGGCCAAGGGCCAGCGCGGCCTTGCGCCGCAGGCTGAGCTCGAGGGGCCCCTGGCCTTCCGGAGGGGGCTCCGCAAGCCGGGCGGCGGCGTGCTCCTCCATGGGGGCCCCCCTAGAGCTTGGAGGGGAGTTTGGCGGCTAAAGTCTCGCGGTCGGTATCGTCGCCCAGTACATGCGGTTGAACGCGAGCTTCTCCCAGTGGGCGAGCCGCGTCGGGTGCTTCACCTTGGGCGGGTGGTCGTAGTCGAAGTCGAGGACCATGCCTTTGCCGAACCCCGTTTCGAAGAAGCACATCACGTGGCCGTTGTAGAGCATCTTGGGGGGCCGCCCGAGGATCTCCGCGGCGATTTGGTCGGCGACGACGGGGGCCTCGAAGTGCGCGGTCGACCCGGCCTTGGAAAGCGGCAGGTCCGTGGCGTCGCCGATGGCGAAGACGTCGCGGTGGCCCTTCACCCTTAGCGTCGCGCGGTCCGTGGGGATCCACCCGCCGGGCCCGCCGAGCCCCGAGTCCTCGGCGATCTTGGCCCCGCGGTGCGGGGGCGCGAGGATGAGGAGGTCATAGGGCGCCTCTTCGCCCTCGAGCGAATTCACGACCTTCCTTTCCCCGTCGATCGAATCGACGTTGAAGAAGGTCGAGAGTTCGACGCCGCGCTCGCCGAAGAGCTTCTCGACGACGGGCGAGACGGACTCGATCGTGAACGCGCGGCCAAGCGGCGAGAGGTAGCGGAACTTCACGGGCCGCTTCGTCTTGTGCTTCTTGAAGTAGGCGTCGAGCAGCAGGGTGGCCTCGATCGGAGCCGGCGGGCACTTGTAGGGGATCGAAGCGGGCCCGAGGAGGACCGTGCCGCCCTCGAAGTTTTCGATGGCGGTGCGGAGGGCAAGGGCGGCCGGTCCATTGTAGAAGTGGTGGGCGTTTCCCTCAAAACCCGGCACCGCGGAGGGGTCGAGGCGGGCGCCGGGCGCAAGGACGAGGTAGTCATATGGCCGGGCGGGCCCGTGCTCCATGTGCACGACCTTGGCCTCGGTGTCCACCCGAAGGGCCTCGTTGAGCTCGAGCTTCACGCCCTTTCGAAGGAGCGTGCGCTCGGGGCGCCAGAGCTTGGCGGGGTCGACGCCGCCCAGCATCGCGAAGATGAGCCCGGGTTCGTAGAAGTGCTTGCCCTGGCGGTCGACGACCGTGATGTCGGCGCGCCCGTCGAGCCTTCGGCTGAGGAGGTTGGCGGCAATCGTGCCGCCGACCCCCCCGCCGATGATGACGACCTTCTTGCGCACGGCGTGCCCCTCCCCCGTCCGCTCAGCGCTTCTTGAGGATCACGAAGCGCGTGTAGCCCGCCTCGTCGGCAAGGGCCACGAGCTCGTGGCCC
The DNA here is from genome assembly GCA_035283065.1 of Thermoplasmatota archaeon. Lineage (GTDB taxonomy): Archaea > Thermoplasmatota > DTKX01 > DTKX01 > DATEUP01 > DATEUP01. Next base: position 4,183 of record DATEUP010000222.1, on the reverse strand, counting down.
GCCTTGTTCACCCAGAAGGGGATGTCGCGCCTCGAGCCCTGGTCGGAAGACCAGACCTCGAGGACGTCGCCGACCTTGGCCTCGCGGATCGCGCCGATGAGCGCCATGAGCGGGCCCGGGCAGAACGAGCCGCGCGCGTCCACGACGCGCGTGGGGAGGGGAGTGACTTCGGTGGCCGCCACGCTTTGGCCCCCCTTAGATGAACATGGTCACTTCGCCGTCGCGCGCCTCGGAGACGAACTCGCCCACCCCGACGACGTCGTCGACGATGGGGTCGAAGTCCTCCTTCTTGAGGTGCAGGAGGTCCGCGGTCATTGCGCAGGCGTGGACCTTCACGTTGCCCATCGCCTTGGCCTGCTTCAGGAGCTCGATCCACGGCGGGACTTTCGCCTGCATCATGGCTTGCCCCATCATGGGCGCCATCTCGGCGTAGTTCATGTCCATCTTCTGGTTCGACTCGGGGCGCCCCTTGCGGAACGCCTCAAGGCCCCAAAACGTCAGGAAGACGTTGACCTCCATCCCCATGGCCACCGCGCCTGACGCGATGATGCCGACGGGGTAGAGGCGGTCGACGGTCCCTGAAAACACCACCATTGAGAGCCTGTTTGGCATGGATTTCCCTCAAGAGCAAGGCTTGGCGGGGGAGGCCATCCAACGTGCGCAGAGAGAGAAAGGGTGGGTAGGGGGGGCCGCATACTACATTTACTGAATATTCGAATAACCGCATACGGATGGTCCCCTGACAAGGATGCGCGACAAGGCGTTCTACGAGGAGAAGGCGCGGACGGTGGCGGCCCTTGCCCACCCCGTGCGCCTCGCGATCCTCGACCGGCTCTCCGAGGGGCCCGCGTCGACCGGCTCGCTCGTCGAGGAGCTCGAGCTCCCGCAGCCCCTCGTTTCCCAGCACCTGGCAGTCCTCAGGCAGGCGGGGGTCGTGGCGCGGGAGCGGGAGGGGGCCAGGCAGGTCTATAGGCTCGCCGACCCGAAGATTGCGGCCGCATGCGGGCTCATGGGCGAGATCGTCACGCGGCTCGTGGAGGCCGAGCGCGAGAGGCTGAGGCCCCTTGCGCAGGCGCCGCGGGCGCGCTAGGCGCCGTTCGGCGCGGCAAAGAGGTAGCCGATCGCGAAGCCCGCAAGCGCGGACACGATCCCGATCACGGCCATCTGGACGCCGCTTCGCCCCGCGTGGCCGACGGTGGCCTTCGCCTTGTAATAGCCGACGGCAAAGAGGGTGACCGCGCTCACGGCAAGCGCCGTGAAGATCGCGTCCCAGAGGCTAAGGCCCGGCACGAAGAAGGGGGCCAGCGGGATCACCGAGCCGATGACGGCCGAGACGCCAACGAGTACGGCGCTCCTGCGGGGCTGGGCGTCCTCGACCGGCGCGAGGTTGAGCTCGTGGGCCATCATGATCTCGAGCCAGGCTTTCTCCTTCGAGACGATCCGGTCGAGCATCTGGCTAAGCTCGGGCTCCTCGAAGCCCCAGCGCGCGAGGATCTCGCGCACCTCCGCGCGCTCGATCTCAGGCAGGTCCCGCATCTCGCGCATTTCGCGTTGGCGCTCGCTGTCGTAGTGGTCGCGCCTCGCCTGCGTCGAGGTGTAGGCCACGGCGCCCATGGAGATCGATTCGGCGAATGTTGCGGCAAGGCCCGCGGCGATGATGATGCGGAGGTCCTTCGATGCGACGGCGACCCCGAGGATCACGCCGAGGACGTTCACGAGGCCGTCTTGGAGCCCCAAGATGAAGTCGGAAAGGCGGCCGCCTCGAGCGTGGGACTCGCCGGCCTCGGCGGCCTCTTGCTTGCGCCAGAAGGCGATGCGGGACGGCAACGGGGGGGCCCTTCCGGCGGGGGGAACGCCCTGAGGGTATTTTGGCGTGAGGGTTCGAGGGGGGCCGAAGGAGGGCTCACTCGCGCCGTTGGAAGAGGATGACCGCCGTGCCTACGCCGACGACCGCGACCGCCGCGGCGATGAGCGCCCCGTTCGAGGAGGACGCGGGGGGCGTGGGCGCGCCCTGCGAGAGGGTCGCAGACCCCATGGTGCCCGCCGCAGGCGCGGAGTCGGAGGCCTCGATAGCCTGCGTCGTCACGTTCACGCGGTCGGCGTGGATGTAGAAGGCCGCGATCGTCCAGCGGTTCGTAGCGATGTCGATCTTGGGCGCCTCGACCCAGGCCTTGCGCACTTCGACCTCGAGGACGCCCGAGGCCACGTCCGTGGCCCCGCCGGTCTCGTTCGTAGCGCCCCACTCGCCGAGGCCGGCCGAGGGGAGCCACCGCTGGACCATCCGGGTCCAGACCCCGGCTGGCGTGTGGTGGATCATCCCGTGGTAGAGCGACGTCTGGCCGTCCGTGCGGTCGACCTGGAAGTGGAAGTGGTACTGGTAGTGGGACCCGGCGGGCGGGGGGCCAAGCGATTCGATCTTCATGAAGAGGGAGAAGGCCGAGGCGGTCTCGCCCGCGACCCACCCCGAGAGCACGTTGAGCTCGGGGGCAAGGCCCGACTCGCCGGCGCCGTCGTCGAGGACGTCGGGCTGGGAAGCGCTCCCGGCCGACGCTGCGGGGCCGCCGAGCAGGAGCGCAAGGCCGATGAGGAGCGGGAGCCCCCGGGGGGCCTTCGCAGGTTGCGCGCAGGGCACGCTGGCGCTTTGCCTTCGGGGGCGCTTGATCGTTCTCTCTTTACGCGCCGTTACTGATAGGGGATTGGGATGGGGGGTTGAAGGTAGGGGCCCCGTGAGGCGCAGGGGGCTTCTCTTGCGGCTGCCTCCCGCCTTTTAGCCCCGGGCGAACTCCCAGGTGACCGGGGTCTTGTGTCCAAGTGGCGGGAAGGGCGTCCGGCGCCTCACGTTTCAAGGGGAACAAGGCAGCGGTCAGCCCGTCCGCGTCGCGGGCGGCCCTGCCGGTCCTTGCATGCCCTTGGGGGTCCAAGGAACGAGCATCGCTGGCGCCCCCATCTAGGCTTGGCTCTTACCGGCTTTATTCCGGTTCAGCCTCCGCGGAGGGGAAAGTGCCCCGGGGGTGGAGCGAACGCACAAATAGATCGCGTGGGCTTCGCGGCGCCCGGGGCGAAAACGTGGCGGAGCGGAGCATCTGGGCGGACCGATTCCTGGCGGCGTGTTTCATCGAAGGGGCCGTGGCCTTCGCAGGGATGGGATACCTCCTCTTCCTGTCCGTGGCGACAACGCCGGGCCCGGCGCGGGTCGTGGCCGGTGGCGGCGGCGGGACCTGGTTCACGGTGGGGCTCATCGGCTTTGCGCTCATCTGCGTCCTGGGCTGCGGGCTCTCAGCCCTCTTCTACCACTACGTCGAGGTGACGAAGGGCGTGCCCTACACAGGGTGGCGCAACCTGTTCGCGTGGGGCCACCTGATCGCGGGGGTCGGGGTCTCGTCGGCCGGTTCTCTCCTCGCCGCTTGGGGGGGCCTCAACGCGGGGATCGCGGCGCTGCCTGCAAGCTCGGGCGGCGGCGGCCAGAACTTCGCGTACATCCATGCGAACATCCTCGGGCCTCTCACGGTGCCCCTTGCGATCATGATGGGAATCGGTCTGGCGGGCTTTTTTGCCGGGGGCTTCGCGTACTTCACGGCGTGGTGGGCCACCGTGAAGCGGGACGGCGGGCTCCTGCGGGCGAAGAAAGCGCCCGAGGCCGCGGCCGAGCCGGCCAAGTGATGGGGCCGGGCACGGGCCGCTCGGGCCAACGGTCCCGGGAGATCTCGCGCGGACAAAGCGCCCGTCCGCGGGCGATGCCGCGACCGCGCCTTGAGCGGCCGGTTTATAGGCCGTGCCGTGCTTTGAAATCCGGTCGCTTTGCACCTGTCGTTCCTCGCGATCCTCGCGTGCGCGGCGTTCCTCGTGGTCGCCGCGCGCTGGCTCCTCGCCCTGCGCCGGGAGAGCCAGCGCGAGAAGCTGCCGCTCACGGACCTCGACAAGCTCATCGCGGGCGCGCCGATCGCCTACAGCCTGTTCTGCATTTTCGCAGGTGCGGTCCTTGTCGAGCACGCCTTCGAAGTCCACGCCCTCGGCGGCCCCACATCACTCCCGCTCCTCGGCGTCGTGGAGGAAGGGACAGCCCTCTTCACGCTCTGGCTGCTCGCGGGCCTCTCCGCCGCAAGCCCACTCATCGTGATCTCCACGGCGGAATCGTACTTTGCCCGCAAGCTCCCGGATCTCGTGCGGCTCGGCCGCCAAGCCG
>DATEUP010000221.1:0-11105 GCA_035283065.1 Thermoplasmatota archaeon | reverse complement strand
CCACCCCGTCGTGGAGATGTCGAACGGTGACGAGAAGGCCGTGGGCGCGCCGCCGAGCGTCCAGTCGGCCGCGTTCAGGTTCGTGTCCGCGACCGCGAGGTCGATCGTCGTGCCGGCCGGGAAGTACGAGCCGTTGGCCGGCGAGGTAAGCGTGACCGTCGGCGCGGTCGAGTCGACCGTGAAGATGTAGCTTGCGAACCGCAGGTTGCCAGCGAGGTCTGTCGCGTTCACGCGCACCGTGTAGAGGCCGTCCGACCAGCCCGTCGTGGAAATGTCGAACGGCGAGGCCAAAGTCGTCGGCGCCCCGCTCGTGGTCCAGTCCACAAGGTTCAGGTTCGTGTCGGAGGCTGAAAGGTCGATCGTCGTCCCGGCAACGATGTACGAGCCATTCGCGGGGGAAACGAGCGCCAGCGCGGGCGGGGTCGAGTCGACTGTGAAGGTGAAGCTCGCGAAGCGCGCATTGCCCGCGAGGTCCGTCACGTTTACGCGGACCGTGTAGGGGCCGTCGGCCCAGCCCGTGGTTGCGATGTCGAACGGAGAGGAAAACGCCGTTGGCGCTCCACCGATTGTCCAGTCGGCGGCGTTGAGGTTCGTCTCCACGACCGACAAGTCGATCGTCGTGCCCGCCGGGAAGTACGAGCCATTCCCGGGTGAATTCAAGGAGACCGCGGGTGCCGTCGAGTCCACCGTGAAGGTGAAGCTTGCAAAGCGCAGGTTCCCCGCAAGGTCCGTCGCGTTTACCCGCACCGTGTAGACCCCGTCCACCCATCCGGTTGTGCTGATGTCGAACGGCGAGCCAAGGGCCGCGGGCGCAGCGCCCGTGGTCCAATCGACCAGGTCCAAGTTGGTGTCCGAGACGGTGAGGTCGATCGGCGTGCCGGCAACGATGTAAGACCCGTTGGCAGGCGAAACGAGCGTCACCGTCGGAAGTACGGAGTCAATCATGATCGTGAGGTTCGCGCTCGAGGTGTGCCCGAGCGAATCCGTCGCGTTGACGCGGATCACCCAAGTGCCGTCCGCCCATCCCGTCGTCGAAATGTCGAAGGGCGAAGAGAACAGGGTGTCCCCCGACCCGCTCGTCCAGGTCGCGCTCGTCAGGTGCGGGTCCGTGACGGAGAAGTCAAGGGGCGTGCCGGCCGAGATGAACGTGTTGTTCGCGGGGGTGTTTACCCCGACGACCGGCGCGAGGCTGTCGACCTCGAAGTGGAAGTCGGAGACCGCCACGTTTCCCGCCGTGTCGTTCGCCCGAACCGTGATGTCGTAGGCCCCGTCGGCCCAGGCCGTCGTGTCGAGGTCGTAAGGCGAAGCAAGGGCCTGCGGGCCCGACCCGTCGTCCCAGGTCACGCCGACGAGGTTCGAATCCGTCACATCGAGGTCGATGACCTGGCCCGGCTCAAAGACCGTGTTGTTTGCGGGGGCCACAAGCGTGATCAACGGCGGCGTCGCGTCGATCGTGTAGGTGTAGAGCCGCATCGTCGAGAGCCCACCCGTGTCCGTGGCCACGACCGTGATGTTGTAGGTCCCGCTCGCCCACCCGCTCGTCGGGATATCGAACGGGGAGGCGAGCGAATTCGAGCCGCTGCCGTTGTCCCAGGTGACCCCGGAGAGGTGGACGTCGAAGACGGCAAGGTCAATGAGCGTGCCCACCGCGATGAAGGAGCCGTTGGCTGGCGAGACGAGCGTTATCGAGGGTGCCGTCGAGTCGAGCTTGAAGACGAACACGCTCGTACGGGAGTTGCCCGCCGTGTCCCAGGCGGTGATCGTGATATTGTAGTCGGCCTCGGCCCACCCCGTCGTGTCGATGTCCCAGGGGTCCGCGAACGTCACGGGGCCCGACCCGTTGTTGCGCGTGACGTTGGCTGCGAGGTGCGCGTCGCTCACCGTGAAGTTGAGCTGCGTGCCCACCAGGTAGGTGCCGCTGGGCGCCGGGCCGTCCGCGCTGATCGTCGGCGCCGTCGAGTCAATCGTGAAGAGGAAGCTCGGCGTCAGGTTGTACCAGGTGTCGTTTGCCCACAGCTGGACGAACAGGTCGCCGTCGGGCATTCCCGAGGTCGAGATGTCGAAGGGCGAGGTGAAGTTCGAGGTGGTGCCGTTGTTCAGCGCATACTGGACGGTGTTGAAGTAGAACGAGACGTTGAAATCGATCGTGACGCCCGCCTGGATCACGGAGCCGTTCGCGGGGCCGAAAAGCACCGCGTACGGGGGCCATGGCTGCGAAAGCGGGTAGTTGTCCCGCCTGCCGTAGGGGAGGTTGGCCGCGGTGTCGTTGATGCCGTCCGAGCCGGTGGTCGTCTGGGCCGCGCCGGTGTAGAGGTCCGTGTGGGTTGTGTTCGACCAGTAGTTGCCGCCCGAGGGGTACCCGTTGTCGTAGGTGTTCGAGGTGCCGAGGTCGACGAACGAGGTGTTGTTGGTGAAGAAGTTGTTGTGGTAGAACTTGTTGAAGTCCCCGCCGCTTGCCATGTAGATGGTAATGGTTGAACTGGACACCACGTTGTCGACAAATTGGTTCGAGTCGCCGTAGATGAGGAAGGCGTAGTACTGGAAGCGGAAGGTGTTCCGCCGCACTAGGTTTCCATTCGAGAGGTAAAGGAGGATGGCCGCTTCGCCACTGCCGGTGACGTTGTTCGCATCGACGAGTCCCCCGTACATGTAGTCCGCGCGGATGCCGTCGTAGTAGCCCGTCGTGTTGATCCGGTTTTCAATCATGAAATGGCGGTCAGCATGGTCGCCGGAGGTGGCCTGGACGAATATCCCATAGTACAAGCTCCCCTGCACCGTGTTGCGGACGATGCGCACGTCGTCCGTGCCCTCTGTGTAGATGGCGCTGTAGGTGTTCGCTTCGAAGGTGTTGTTCGTGATGTTGACAAACTGGCTCCTGTACTCGAGGTACACGCCGTAATAGTTCCGGTAGAAGGTGGAGTTCGTGATGTTCAGGCGCGTGCTGAGGTAGGGGTACAGCCCAATGTTCGTGGCGTTCGACACATACACGCCGTTGATCGTCGCACGCGTATTGTTGGAGAGGTAAATGCCGCGGTAGGACGCGTTCACCGAGACGTTCTCGAGGCGGTTGTCCGCGCCCCACATCAACGCTGCCCCATAGTAGGAGGCATTCGACGCGTACCCGCGGAGCGTGGAGTTGAACACCTTCACGAAGAGCGCCCCGTAGTAGTTGCGCGTATTCAGCGAGGTGGAGCCGAGGTCCATAAAGGTGCAATTCACCGCGACGAGCCACCCGGCCGACCCGAAGAAGGTCACGCCCGTTGCGTTCACGTAGTACCGGACGGGCAGGCCCTCGATCGTGTTGTCCGGGGTCCAGTAGTGCATGAAGACGGTGGCGTCGGTCACGGGGTCGGCGGAATTGAAATACACCGCCCACGGCGTCGTGCCGGTGAAGTTTGAGAAGGAGTTGTTGACGAATGTCCAATAGCGCGAGTCGTAGAGGTAAAGGCCGTACCGCGACTGGGTGACCACGTTGTCCACGATGAACAGCGAGCTCGAGGAGTAGCCGTTGAGCGCGTATCCCGAGCCGTTGGTGAAGAGGTTGCGCGCCACGGTGACGCCCGTCACCGACTGCAGGTAGACCCCGTCGCTGCCGGTCATGTTGATGAGGTTGTCCGCGATCACCCCGCCGCCCACATTGTACACATAGACGCCGTCGTAGTTGGGCGACCGGTGCATCGTATTATTTGAAAACACATTGAAGCTTGTGGCCGGGCCACCGCCATACTGGTACACATGATAATAGTAGTTGTCCGCGAACGAGGCGCGCTCGACGCGCGTCCCGATGTACGAATTGCTCTGCACGCCGTAATAGTTGAGGTTGTAGCTGCCGCCATCGATGCGGTTGTCGTACGCGCTGTTATCGATGAGGACCCCCGACGAGAAATTCGTCTCGTTGATCGAGATGGTGTTGTTGCGCGACCCGGCGAGGATGTGCACTGCGCTATCCGCGTAGGCCGTGTCGGGGGTGTACACCCCGCCGAGGAAGCGATTCCAATCGGAGTAGCTGAGGTACACGCCGCCGTTAGTGTTCCGCCACACAGTGAGGTCGAGGAAAGTGTTGTTGTGGCTGTGGTAGGTCACGACGCCATAATAGTTCCGGGAAAGGTTGGTCTCGAAAAATGTCGAGCCGGTGGTGCCGACGAGCGAGATTCCGGCGGCGCCCCAACTTACCGGGTTTGAAACGGTTACGTTCATCGCTGTCGAGTTTGTAAGGATGACAAGACCCGCCGTGCCGTTGAAGGAGACGCCCGTTGCGTTCACCCACCACCGCCAAGGGTAGCCGTTCGCAAGATTCGTCGCGTCGGCATCGTGCATGGCGTACTCGAAGTTGGCCATCGGGACGGGAAAGCTCCACGATACCGGCAGCGACTGGTTGGAAACGTTGTTGCCGCGCAACGTCCAGAACCTCGAGTAGCTGAAGTAGAACGCGGCATTCGAGGCACCGCCGAGATCAAAGAAATTGTCCACGGCCACATTGAAATCGGAGTACTCCGACTGGAAGCCGTAACTCGATTGCTGCACGACGGAGTTGCGGGCCATCAGCACGGCATCCGACTGGTAGAGGTAAATCGCAACCTGGGAGGAGCGGAAGGAGTTGTCCTCGATCGAACCCCCCAGGCAGGCGTAGCAGTAAACGCCTTGGTAGTTGGTGCCGTTGAACGTGTTGTTGGCGATGCGGAATTGGGTCGTGGGCCGGCTGGTCGAGTATTGGAGGATAACCGGCTGGTAATAGGAGTAATTGAAAACATTGCCCTCGACGCGCGGCCCGAACTGCCCGGCGCTGTAAACCCCGTAGTAGGAGTCGTTGAGGGTCGAATTGAGCACGCTCATGAAATTCGTAAGGTATGCCATTTGGATGCAGCTGCTGAATTGAATGCAGTCCAACTGCTCCATCGTGTTGTTGTTGCTCGTGTCCTCGAAATCGAAGCCGTAGTCGCCGCGGAGCGTGTCGGGGCGGAGCCTGTCGCGCAGGAACAGGTTCCAGTCGCTTTGCCAGACGTAAACCCCGCCGGCCGTATTGGAGGAGACGTTTACGTCGCGGATCGTGTTGCGGTCGCTCGCGTAGAGCGTCATCCCCCACCAGTTCGCGGTGAAGTTGGTGAATTCGACGACCGAGTCGTTCATCCGGAACGAGAAGAGCCCTTGGTCGTTCCGGGTCACATTGACCGTCGAGTAGACGGTCACGTTGCTCGAGTTGGCGACCGCGATCCAGCTGTAGGCGCCCCCAAAGGACCCGGACGTGGCGTTGATCACGTAAAGCACCGGGTATCCGTTCAGCATGTTCGAATCGTCCATGTCGTGGACGAACCACGATGTGGAGGAAGCCGCCGTGACGTAATGCCGGAAGGCCCTCGTCATGTTGGGTACCTCGTTGGACCTCAGCGTCCAGTACGAGGAGTAGTACCACTCGATCGCGCAAGGCCCATACAGGAAGGTGTTGTTGGTGACCTGCAGGTAGTCGGAGTAATCGCCGCGCAGGCCACAGGTGCGCGAATAGTTCACGAGGTTGTCCCGTATCACGAGGTTCCTCGATTGGTAGGCGTAAACGTTGTAGTCCGAATCGTTGAACGTGTTGTTTTCGATGGTGCCGCTGAGGCTGTAGCCGACGTAGATGTGTGAGTAATAGGTTGTGTGGTTGAACGTGTTGTTGCGCACCATTACGCGGTCGATAAGTTGACCCGTGTTTGAGGAGATGTAGATCCCGTAGTAGAAGTTGGACACGAAGCGCGACCATTCGATCGTGAACGAGTTGGCATAATAGCTGTAGACCCCGTAATTGGAATCGCCAACCGTCATGTTGTAGAGCGTCACGTCGGAGATATCGGTGTCGATGTCGAAGCAGTAGTTCCACGTGAGGCAGGTGACGTTTTCCACCGTGTTGTTGTTTGCGCCCGAACTTGCCTGGAACCGCATGGCAACATACGACCGGGCCGGTGTTTGCCAGAGGCCGCCGCTGAAGAGGTTGTAGGTCGAGGAATGGAGCCAGATGCCGCCGGCGCCCCCTGACGCGCGGACCGACGACATGCGGGTGTTTGCAAACGTGTTGTTGTGCGACCCCTCGATTACGAAATTCCAGGCGTTCCCGCTCGAGTTGAAGTCCGTGAAGGTCGACCCATTCGTCCGCAGCACCAGCACGCCGTGCCACAGCGTGGAAATGGTCGTGTTGAGGGTGATGTTGAGAGAAGTGGAGTTGACGGCCGCAAACCACCCGGCGGAGCCGTTGTAGGTCGCGCCGCTCGCGTTCGAGAAGTATACGACCGGCAGGCCGAGGATCGTGTTTGAGGTGTCGATGTCGTGCTGGAAGTTCGACAGCACGATGGGCGAGGTGTAGTAGATCTCAACCGGCTCGGCCACGTTCGTGTTGTTGACCGACCTCCACCTCCAGTACGAAGACGCCTGGAGGTAGATCCCGCCGCCGGCGTTGCTCGCAATCGTGATGTTGTCGAGCATCCCGTAGTCGGAGATGTACGCGTAAAACGCCTGGACGCCGCCCGTTTTGTTCGTAATGGAGCCGTTCAGGAAGCGGGTGTTGTCCGCGTTGTACATGTACACGCCGTAGCTCGCCGAAGAGTTGATGCTAAAACCGTTGAACGTGTTTTCGTACGAGCTGTAGGTGTAAATCCCGTTCCGGCCGGGGTCCTGGACGGTGAAGTTTTCAAAGCGCGAATACGAGACGGCGTACAGGTAGATCCCGTCGTAATTGGTGAGCGTCGTCATCGCGATGTTGAAGACGTAGTGCTGCGAGTTGGCCGTCCCGCTTGGGAATGCGATGGCGCCGTAGCCGCAGCTGCTGAGCGAAGTGTCGTGGATCGTCCACGAAGAGGCCGCATTGATCTCGATGCAGTCGTAGTTGATCTCGTAGATGGTCAGGTTGTCAATCGTGCCGTTGTTGTGGGCTGTCGTTGTCGTGCGCACCCCGTAGTCACCGTGGGTGAGCGTCAGGTTGCGGATGATGACAAAAGCTGCCCGGACGTCAATCACGGCCACGGGCGCGCCTGATTGTCGGTCGATGACGACCCCGTCGCGGGATTGGCCTTCGAGCGTCACCGACGCGTTCCACATCGTGACATTCTCAACATAATAGCCGTCATAGACGTACACCGTGTCGCCGGGCGCCGCATCGCAGATCCCTTCCTGGACGGAAGTCCAGTTGTGGGCGGCGGGGTCGTCAGCCCCGAAACTGTCGTCGACGAGGATCGTGGTCGCCGACACCCAGGCGCCCAACCCCAGGACCGCGCCCGCAAGGAGGAAGAAGCCCGCAAACAGCCTACGCTTTGTCTTGCCCGTCGCCACCGATTTCCCTCCTTAAAGAAAGCCCGGACTACCAGGCATGCCTGGAACCGCCCGCCAGACGGCCCCGCCAGACCGAGGAGCCATTATAAGGGTTTCGAGCGGGCCCCTTGGGGGGAAAAGATGGTTCGGCCATCTTTCGCGCCGAGCGGTATTGGGCGGAATCACGGTTTGCCGGCCCTGTCAGCCGGCTTGTCCGCCGCCTTCGCCCGGCTTGTCGTTGCCGTTCTTGGGCTCCTTTTCCGGCTCCGGGATCTCGCGGCCTTCCTTGTTCTCGGGCCTTGCCTGGGGCGGAGCTGGCTCCGCAGGAGCCGACGAGACGTCGCCCCCCTGCTCCGTCTCCGCGCCCTCGAGCTCCGCGCTCGACATGTTCGACATCAGCGACTTCTTCTCGATCTCGGCCTTCGTCTCGCTGTCGAAGATCTGCGCGATCTTTAGGTCGCTGTACTTCTCGATCACCATGGAGTTCAGCGTGTGGTTGAACTCGGCAAGGAGCCCCGTAATCGCCTTCATGTTCGTCGAGGCCGCGAAGAACTCGATCGCGTTGGTCTCCTCGATGACCGTCGCGCGGATCACGATCTTGTACCCCTTGACCTTCGTCTCGCCGAAGAACCAGGCCTCCCCGTGGAACGGGTTGAACTTCGTGAACTCGCGGACCATCTGGACGTCGTGCGCGTTCACGACGCTCTTGATGAGGTCGAACACGTCCTTGTGCTTGATGTAGGGCGGGATCTTCTGGATCTCGAAGACCTTCGAGTCCTTCTCGGAGAGCTCCGCCTCGACAAGGCGCTTCAGCATCGCGGTGTTCGCGTGCTCCTTCGTGAAGAAGAGCGGGCAGACGACCTCGGCCTTGCGGGTCTTCATGGCCACCGTGTGGAGGACGCCCGACGCGTCGCGGTAGCGGCACACACCGTCAATCTGGGACTCCGTGCAGATCTGCGGGTCGAAGTAGTAGGCCACCGACGACTTCTCGCCGGGGTTGAGGACGCCGAGGAGGACCTTCGCGCCGGCCGTGCGGTAGGCCGCGGGCTCGACGCGGGCCAGGCGCAGGACATCCTCGTTGTACTCGATGTCGACCGTCGCTTTCGTGATGACGGAGGGCGTGTTGTTCTTGATCCCGCACTTGAGGCGCACGAAGCCCTGGAAGAACTCGAGCTCCGAGAGCATGAGGACCTCCTGTTTCGTCGTCGCCAGCTGGACCTCGCGGCGCGTGATGCCCGCGGAAAGCGCGATGACGGCCGCGAGCTTCTGGTCCATGTCGGCGAAGGTGTCCATCATGCCGTCCCAGGCTTCGATGAGGCCGGCGTAGGAGAGCTCGATGTTTTCGATCGCGCCCTTCATCGCGTCGTGGAACTCCTGGTCGGGCTCGCCGTAGACGATCGCGGCGGTAAAGACGCTGCGCCCGCGCTCGATGATGATCTGGTTGTCGCCGTAGCCCATCTTGTTGAGCTCGCCCTCCGAGGAGAACGAGTCCTTGATGAACGACTGGACGGCGGTGAACATCGAGGACACGAGTTCGGGGTCCTCGAACTTCGCCTGGCCCATGTCGGTCTTCGAGTAGAGGAGGCGCCCGTCCTTGTAGATGACGAAGAGCCCCTCGATCGTGTAGGTGATCTTCTTCTCGGGGGCGGCTGCCGCCGCGGCCGCCACGAGTGCGGCCGCAGCCGCCGATTCAGCCGTGAGGACGACCGTGCCCGCTTCCGCGGCAAGGGTGGGGGCCGCCACCGCTTGCACGGCAGCCGCTGCAGCGGGGACCTCTTCCTTGCGCTGCTTGCGCCCGCGCATGACGATGAAGAAGCCCGCGGCACCCGCGCCGGCAACGCCGAGGCCGATGAGCGGGATGAGGCCGCCGATGCCCGACTCGCCGCCGCCAGGGGGCGTCGTCGCGCGCGGCGCGACGGTGACGGAGATGTCGCGGACCGCAGCGGCCTGCGACGGGTCCGCCACGCGCAGGGTAATGACCGCGCTCCCACGCGAGACGCCGGTGATCCTTAGGGAAGGGGTTCCTCCCACGTAGATGACCTCGACCGAGACCTTGTCCGTGTCCAGCGAGGTCGCCGTGATGTTGAGCAGCGTGTCGTCGGGGTCGATGATCCGTGGCGAGGCGAGGGATAGGGTGAAACTGGCTCCCTCTTCGACCGTGACCGTTGACCAAGCGCCCGCCGCTTCGATCGTCGGAGCGATATTCGGGGTTGCGCGCAGCCGCACCGTGTAGTTCTGCCAAATGTAGTTCGCACCGTCCCAGGCGTAGATGTGGACGTCGAACACCTGGTCGCTCGAGGTAACGCTCAGCGTGTGGTACCAACTGACGATGCCGGTTACCGAGTCAATGCTCATGCCTGCGGGGCCCACCGTGAGGCCGTGAAACAGGGTGTCGCCCGCCGGGTCGCGCGCGTTGGCGTCGTAGCTGTAGGTAATGCTCTCGCGGAGTTCGCCGAGCGGCGTGCTTTCCCAGACGGGCGGCGGGTTGTTCGTGGGGCTCACGCGGATCGTGATGTTGAAGGAGTAATTCACCCAAGCGAACCCGTCGGAGAGCGTGAGGGTGATCGTGAAAGGCCCGTACGAGGAGGGCGCCCACGTGAGGCGCGGCTGGCCCGTTAACGAGTCGTTGCCCACCGCAATGCCGGCCGGCGCAACATTCGTCACATTGAAGGAATCGCCTGAGTCCGCGTCCGTGATCGCAAGCCGGAAGTCCATGTTCTCGGGAAGCGTGAGGGAGGTCGGCGGGCTGTTGCCGAGCACGGGGATGTCGTTGACGCGCATCGGCAAAATCGTGGAATTCCGGTTCCCGGAAACGTCGCGCGCCGTCAGGTTGACGAGGTAGTCGCCGGGGTCGATAAAGGTGAAGTTGGCAAGGCCCCCGTAGCGGGTGGCGAGCGCGCCCCCGATCCGGCGGATCGTCCACGTGTAGTTCACGAGCGACAGGTTGGCCGGGTCGTTGTCGGTCGTCGCCGTCGCGTCGAGCGAAAGGGTCACGCCTTCATTCACAACGGCCGGCAGGACGAAACCCGACACCTCCGGCGGGGACTTGTCGAGGACCGTGATGGGCCAGGACGTGCTGTTGGGGTTGCCGGACTTGTCCGTGACGTTGAACGTAATCGCGTAGCTGCCAGGCTCCGAGAACGTATGACTCGGCGCGAGGCACGCCGTGGGGAAGGGCCCGCCCACGCCGACGAGCACAATCGTGACGGTCGTCCCGTCGGACGCGCGCACCGCGAAGCGGCCGCCCGCGCACGAGGGGTCGTTCGCGAGGAAGGTCGGGTCGTTGTCCGTGGTTTGGGATCCGTCGAGCAGGACCGGCGTGTCTTCGTCGGCGGACGCAGGGACACTAAGCCGGATCTCCGGGGGCGTCGTGTCGTCGATGTGCACGCCGTACGTGCGGTTCGCCCTGTTGCCCGCAAGGTCCGTGATCGTGAGCGTGTACTCGAAGTCGCCCGGCTGCGTCCACCCGCTGTAGGTGACCTGCCGCCCGACGAGGGGCCCGAGCGCCAGGGGACCAAGGCGGTCCGTGAAGGCCCAGATGAAGCTCGCGTCCGGCAATGGGTTGCCGCCGTCCTGCGCGCTCGTGGCGTCCAGCGGGACGTCCAGGTCCTCAAAGTAGGACTGGTTCAGGGCAAGAGCTGGCGGCATCGAGGGCGGCGTGGCGTCCGTCACGAGGGTCACCGTGACGCTCGTCACGTGGCCCGCCAGGTCCGATGCCATGATGCGCACCGTCCAGTTGCCGTCGCCCCACGTGCTCGTGCTGATGCTGCGCAGGCCGCCGGTGCCGTTTGCGGGCAGGAAGCCGCCGGCGTTGCGCTGCCATGTCACGT
>DATEUP010000220.1:0-34844 GCA_035283065.1 Thermoplasmatota archaeon | reverse complement strand
CTCGTTGAGCGGGCCGTCCTCATCGAGCGTTCCGATGGGACCTTCGGGCCGGGGATTGCCCGCGCGGGGGTCGACCTCGGATGATGCGCGCGCCTCCGAGCCGCCGGCGCAACTCGGGGTTCTCCTCGCTTTACGGCGCCTTCGGCGTCGTGCTCGTCTCGCTCGCCCTGGCTGGCCTCATCGCGCGGTCCGCGCTGGAGCCCCATGATTTGGCCCGGGCCGAAACGGCCGCGGCTTCCGAATTCCTAGATGCGCTCCTTGGGGCGAGCGTTGGCGCCTCCGGAGGAACGATGCGGCAGTACCTCTCCTACGCCTGCCTGGAGGCCCCCTGCGGCCCCGAGGCGCGCCCCCGCGTGGCGGTCGAGGCGAATCTAACCGCCGTGGCCGAAGCCCTTGCCAAGGGCCTCGGCCGCGCCTACGGCCTTGCGGTCTACGCGCCCATGGGCGAGTGGCTCCGGATCGGGGCAGTCGCCCCGAGTCCCGGCGCCGGCCTTGGTCGGGCCGATGTCTTCCACCCGGGTTCCTCGTCCTTCCTCACGGTGGTGGCCTGGCTCTCTCCGCCCTAGCGGGCGGCGCGCTCGGCGTGAGCGCCCTGTGCCCTACTTTTCCTTCGCGTAGTTTGTCGCGCCGTGCCAGTCAACGACAACCACCGGCTCGTTGCCGACAACCCACGCGTCGTGGCCGGAAGGCAGCGAGACCACGTCCCCGGCGCCGGTCTCAAATTCTGCGCCGTCTGCCGTCTTGATGCGCATTCTGCCCGAGATCTGGTACTGGAAGTGGGGGGCCTCGCAAAGCTCGGTCCCCGCGCCCGCCTTCATATGTGTCGACCATCGCCAGCCCGGCTGGAAGGTACCGCGCCCAACGGTTCCGCCGCCGATCTGGAGGACGTCCATCACGCCGTGGTCGAATTTCCGCGTCTCGTCTGGCTTGGCAAATTGCTTGTGTTCCGGTTTGGCCATTTCTGCCACCCTATCGGTAGGTAGGCTCTGGGCCCATAAAAGAACTAGGGTCGCAGCAGCCGGACGACCCCGTCCGTGAGCTCCTTGAACTGCCGGGGTCCACCGTCCGCCCGGGCGACGAGCATCGCCCCCTCCAGAAACGAGAAGAGCGACATGCCGACCGTCCGGGCGTTGCCCGCAAACGCGAGGCTCCTCTCGCGGCGCCCCGCCTCGAGGATCAAGGCCAGGCGCTCCTCGTTCTCGCGGTAGAACGCCTTCAGCAGGGAGGCCGCCTTCGGCGAGAGGCTTGCGTACTCCGCCCCGAGCATCCCGCAGAGGCAAACCCGCTTCCCGGGGCTCGCCTCCAGCGTGGCGTCGAAGAGGCGCATGTAGGCTTGGAGCTTGGCCGTCGCGCTCCGGCGGGAAGCTAGGATCGAGTCGACCTCCCCAAGGAAGTCGCCGCTGTAGCGGCGCACGAGCTCCTCGACGAGGTCGTCCTTCGTGGCGAAGTGGTGGTGGATGCTGGCCTTCCGGATCCCCACCCGCTCGCTGATCGTCGCGAAGCTGATGCCGTTTGCCCCGTGAGTCTGGACAAGCTCCTCGGCCACGTTCAGGATTGCCGTCCGAGTTCTTGTCTGCGTGGCGGTCCGTGGCGGCGCCTTCCTCGAGGATGGCACGGGCGCCGGGAGGGCGCGAGGCCCGATAGCCTTTGCGGGGGGCGGGCCGAGGCGCGCTACAACACCCCGGCGGAACGTCCCGCGGTCTCGAACGCCGCGAGCGCCTCGTTGAGGTCCTTCCGGGTCAGGCGCGCGTTGTTGATCGTGCGGATACGGGCCTTGTCCTTGGCGACCATCGGGTAGACGATCGGCAGGGCCCATACGCCAAGCTCGAAGAGCTTCTCGCTCATGGCCTTGGCCTTCGAGGACTCTCCGCACATCACGGGGATGATCGGCGTGACGGACTTGCCCGTGTCGAAACCGAGCCTCACGAGGCCCTTCCGGAAGGCGTTCGTGTTCTTCCAGAGGCGTTCGACCCATTTGGGCTCGGACTCGAGCACGCGCACGGCCGCGGTGCACGCGGCGGTCGTCGCGGGCGGGTGGGAGCCGGAGAGCAGCCAGGTGCGGGACTTGTTGAGCGCAAACGCGCGGAGGTCCTTGGAGCCGGCCACGTACCCGCCGACCACCCCGAAGGCCTTCGAGAAGGTGCCCATCTCGACCTGGACGCGGCCCTCGACCTTGAAGTGCGACGCGATGCCGCGCCCGCCCTCGCCCATCACACCCTCGCCGTGGGCGTCGTCGATGTAGACCATCGCGCCGTGGCCTTCCGCGAGCTTGACGATCTCATCGACGGGCGCGATGTCACCGTCCATCGAGAAGACGCCGTCGGAGATGATGAGGACCCTGCGGTGAGGTTTCGCCTCCGCCTCGTTGAGGCGCTTCTCGAGCTCCCCCATGTCGTTGTGCGCGTAGACGGTGCGCTCGGCGCGCGAGAGCCGCACGCCGTCGATGATCGAGCCGTGGTTCAGTTCGTCGGAGATGATCACGTCCCCCTCGCCGGCAAGCTGGGGGATGAGCCCCGCGTTCGTAGCGAACCCCGACTGGTAGACGAGCGCGGCCTCCGCGCGCTTGAAGCCTGCGATGGTGGCCTCGAGCTCTTCGTGGAGGTCCATCGTCCCCGCGATCGGCCGCACGCTCCCCGAGCCGGCCCCGTGCGTGCGCACCGCCCTTGCGGCCGCCGCCTTCACCTTGGGGTGAGTCGCAAGCCCGAGGTAGTTGTTCGAGCACAGCACGATGACGTTCGGCTTGCCGGCCACGTTCGAGCGGGGCGCCGAAGGGCCGATGAGGGGCTTGATGCGCCAGTCGAGGTCTTGGGTGACAAGGCTGTCGTACTCTTGGCGGAGGAAGCCGACGGGGTCGCGGGGCGCCATGGGGTCACGTTCCTGCTGCTATCATGATAGGGAGGTTCACCAATGAAGGGTTACTTTGCCGCAGTCGCCGCTTTTCATAGCGGCTATGGCCTCGTCGAACTTGTCGAACGGGAAGTCGTGGGTGAAGACGGCGTCGATGTCGAGCTTACCCGAAAGCAGCAGGCCCTGCATGCGGGTCCAGGTGTCGAACACGCGCCGCCCGTGGATGCCGTGGACGTTCAGGCCCTTGAAGACGATCTCGTTCATGTCGACCGGCACGGCACCCCCGTAGATGCCGAGGATGTGGATGCCCCCCGCGGGCTTCGCGAGCTGGAGGGCGAGTTCGAGGAGTTTCGGGTGCCCGCTCATCTCATAGACGTCGTCGGCGCCGGCTCCGCCGGTCATGGCGCGCACGTCCGCGAGGGCCTTGGCGCCGTCGTCGAAGGCGTGGGTCGCGCCGAGCTTCTTGGCCAGCGCGAGGCGGAAGGGGTTCTTCTCGACCGCGATGATGTCCCGGGCGCCCGCAGCCTTTGCAACCGCAATCGACATGAGCCCGATGGGCCCGCAGCCGAGGACCGCGACGGTGTGGCCGCTCGGCCGCCCGGAGAAGGCCGTATGGACGGCGTTGCCGAGGGGGTCCTGGACGGCGGCGACGCGGAGGGGGATCCGCGCGTCGTTGTGGATCACGTTCGTGGCTGGAAGCTTCACGTACTCCGCGAAGATCCCGTCGAGGTCGACGCCGAGGACGCGCAGGTTCTGGCAGACGTGCGCGTTTCCCGTGCGGCACGCGTTGCACCGCCAGCAGACGACGTGCCCTTCGCCGGACACGAAGTCGCCCCTCGCGACGCCCTGCGCGCTGCGGCCGACCTTCTCGACCGTGCCGGCAAACTCGTGGCCGTAGACCAAGGGGGGCTTGATCCGGTTCTGGCTCCACGGGTCCCAGGTGTAAATGTGGAGGTCCGTGCCGCAGATGCCGGCCTTGTCGACCCGGATGAGCACCTCGTCGTCGCAGAGCTCGGGCACCGGGACCTCGCGCAGTTCCGTGCCGTTTGGCTCGCCCCGGGCCTTCACGATTGCTCGCATCATTTCGGCCACGGCGAACCCGCCTCTGGGCACTCGCGGAAACGGCAGTTTGCCTAATTAAAGCGCACTTGGCGAAAGGGCGCGAAAGGATCGTAGGACGCGAGCGGTGGCGCTCAAAGCACCGCGCAAACACAAACCGTGGGGCCTCGCCTTCCACGGGAAATCGAGGTGAGAGCTTTCGCTCACCCCCCTCTCGCGTTTATTACCTCCTGGGGTATCGAAGGGGACAGCCCGAGGAGGGCCCTCAGATGATGAGCAAGGAACAACTTGCACCCCACATCGATGAAATCGCACGGGTGCTCGGAGAAGACAAAGTGAACAGGGAGGAGCTCGCCCGCGAGCTCTTGGAGTATGTGAACACCTACAGGCTTCCCTTGGCCATGGCCAAGCGGAAGCTCGTGGAGAAGATGGGCGGGGACGCCAACCTCGTCCAGCGCACGGCCGTGAAGTCGCTGGACGTGCTGCTGCCCGGCGAGCGCTCGGTGGACTTCGCCGCGCGCGTGGTCTTCGTCCAGGAGAAGGAGATCACCTCAAGCGGCGCAAAGAAGAAGATCAAGTCCGGGATCCTCGGCGACCACACGAAGACGATCCCCTTCACCGCGTGGAACCACTCGGCCTTCCCCTTCGAGAAGGGGGAGACGGTCGTCGTCCGGAACGCCTACACGAAGCAGTTCCGCGACGAAGTCGAGGTCCACATCGGCGACCGCGCCACGGTCACGAAGGCGGAGGACTCGCTGGTCCCGCCGTTTGACCGCAAGGCGCACTCGAAGCCCTTTGCGCTGAAGGACATGAAGGACGGCCTTTCGAATGTCGAAGTCACGTTCCGAATCCTCTCGGTCGAGGACCGCGAGGTCGATGTGAAAGGCGTAAAGAAGCACGTGTTCTCCGGAATTGCCGCCGACGAGACGGGCCGCTGCCAGTTCTCGTGCTGGACCGATGTCGGCCTGCGCGAGGGCGACGTGGTCAAGGTGCGCGGCGCCTACGTGAAGGCGTGGCGGGGCGTCCCCCGGATCACCTTCGACGAGCGATCGGCCATCGAGAAGCTGGCTTCCACGGCGCTGCCGCCGGTCGAGGAGCTGGCCAAGCCCGTGCCCACGAGCGTCTTGGACCTCGAGAAGCGCGGCGGGGGCTCCGACGTGCTCGTCCGCGGCTTCGTCGTCGACGTGCGCGAGGGCTCCGGCCTGATCTTCCGGTGCCCGGAGTGCCGGCGCGCGATCCAGAAGGGCGCCTGCTCGGTCCACGGCAAGGTAAAGGGCGAAGCGGACCTGCGCATCAAGGCCGTCCTCGACGACGGCACGGGGGGCCTCTCGTTCGTCGCCGACCGCACGATCACCGAGAAGGTCCTTGGCAAGACGCTCGACGCGTGCGTCGAGACGACCCGTGAGACCATGGACTCGGAGTGGGTGCGCCTCGAGCTCAAGGACGCGCTCTTCGCGCGGCCCTTCGAGCTCTCGGGGAACGTGCTCGCAGACGACTTCGGGCTCCAGCTCATCGCCAAGGCCCTTTCGCCGATGGCGGTCGACGCGAAGAAAGAGGTCGAGCGCTACCTCACCGCGCTGGAGGCCTGATCCCCTTGGCCAACAAGCGGGAAGTCGCCTGGCGCCTCTTTGCCGGCGAGTTCAACGAGAGCAAGCTCGAGATCCGGGGCGAGGGCGAGTATGCGCCCTCGTATGTCGTCACGCCGCTCGGCGCGATGGTCAACCGCGTCTTCGTGGTGGGCGTCCTCACCGATGTGGAGAACATCGGCCAGGCCGAGGAGCCGCTCTACCGCGCGCGCGTGGAGGACCCGACTGGGACTTTCTACGTCTCGGCGGGCCAGTACCAGCCCGAGGCGGCCAAGAAGCTTGCGACCATGAAGACGCCCGCGATCGTGGCGGTGGTCGGCAAGATTCGGACCTACACGCCCGAGACGGGCGTGGTCTACGTGTCGCTTCGCCCGGAGGACATCGCGGAGGTGAGCCCCGAGATCCGCGACTGGTGGATCGTCGAGACGGCGCGCCTCACGCGCGGCCGGATCGACGCGATGCGGGAGACCCTCGAGGTCGACAAGCCGACCGAGGAGGGCCTCGTGAAGGCGGGCTACGGGCTCCAGCTGGCCCGAGGGCTCGTGAAAGCCGTGGACTTCTACGGGGAGGTCGACGTCGACCACTTCGCGAAAGTCGCCGACGAGGCCGTGCGCTCGATCGTGGACGACGAGGCGCGCGAGCGGCTCGCTTCGATGCGCCGCCAGACCGCGCACGCGCCCACCGCGCGCGCATCGGCCCATGCGCCCACGGAGGCGCGCCTCGAGGTCCAGGTGGCCGCGGGCGGCGCCCCCCAGGAGGTTGTTGTGACCGCGACGGAGGGGGCAGACGTCTCCGAGGACCAGGAAGCCATCGTTTTCCAGGTCGTCAAGGAGCTCGACAAAGGGCCCAAGGGTGCGGCCTACGACGAGATTGTCGACCGGTGCGTCAAGAAGGGCGTGGCGCGCGAAGCCTTCGACGACCTTGTGAACAGCCTTCTCGACAAGGGGAAGGTCTACGAGCCCGTGCTCGGGCAGCTCAAGGTCATTTGAACGGCGGTTCGCTTTTCCGGGGCCGCGAAACCGGCCCGGCATTCTTTTCTCCCTGCCGCGGCGCCGTGGGGCGCCCCGCGCCTTTTATCTTGCAGGCGCATCGGGGCTCGTGGCCGATTCCGAGAGCACACGGATCGGCTTCCTCGTGAACCCGATCGCCGGGATGGGCGGCCGTGTGGCCCTCAAGGGCACGGACGGTACGGCGCTCGAAGAGGCAATCGCGCGGGGCGCCGCGCCTCGGGCCCCGCAGCGGGCTGCCGAATTTGCCGCCGCGCTCGCGCAAGCCGGCGTGCCAGCCTTGTGGCTCACTTGCGGGGGGCCCATGGGGGAGAACGTTTTGAGGGGCGCGTCCGTGCCCCACGAGGTCGTCTCGATGCCCAGGGATGCCGTGACCCTCGCGTCCGACACGAAGGCGGCGGCGGAGGCCTTCGAAGCCCGAGGCGCGAAGCTCATCGTCTTCGTGGGCGGCGACGGCACGGCCAAAGACATCTTCGAGGTCGTGGGGGACCGCGTCCCCATCCTCGGGGTCCCCTCGGGGGTGAAAATGCACTCGGGCGTCTTCGCGATCAACCCGCAGGCCGCCGCCGAGGTCGTTGGGGATTTCTGCAGGGGCAGAACCCGCCTTCGCGAAGGCGAGGTCGTCGACGAAGACGAGGAGGCCTTGCGGCAGGGGCGCATCGAGGTCAAGCTCAAGGGGATGGCTAGGGTCGCCGCTTCGGAGGGGCTCGTCCAGCCCTCGAAGGTCGAGTACGGCGGCGACATTGAAGAGGTCTCGAAGAAGGGGATCGCGGACAACCTGCTCGAGCGCTGGGACGAATCTACGCTCTACATCATCGGCCCCGGCACGACGACCGGGGCCGTCATGGAGGCGCTCGGCCTTGCCCACACGACGCTCGGCGTTGACATCGTGAAGGGCAGGAAGCTTACGAAGGCCGACGCGACGGAGGCCGAGATCCGGGCCGCGCTCGCCGCGCATGAGGGCCCCGCCGAGATCTTGGCGAGCGTTATCGGGAACCAAGGCTTCGTCTTCGGCCGGGGGAACCTCCAGGTCACGCCCGAGGTCATCCGCTCCGTGGGCAAGGCGCACATCACCGTGCTTGCCGCCGAGGGGAAGGTCGAAAAGCTCAAGGAGCTCCTCGTGGACACCGGCGACCCGGCGCTCGACCGCGAGCTTGCCGGGCACTGGCGGGTCCTTTGCGGCTACCGATGGAGTGTGCTCCTGCCGATGCGCGTGTACGCGCCCCCGAATGTTTGATGTAGCCTCGCCGCTTGCCTTGCGCCCGTGCCCCGCCACACGCTCGTGTGCGCAGCCTGGCCCTACGCCAACGCGGTCATGCACCTCGGGCACCCCGCCGGGTACCTCCTGCCGGCCGACATCTTCGCGCGCTACAGGCGCATGGCGGGCGACGACGTCCTCTTCGTCTCGGGCTCCGACGAGCACGGCACTCCCATCATGCTCCAAGCCGAAGCGCTCGGCCTGGCACCCGCGGAGGTCGCTGAAAAATTCCACAAGCTCAACAGCGAGCTCATGGCCAAGTACCAGATCTCCTTCGACCTCTTCTCCCGCACGAGCTCGGCGCAGCACAAGGAGGTCGTGGCTGAGGTCTTCAGGGCGCTCATCGAGCGCGGCCACATCTACAAGGCGCAGACCAAGGGCATGTACTGCGCGAAGGAATCGACGTTCCGCGCGGACCGGTACGTGGAAGGGATTTGCCCGCACTGCGCCGCCCCCGAAGCGCGCGGCGACCAGTGTGACAACTGCGGGAAGATCCTCGACCCCACGGACCTCAAGGAGCCGCGCTGCAAGCTCTGCAAGGGGCCCCTCGAGATCCGAGGGACGGAGCACTTCTTCTTCGCGCTCTCGCGCTTCCAGGAGTCCCTCGATGTCTGGCTTTCGAGCCGGCGCGGCTGGCGCCCGCAGGTCGTGAACTTCACGCGCAGCTTCGTGAAGGGCGGCCTCAAGGACCGGGCGGTCACCCGCGACATCCCGTGGGGGATCGACTTCCCGCTGCAGGGCTACGAGGGAAAGAAGATCTACGTCTGGTTCGAGGCGGTCCTCGGCTACCTGTCCGCGTCGAGGGAGGCCTGCCGGCTCCAGGGCCGGCCCGACGACTGGCACCTGTTCTGGCAAAACCTGGAGTCCGAGAGCTACTTCTTCCTCGGCAAGGACAACGTCCCCTTCCACACGGTGATCCTGCCCGCCGTGCTCATGGGGCTTGGAGGTTACAACCTCCCCACGAACGTCCCCGCAAACGAATACCTGCTCTTCGAGGGTGCCAAGTTCTCGAAGAGCAAGGGCGTCGGGATGAACATGCAGGAATACCTCGAGCTCGGCGAGGTCGCGGCTTTGCGCTACTACCTCACGGTGACGATGCCCGAGCTCAAGGACGTCGAGGCCGACTGGGACGACTTCGTGGCCAAGAACAACACGGAGCTCCTCGGGAACGTGGGGAACTTCGTGAACCGGACGCTCACGCTCGTCCACCGGGAATACGGGGCGATCCCCGAGGTCCCCCTCGACTCGCGCACCGACGAGGTCGACGCCGAGGTCGAGAGGCGCATCGAGGATGCGGTCAAGAAGACCGCGGCGTTCCTGGACGCCTGCGAGTTCAAGAGCGCGATCAAGGAAGTCCTGGCGCTCTCGCAGTTCGGCAACCTCTACATCGACCGCAAGGCCCCCTGGAAGCTCGCCAAGGAAGACCCGAAAGCCCTCTCAAGGGCCCTTTACAACGGCGCGCGGATCGTGCGGTCGATCGCCGTGCTCCTCGCCCCGTTCGTGCCCGACAAGGCTCAGCTGATGTGGCTTGCCGTCGGCGAGGAGGGCGAGGTCTCGAAAGCGCGCTGGGACGCGGCCCGGGGCGAGCCCGGGGTCGGGCGCAGGATCCCCGCGCCCTACCCGATCATCAAGCCGATCGACCCCGCGTCGTTTTCCCCGGCGGCCAAGGCGCAGGGGCCCTCCCCGCTCGCGCCGCTCGACCTTCGGGCCGCGCGCATCGTGAGCGTGCGCGAGCACCCGAAGGCCGACCGCCTCTACCTCGTGGCTGTGGACCTCGGGGACGAGACTCGGCAGGTCGTCGCGGGCCTGCGCGCGCACTACAAGCCGACCGAGCTCGAAGGGAAGACCGGCATCGTCGTGACGAACCTCGAGCCCGCGAAGCTTCGCGGCGAGGTCTCGCAGGGGATGCTCCTGGCGGCGGAGGGCGGGGGGGTCGTATCCGTGCTGGTCGCGCCGGCTGCAGCGCCCGGCGCGAGCGTGCACGGCTGCACGCGCGGCGCGCCGACTCTCAACATCGAGGGGTTCCAGCAGGTGGCGCTTGCCACCTGCCTTGACGAGGCGGGCGGGGCCGCAGCGGGCGTGACGACGCCCTCGGGCGCCCTCCCCCTCAAGGTGGCCGACGAAGTCGTCCGGCTCGACAGGCCCGTGCCCGAAGGCTCGAAAATCAAGTGACGGCGACCTACAAATAGCGCGCGTGCCGCTGGACGGCCAGGGCAAGGATCCCTTGAGGGCCGACCTCCACATCCACTCGCGGCACTCGCCGGACAGCTCGCTCGAGCCCCGCGAGATCGCGAAGCTCGCGAAGAGCCGCGGCCTTGCCGCCGTCGCGCTCACGGACCACAACAGCGTCGGCGGCCACGGCGCGATGCGCGAGGCGTGCGCCGCTGAAGGGCTCCTTTTCCTGCCGGGGGTCGAGGTCACGTCGCAGGATGGGCACATCTTGGCCTATGGGGTGAGCCAGGCGCCCCGGCAGGGCCGCAGCGCGCCGGAGACGATCGAGGAGATCCACGCCTTCGGGGGCATCGCATCGGCGGCCCACCCCGAACGCGTGTACACGGGGCTTTCGGCGGCCGTGGTGCGCGCCGCCAAGTTCGACGCGGTCGAGGCGTTCAACTCCCAGAGCGCGGAGCACCACAATGCGAAGGCGCGCGCGGTGGCCGAGGAGCTTCGCCTCCCGGTCACGGGCGGATCGGACGCGCACGCGCCCTTCCGCGTCTCGCTCGGCTACCTCTTCCTCGAGCTTGACGCGGAATCGCCGGACGCGGCGATCGCGCAGATCCTCAAAGGCAGGAACAGGGCGGAGGGCGTTCGGCCGCGCTTCGGCGCGGTGTTCGCGCGCTCCGTGGACACAGCGGCCCGCTGGGTCCTGCGGGGCGGCCGGAGACTCTAGCTCGACTTTGCCGGCGCCTTGGCCTTGTCCGCGTCGGCCTTCGGCTTCTCGGCGAGCCGCTCCTGGAATCCCCGGATCTTCGGGGCCAGCTTCCCGCTCACCCTGGGGGCCGCGAAGCGGCGTAGCAATTTGTATACAAAGATGATGGGCCAAATGATGAGCCGCGGGATGAAAAGGAGAATCGTGAGGACGAGGTTGACCGCGAAGAAGAGGTAGTACCGGGTCACGCTCGAGCCGCAGTACTTCTTCGGGATGATCCAGAGGTGGAATGGGTTGTAGGACGCCCACTTTCCGCCGAAGCCGGGTCCCGGCGGCACACCCTTCCGGAACGCCGTCGCGAAGGCTAGAGCCTTGGATTGCTTGGCCACGGCCGGGGCTGCCTCGACCACGGGCTCGGGGGCCTTGGCCTCTTCCGGCTTGCCCTCCTCCGGAATCCCGAGGATCTCGGCCTTTGAGAGCTTCACGGCGCGGTCAGCGGCGGCGATCTCCCGCGTGCTGTACGACATGTCCACGAGGTCGAGGTTCGCCGGGACCACGAGGTCCTCCCCGAAAGCGTCCTTGTAGGCGGAGGCGAAGTCATTGCGCGCTTCACGGGTAATCCGCTTTTCGAGGTACTTCTCGATGAGCTCGACGTCGACCTCGGACCTGCGCTGGTACTGCGCGTCGGCAGCCGAGCCGGCCGGCGCACCTTGGGACCCCCCCGCGGCGGCGGCGGTCTCGCCGGGCTTCGGGGGCGCCGGGAGGTTGGCCGCCCTTGCATCGGCCTCGGCGACGAAGTACTCGAGTTGCTCCTTCGTGAGCTTGTAAGGGACAAGCTTGTCGTACCGGTAGTCCCACCGAAGCGTCTCGAGCTCGAGGACGTCGTACCCGTCCTCGACGAGGCTGCCGAACTCCTTGCCGATCTCGTCCTCGAGGGCCTGCCACCGGGAGCGGGCCTTGCGCCACTCCTTGGACTCCTTGGCGCCCTTCTCCTTCTTGGGCTTCTTTTCCTTGGCCATGGACGCCGCCCGTAAGCGGGCCGCGCAACTGCGCTCAACTGATTTAAGGGGTTGGTTATCTGGCTCGCCCGGGAATCGCGCACCCAGCATGGGGAAAATCGCCCCGCCGGCGCCCGACGTGAGTTAAATAGCGCGCGCCGATTGGCGCGTCCATGGCGGCGCCCGTTTCCGAGCCGGCCGAGTCCCTGCCCCTCACGCGCCGCGCGCTGGAAGAGCCCCTGTGCGACACCTGCCTCGGCCGCCTTTTTGGCGCCCCCCCGAAGGGCGCCACCTCCGCACACCGCGGAAAACGCCTGAGGGATTCTGTCGGGGGAGCCCAAACCGACCCCGCCCTATGCCCCCTCTGCGAGGGCACCTGCGGCGAGTTCGACGCCCTCACGAAACTGGCCGCCGACGCCCTCGAGGGCTACGAGTTCGACACGCTTCTCGTGGGGACGACCGTAGACGCGGTGCTCGCGCGGCGGGAATCCGAGTACGCGGCGGGCCTCGGGCTCTCGTCCATCCACACGCTGAAGCAGGAGGTGAACCGGGAGGTTGGGCTTCGCCTCGAGGCCTCGCTCTCCAAGACCGTCGACTTCCTCGACCCCGATATCGCCGTTCACCTCGACTCGCGCTTCAATACCGTGAGCCTCCAGGTCAAGTCGGCCTACTTTCGGGGGCGCTACCGGAAGCTTGCGCGCGGAATCCCCCAAACCCGTTGGCCCTGCCGCTCGTGCCGCGGCCGCGGGTGCGGGAGGTGCCAGGGCACGGGGAAGATGTACGGCGAATCCGTCGAGGAGTTCGTTGCGCGGCCCCTCATGGAAGCCCTCGGCGGCAAGGAGCACGCGCTCCACGGCGCGGGCCGGGAGGACGTCGACGCGCGCATGCTCGGCCGAGGGCGCCCCTTCATCGTGGAGGTCCGGGCCCCAAAGCGCCGGACCCTCGACCTCGAAGCCGCCGAAGCGTCGATCAACGGGGCGGCGGCCGGCCGTGTCGAAGTGAGCGAGCTTGCCCCGTGCAGGAAGGAAGCCGTCGCCGCCCTCAAGGACGCCGACTGGCAGAAGACATACCGCGTCCTCGTGGCGCTCGAAAAGGCTATTAAGGATGACCCGATTAACCGCGCCTGCGCTGAGCTTACTGGCTGTGTCATAGATCAACAGACACCCGCGCGCGTGTCCCATCGACGGGCTGACATGGTAAGGAAGCGGAAAGCCGTCCTCGTGCGCCTCAAGAGCCTTGCAGACACCACGGCCGAACTTGAGGTTAGGGGCGAAAGCGGTCTGTACGTGAAGGAACTCATCCACGGCGACGAGGGACGGACGAAGCCGAGTTTTTCGGAATTGCTGGGGGTACACTGCACCGTCCTCGAACTCGATGTCCTTGAGATCCACGACAATCCGGAGGGAGAAAACCCATGAAAGCCTCAAAGGGCCCAAGGAAGGGCACGCGCTCGCTCTTCAGGGTCACCCCGCGCGAGCGCGGAAAGACGCGGATCACCCGAGTCATGCAGCGGTTCCAAGAGGGCGAGAAGGCGGCCATCGAGATCGACTCGCGTGTCCGGGGCGGCCAACCGCACAACACGTTCAACGGCAAGACCGGCGTGGTCGTCGGCCAGCAAGGCCGGTCGTACCTCGTGCGGATCCGCATCGGCGGCAAGATGAAGGTCGTCGTGGTAGCCCCGGCCCACCTGCGCCGGATGCGCCAGATCTAAAGGCACGCAGGCTTGGAAGGCGGAGGCGGAAATCCCTATGAAGATCGGCGAGAGGCACCTGACGATCCCCGAGGTCCACGAGCTGCTGCTCAAGGAGCAGGAGAAGCGGGAGCTCACGTATGAGCAGAAGCTCGTGCTCCAGCACTGCGAGCTCCTCCAGCGCTTCGACACGCGCACGGCGCAGAAGCTCGTCGCCGAGCTCGAGAAGATCGAGCGCGTCTCCGCGCCGCTTGCCCACAAGATCGCCGAGCTCCTCCCCACGCACCCCGACGACGTGCGTTCGATCTTCTCGAAGGAACGCTTCACGCTCGAGGAGAAGACGATCGCCTCGATCATGCAGACGGTCGGAAAGTACGGCGCCGCGGCCACGGCCCCGCCTTCCGAGTGACGGCCCGGGCCCGCGGGGGGTTGCGATCGTGGAGGACTTTGCCTACGTGCTCGACTTCCTGCCGCGGGGCCACCCGACGGGCGGGCAGTACCACCACGAGCCCGTGGCCTATGCGGTCGGCGAGCAGGAGTTCAAGCTCCTCGAGCTCAACCCGAAGCCCGAGGTCACGCAGATGCTCCCCGGCGAGAAGGTCTACATCGGCAAGGAAGCCGAGAAGCGGGACAAGATCCTCCACGTGAAGCGCCGCGTCTCGTACAGCGAGCTCACGAACGCCGCCCAGGCGGAGCTGCCGTTCATCTTGAAGCAGATGATCAACGCGCAGGCCGATCGGTTCGTGAAGTTCTACAACGAGGCGCAGCCCGTTTCGACGCGCTTCCACATGCTCGAGCTCCTGCCCGGCCTTGGCAAGAAGACGATGTGGAAGATCATCGAGGAGCGCAAGGCCGCGCCCTTCAAGGACTTCGCGGACCTCGCCAAGCGCGTCCCGACGCTTCACAAGCCCGACGAGGTCATCGCGAAGCGGATCCAGGTCGAGCTCGAGGACACGCAGCAGAAGTACAGCCTCTTCGTGCACCGGTAGGGGTGGGGGGCGCTGCGCGTGGGTGAGCCCGCCCGCTTAGACTTCGGCGCGGTCGTCGACAGGCACGAGCTCCCGCGGGAGGACCGCGTCGGCCTCGTCTGGGTCGTGATCTTCTCCTTCGGGGCGGTTTTCCTTGCGGTGCCGCCGCTCATCCTCGACCCGCGCCAGGGGCCGCCGCGCGCGGTCTATTTCCTCATCTGGGGGCTCTTTGTCCTTGGCGCGGCCCGCGCGGTGGCTTCGCGGTACTTCTCGACGCCTACGGTCGTGCTCGAGCGTGGGCTCTTCCTGCCCGCGTACCTTCCGCGCCACTTTGTCCGAGTCCGCCGGCGAGCCGTCCCCTTCAAGGACCTCTTGCGCGTCGAGCTCGACGACACGCCGCTGCGCTCGGGCACGCACCTCTTCGTGACGGCCCGCGGGCCCGTGCGCTGCGCAAAGGCGTACTTCCCGCCCGCCCGGAAGCTCGCCGAGGCGATCAAGGTGCACGCGCCGCAAGTCGAGGTCGCGCTGATCGACCGGAAGGGCCGTGAGCGCCGGTATGCGCCGGTCGTGAAAAGGCGGCCCCGCGGGAAGGAGCCCAAGGGGGAACGCACCGACGGCAAGTAAGCGGGCGCGCCCTCTTGGCGCCCCACCGGGCGGCAGGGTGGGGCGGGAGCTGGAGCGGCTGGGGCTTTCCCCGTCGAAGGCGAGGGGCCAATCCTTCCTGCGGGACGAGGGTGTCGCCGAGCGGCAGGTCATGGCGGCGGGGGTCGCGCCCGGCGACGAAGTCCTCGAGGTCGGCGGGGGCCTTGGAGTCCTCACGCGCGCGCTCTCGCGGCGTGGCGCGAAGGTCCGCGTGCTGGAGATCGAGGGGGCGCTCGCCCGCCACCTAAGGTCGCTTGGACTGCCAGGCGTCGAGGTCGAGGAGGCCGACGCGCTCAAGGCGGACCTGGGGCGTCCTCGGCGTGTCGTTTCGAACATCCCCTATTCCGTGTCGAGCGAGCTTATCGAGCGCCTGGCGTCGTGCGGGGCTGCCGTCGTCGTGCTCCTCGTGCAATCCGAGGTCGGCAAGCGGCTCGCAGCAGGGCCCGGGTCGAAGGCCTGGGCGCGGCTGCCCGCCATTGTGCAGCGCGAGTACACGGTGGAAATTCTCGAAACGGTCCCCCCAAACGCGTTCTTCCCGCAACCGCGCGTGCGCTCAGCCCTGGTCCGGATGCGCCGCCGGCCGGGCGCGGGGGAGGCCCTCCGCGCGGACTTTGCGGCGGTGGTGGGCGCGCTCTTCGCCCTGCGGCGCAAGAAAGTGCGCAACAGCGTGGCGCGTGCGGCGGCCGCTCTCCGTGCGCCTCCCGAGCGCGCGCTTGCCGTCGTGGAGGCGCAGGGGATTGCCGACCGGCGACCTGAGGAGCTTGCCGTGGGGGATTTCGAGGCGCTTGCGAAAGCGCTGGCAAACCTAAGAATGACTAAATAGCGTCCGCCCGGTGAAGCGCGGCGTGAGCGGCTTGCGGGACTGCCGTCGCTCCTTCCCGGGGCTCTGGCCGGCGTTCCTGGCGCTCGCCGGCCTCGCCTCCATCGCGGTCCTGGCCCTTGCCCTTCCGGCCGAGGCTGGCGGAGTTCCCGAATACCTGGGAAACGACCTCGTCGTGAGTGCCGGCGCCCCCCAGGTTTACGCGAACCGCACGCTCGTGGTCGCGGGGAATGTGACGGTCCAAGCGGGCGGCGTCCTCGAGCTTCGCAACTCGACCGTGCTCCTCAACCTCACGGCCAACGGGTCCAAGGCGCTCACCGTCGAGCCGACGGGAACGCTGAGAGTGCTCGATCTCGACGGCTCTTCGTCCACGGCGGGCGACCGTTCGGTCGTGGGCTCGGCGGACCCGGGCCTGCGCTACACCGCGCGCTTCAAGGCGGGCGCCAATGTGCTTTTCCGCGCAAGCACGCTCTCGGGCTTCGGGTTCAGCCTCGCCGGCCCGGGGCTCCTCATCGAGGCGGCCAATGTGACCTTCAAGGACTCGAGCCTCGAGTCCTACGTGTTCCTGCGCGTCGAGCGCGTTTCGCCCGTCTTCGACGGCGTCCTCTTTTCCGGCGACGGGACGGGCTCGAACTACTTCTTCGGCTCGGATGCCGCGCTCGACAACTGCACCTTCCAGAGGCACTTCGTGGCGCTCTCGGCCGGCGACGGCTCGGCGCTGCGCGTTTCCAACGCGCTCGTTGCGGACACGACCTTCTCATTTGCGCTCAACGGGTCGACGCTCACCGTCTCGGGGGCCGCCGTGAACAACAGCACCTCCGGTGTGTTCCTCACGAACGGGAGCCTCGCGACCTTCACGGACGTGGATTTCGACCCCGCTCGCGCGACCTTTGGGGACAACTCGTCGGAGTTGCGGGCGTCGCGGACGTTCTTCGTGCGGGTCCTCAACCTCGCATCCGAGGGCGTGCGCAACGCCACCGTGACCCTGCGGGACAGCGCGAATCTCACCTTGGCGACCTTGAACACGGCCGCCACCGGGGTCGTGGGCCCGGCCACCCTGCGCGCGTTCACGTTGAACGCGACGGGCCGGGCGGACCTCGCGAACTACACGGCGGCCGCCGTGAAGGGCGCGTTCTTCGACTCCCGCGCGTTTTCGGCCCTCGTTGAGCCGTCCGTGCTTACGCTCATCCTCCCGTCGAACATCGACCCGCGCTTGACGCTCGTCGAACCGGCCGCAGGCGCGGCGCTCCTCGCGGGCGTGCCCGCGCTCTTCGAGGTGAACGTCACGGACCCCGACAGCACGCCGGGCGGTGTGACCGTGTCCTGGGTTTCCTCCCTTGCGGGACCTTTGGGTGCTGGCACATCGTTGCCGGTAACCCTGCCCGAAGGGCTCCAGACCATCGAGGTCGAGGCCCGCGACGGGGCCGAAGGCTACCGGCGCCTCGAGTTCACGGTCACCGTGGAGTCCGGGCAGGCCGACACGGTCGCGGCAACGTCCGGCGGGCTCACCTTCAACGCGACCGTCTGGAAGACCTCGCGGGGGAGCGTCGGAGCGCTCATCGGCGCGCCGCCCTCGCCTCCGGCGCTGATCGCCGGCCCGGGGTTCGAATTGCACTCTGCCTCAGGGACGCTTGTTTGGGGCTGGGCGCTCCTCGAGGTCCCCTTCAACGAAAGCGGCCTGCCCCACGGGACCTTTGCGGAAAACCTCACGCTCGCGCACTTTTCTGCAGGCGTGTGGAGCCAGGTCGCGGGTGCGGCGGTCAACCTCTCGCGCGGGGTCCTTGTGGCAAACATCTCCGCCACCCTGGGGCTCGGCTGGTTCGCGGTGGTCGCGGTCAAGGGCGATAACCTCCCGCCCGAGGTGCCGGACGCCCCGCGCCTTTCTGCCGTCGTGGGGGTGCCTTTCACCTTCGACGTCGACGCGGTCGATACGCCCGGAGACACGCTGACCTTCGCGCTCGTTTCGCCGCCTTCTTGGATCAGCGTCGACACACAGACGGGCTTGCTGGCCGGGACGCCGGGGCCGCAAGACCGCGGCCTTGTCGTGCTCAAGCTCTCCGTTACCGACCCGTGGGGCGCGAGTGCCTCCCGGGGCGTCGAGCTATTCGTCTCGGGCGTGGCCCTAAACGGGCCGCCGCGCCTCATCAACGCGCGCGTGGCGCCGATAGAGCCCGTTGAACGCGAGGCGGTCACGATCGAAGTGACCTACGTGGACGGCGACGACGACCTGCCGCTCTTTGTTGAAGTGCTGATCGACGGCACGCCCCAAGCGATGGACCCGGTCGAGCTTGCCGACATCAACGCGACGGACGGGAAGCGCTTCACGTTTACTGCGGTCCTTGCCGTCGGAGCGCACAACATCTCGTTCAGGACGAATGACGGCGCGCCCGGCCACGCGGACGTCCGGCTGGCGGGCGGCGACTTGGTCGTCGTCCCGGACACCCTGCGCACGCTCAACAACTGGGTCCTTGCGCTCCTTGCGAGCATTGCGGCGACCCTGGTCTTGGTGGTCTACGTGCGGGCGCGCGCCCCGACGGCCGACAAGAAGCGCCAGGCTCCGACGCCTGAGGACCGCGTCGAGCTCCTTTCGGGAGCCGCCCTGAAGCCTATCCCGCCCCAGCCAAAGCTTGCCAAGCCCGCGCCGGAACGCGAAGCCGACCTTGCGGGGGAGGCTGAAGCCCTCGCCGCGCAGGCCGAGAAGGACGCGGAGAGCGGACGCGCGGCGCTTCGCCCCGAGGAAAAGAAGGAGTAGAGTTTACCCGGCAAGGAACAGGCGGCCCCGGAATCGCACGACGGGGACCTTCTCCTCGCCGGGCTCGTGGCGTGCCCAGTTGCGAAGCGTGACCGTCGCGTAGGAGACGGGGTCGAGCGCCTGGAGCTCCTCGCGGCCGACGGTCACGACGACCGCGTCGCTGCGCGACGCCTCGCTGCCCGGGGCGCTCGCGCGCTTCACCCAGTCCTCGCCCTTGTTTTCCTGCACGCCCGTCTCGAGGTCGGTAACGACGATCGACTTCGCGTGGACCTTGTGCACGAGGAACACGCGCTCGCCGGCGACGAGGACGTCGTTCCGGATGAACTTTGGAAGGCGCACGGAGAGGGTGGTCCGCTGGAGCTCGCTGCCATCCCGAACGCCCGCGATCTTCCCGGAGCGAAGGAGCGTGGCGCCAAGCTCGTCTCGAAGCGCGCTGGCAATCCGCTGCGCGGCCGAGGTCGAGGACAGGTAGAAGTCGAGCCCGCCGTGGATCTCGTCGATCTTGGTGAGGAAGAGGTCCCGCTCGGTTTCCCCAAGGCGTGCCACGGTCGCCTCGACCTGCGCGCGGAGGCGCGCCTTGTGGTCGGGGTCCAGAGCGCCTTCGAAGGCGCGGACCTGGACGATCGCCTCGAAGTAGGACCCCGCCCGGCGGCTGCACACGTCGCAAAGCGAGGTACGCACCTTGAGGTGCGTGGGGAAGTCCCGCGCGAACACCTGCCCTCGGACGCGGAGCTCGGCGTGGACCTTGAGGTCAAAGGAGCGCAGGTCGCCCCGGACCTTCTCGCGCGTAAGCGAAACAACCTCGACGCCGTCCCGGACGGAGGTGTGCTCGGCAAGGGCGTGCTCCACGAGGCCGTCGGGCTCCATACGCTTTAGCCATACCTTTCCTCGAAGCACGGACCCGCAGGAGGCGCAGACGAGGACTGTAATGTGCTCGTCGAGCACGAAGGGGTTCTCGGTCTCGACGAAGCAGTCGGGGCACAGCCCGTCGATCAGGTGGGCCCCGGGGTGCTCCTTCCCGCAGCGGAAGCACTGCATCGGCGCGCACGAAGGGTAGGGCATATTTCAAAGGATCGTGAAGCACGCCTGGCGCTGGGGGCGGGAGGGAACCGAATCGGAAACCCCGTAGCCGCAGGGAGGCCCGTCTTCATTCCCGAACGGCCGGTGTCAACGGGCAGGCCTTCAAGGGCCATCGGGGGTCTCCATCCGCGGAGGAAGACCTTCAAGTCCGCAACCAAACGGGCATCCGAGAAACGAGGGTCCGTGCGTGGCCGGCTAGTGGGTCGCGTTCGTCTGCCGCCGCCTCCCGGACGCGGTCGGCTAGAATTCGGAGATTCTCCTCGCCTGTTCTGTTGTGGGGCATCGCATGCTCCCTGGCAATTTCACCCATCGCAAGCCGGCGCCGGACGGCGGAGGGATTTCGCGATTCGGTGAGAAGCCTCTGCGTGCGGCCACGTGGATCCCTCCAATCTCGAAGGAGAATCACGACGCCTGCCGCGCTAAGCCCCCCGCACAGGGTCCCCAACGCCCACGAGCCAGCCAGAAGCGAAGCCGCCGCCATGGGCGGGCCCAATAGAATCGCCCAGATGGGGGTCTTGTCAGGTTCGTAAATGGTCATGGCGGCTCTCGCCCCCGGAAATCAAAGGCAGTACACTTGGGCGTGCGGCACGCCGTCGACGAGCCGGACGGTCGAGCGGTCGACGAGATTGAACTTGAGGGCCACGCCAAGCGCACGCTCGCCGAAGATGTTGTACGAGGTCGCCCCGCGGATCAGATTGAAGATCCCCGACTCGTCGTCGTCGAAGAGGTCGCCGCCGTAGAACCCCTCGTTCACGGTGATCTGGAGCTTCCCGTCCTTGAGCTTTCGGCCGAGGAGCTCGGCGTCGCACATGGCCACGACGACCTGCCCTTGAGCGCGGTGGGTCTTGATCGAGACCTGGCCGGGCACCTGGACTGCCTCGGGGGGGAACTACGGGGAGGGGCCGGATAAACCCTGGCGACCCCTCTGGAGCGAGGGGGGAAACTTACCTCGAAGCGACTTTATAGTGCCGCCTGTCCGGCGCATAAATCTGCCCCTGCTCCGAGAGGCGCCCCAGCATCTCGCGGGCGCGCCGCTCCTCGATCCCCTCGCTCGTCGCCTTCGCGATGATGTCGTCCTCCGTCACGCCCCCGCCGGCGTCGAGGTCCCGGATGATCTCGAGGAGGGTGCGGGCCGCCTCGCGCTGGGCCCTCGACGTGCCGGCCGCAATGATGTCGATGTCGAGCGCCCCGCCCTCACCGGCGATCTTGCGCAGGTAGTACTGGACGATGCGGATCCCGCGGTCGGCGTCATCGACTTCTACGGACGGGGAGAGGCGCACGCGCGCCGAGGCCTCCGCGAGGCGCACGAACGCCTCGAGCTGGCGCGCGGTCATCGGCACGGCAGCCGACTCGCCTTCGCCTTGCCTGCGGACGTCCACGTAATACTCGCGGATCCTCGAGATCGCCGCATCCGTGAGGACGGGGAAGACGCGCTGCTTGGCGTAGGCGATGTATTTCCGCATGAAGTCGACGGGGACGACGGGCGTAAACTGGTCCGCGCGCGGGGGCTCCTCTTCGACGGGCTCGCCCTGTGAGACCGCGTAGTTACGCGCCGCGTCGCGCTCGCCCCGGTGGTGCGAGCGGAGGATGTGGTTCGACATCTCGCGGTCACGTTCGTGGTTGGGCTTGTCCGAGAGGGAGAAGATCACGTCGAAGCGCGACAGCAGGGCGGGGGGAAGGTCGATCTGCTCGATGATGAACTGGTGCGGGTCGAAACGGCCGAACTTCGGGTTGGCGGCGCCAAGGATCGAGGTTCGCGCCTGGAGCGTCGCCGTGATGCCGGCCTTGGCCACGGAGATCGTCTGCTGCTCCATCGCCTCGTGCATCGCGTCGCGGTCCTGGGGGTTCATTTTGTCCAGCTCGTCGACGCAGGCGAGCCCCTTGTCCGCGAGCACGAGCGCGCCCGCCTCGAGCGTCCACTGGCCGGGCGCCAGGTCGTCCTTGATCGCCGCCGCCGTGAGGCCGGCGGCCGAGGACGACTTGCCGGAGGTGTAGATGGCCCGGGGAGCGATCTGGGACATGTAACGGAGCAGCTGGCTTTTTGCCGTGTTGTGCGAGATGATCCCGTTGGCGATAAATCGGTGGTGTTTCGGGACCTCGATGTCGAAGACATCGGCCACACCTGCGGGGCGCACCGAGACCACGCGCTCAATCACCTGGCCTTTCCATTTCCGAGGTCGGGAGCGGACATAGGCGACGACGCCGTCGAGCTTTGCGCATTTCTTCGCGCTGACAAAACCGACCCGGTCAGCGAACTTAAGGATCGATGCGCCGCGGCGGATCTGGAGGTGCCCGCTGGGGCCCCCGCGAACCCACGCACCGTTCTTCAGGTGCGGACGGGGCGATTTCCCCCAGACGACGCGGCTGTGAATTCCCCATCGCAGGAGAAGGATCTGGACGTCGCGGAGCAGTTCGATGTTGCTGGACCGGAGCGAGACAGCCGTCCTGCCCCGGCCCATTGCGAAGCAGCTCCCGTCGGCCTCATACAGCCAACGAAGGAATGCCGCAACGACGCGGTTGGGAGAAACAAGGATGGGTTCGGGGACCCGCTTCTCGCGCAGGCCAGCAAGCCATGTGGCGATCGCGGTTCGGTCGACCTGGTACTCGGTCACGCGGCCGCGCTTTCGTCCGCTGTCTGGTTGTGTGCCGAACACCGATTCGAAGAATTGCGCGAGCTTGGGTGCGAGATCCGCCTCATCCTCAGCCACGAGATAACCCACACGACGTGGGCGAACCCATCCGTCACCCAGGAGGTAGCCGAGGATTGAAGCAAGCGCTTCGTCGTAATTGGCAGGGACCTTCACGTGCCATGACTTGTGGTAATACGATGGGCCGCTCCAACCTGTCGCAACGGGTGCTTGCTTCCAGCATTTGATGCTGGACGCCACGCGAAGCTGATCCCCGACCTTCAGTTGGTCCAGCCGGCGCCACTCGCCGCGCCGCTTCGCCTTGTTCCAGGCGAGCAGGGGGTGGTTGGAGGTCCCCTTGATGCTCTTGCCAGTCTCCGTCACGACCTCGATGATGGGCTGGTTCGGGTAGCGGTGGAACCGTGTCGCCCACCCCGTTTGGCCGCCGCCCGTGCCCAATCGAACTTGCGTCCTGATCTTCTGGAGGTGGCAGGACCCCATGGCCCCCAGCTTCGCGGTCGTGCCCATCCCAAGGGTGATCCGCTCGTCACCGATGAGGCACCCAGGGTCCCCCACTAGAATCGCGTGGATATCGCCCCGGATACGCGTGCCATCGGGAAGGTGCTTGGGAACCCCGCCGAAAAGCTGGAGCATCAGGGCCTCCTTCTCGGTCTCGAGCCCGTAGATCGAGGGCGCGATCGAGCGCGTCAGTTTCGAGTAGACCTCGGGGTCGCGCGCGAGCATCTTGATGCGCTCCTCGTCCTCGGGGGTGATCGGGATCTCCTCGTAGTCGTGCTTCTGGCGCTCGACGGAGATGATCTCAAGGAAGATGTCGAAGATCGTGGACTTTGCGCCACCGATCTGGCGGGGCTGCTCGCGCAGAATTCCGTTGAGGATGACGCGGTCGCCGGGCGAGATGATGCCGGCGAGATCGTCGTCCATGAAACCCGCGAGGCGCTGGGGCTGCTCGCCGCCGCGCAGGCCCTCGGGAGATTCCTGCATCTCGACCTTCTGCGTGTCGACAAACTCCGAGAAGCGCAGCGTGCGGCCTTCGCGGGGCTCCTCGAAAGGGTCGACGAGGGAGGCGGGCCCTGTAAGGAGCACGAATTTCGTGGAAGCGGCCGACCGCTTGCACCCGCCCTGGTCTTCGTAGCACTCGAGGGGCTCCTTGAGGGCCGGGCCGTCCTGGGGGACCTCGATGGCCGCGCCGCAGCGCACACACTGAAAGACGGCGTCCTGGATCTTCGGGCGCACCTCGGTGACCTTGCGCACAAGCCCCTCGACGGTGATGAGCCGCCCGAGGTGCTTCTTGCGGATGTTGCGCACCTCGACGCGCTCGTCTGCGAGCTCGGCGGGAAACTCTCGGACGCGGAAGTGGATGGGCGCCTTGAGGTTCGCCGGAAGCTGGTTGAGCAGGGCCTGCTCGGCGGCGTAGATCGCCTGCTTCGGGCGCTCGACGAGGAACTCCGCGACCTCCGGGTCGAACTGCGCGACCTCGCGGTAGTCGACGGTGAGCGAGCGACGATCCGGGAAGGCGTTTGCGACCTCAAGGAGGTCCTGCTTGCGCCCGTACTTCTGGAGGTAGTCTTCCCAAAGCGTCGTGAGGGACTCGAGCGTGTATTCTTTGACCATGGCGATTTGCAGCCACGACGAAGTGCCCTATAAGTGTTAACCCCCCATGCCCGAAAAGGTCAGACCCACCCCTTCATTTCGTGTGGATCGCACAACTTGTAGCGTCCAGGAGCGCGTTTCCACTCCACGGCTGGGGGCGGCTATTCTCCCTCGACCTTCAAGAAGGCCTTGATGATCGACAGGTCGACGGCCTGCTCGAACGAATAGCCGAACTGCGCCGAGAGCTGGGCCCCGTAGCCGAGCTCGAAGGGGCGGCGCGTCGCGCCGTCGATGAGGAGTACGCGCTGGCGGAGCTCGGCCGTGCGCCTGCCCGTGCTCGCGTGGACGCCGATTCGCCCAAAGCCCTCGAGGACCTCCTGGGCCATCGCGCGCGAGTCGATCCATTCGGCGCAGAAGACGCGCCCGGCGTCGACTTCGGCCCGCGCGGCCTTGTCGTCCACCCACTCGTTCACGACATGGGTGACGTAAAGGTCCTCCGGGGGCTCGGCGGACGGCGCGAATTGGAAGAACCGCCCGCGCAGCTGGCTTCGGTGGTTCTCACGGATGTACCGGATCGCGTCGAAGAAGCACTCGCGCCGTTCGCGCGCGCTTCCCCTCGAAATCGGGTAGGCAAAGAACACGACCTGCCCCCGGTCCTCGACCTGGCGCTTCCCCGTTGCGGCCGCGGAACGGACGAGGGCAAATTGGGCGGCGCGGAGAGCCGGGGGCCCGTGCTCCGCCCAAAGGCCCTCGTTCTCGACGAATTCGTCCCCCTCGATGAGGCGGCGCAATTCCACGATGGGCGCCTCGAAGGCCGGAAGTCGCCCGCCTCTCGCCCGCGCGATCTCGACCTCGATGGACTCCTCGAATCCCAAGCCTTCGTAGCCCACGGCCTCGAGCGCTCGCGTGATGTTGACGGTGATCGCCTCGCCCTCCGCCGCCCGCGCCCGGATCCGGTTCGAACGGTCGGCCTTGGGGACCGGCGTGGCCTTCCCGTAGCCCTCCTCGCCGAGGCGGTCGTAGAGCCGCTTGATGAGCCGCTCGCGGTCCACGTAGACGTACCCCTTGACGACCTCGTTGTGAATCCACTTCTTTGCTTCGATGGGCAGGTCCCACGTGAGGAAGAAGCGGGGGTGGACGGCGCGGTGCTCCGCACCGGCTTCCAAGCGGTACATCCGGTAACGAAAATAGTAGTCGGACGCGAGCTTCTTCATCTTCTCCTTGCGGGCGCCGTCCGCCGCGCGTTCGCGCATCCGCAGCTTCGGTTGGTAGCTGAGGAGCGCCTCGCGGTCGCGTGCGCCCTCCCCGAGCTCGTTGACGGCGAACTTGTCGTAGTACCACGCGAACAGCACGACGCCAGGTTCGGGCTCGGCGGTTTGGAGGGTACCCGCCGACTCCGCCGATTGAAGCAGCTTGAGCCAGGCCGGCACGAGCCCTTGTCGCGGGACCTCGAGCGCCGCGGCAGGGGTTTCCGGCCTTGCCCGGAACGGGGCTCGGCGACTCCGGCGTTTCTTGGGCCGCACATCCGACCCAACCGAAAGAGGCCTTAAGGTTTTGGCGCAGAGCCCGCATCCTCGTCCGAGGGCGTCTCCTTGGACCTCTCCGCTCGTGCGCGCCCGGCGTTCCGGCGGGCCAGCATCGAGTAGCCGAGCCAAACGCCCGCAAGGCTAACGGCGAGGAGGGCGAGGGCACCCGTGAGCAGGCTCGCGATTCCCACGGCCCCGAGTGCGGTGTACTTCACGCCCGTACGGGGGTTCGAGGCGGGGTCGCCCGGCAGGTACGATCCGTCGAGTTCCTCGCGGTTGGAAAACCCGTCTGCGTCCGAATCGAGGGCCTCGAGCCGGGTCCAATTTGCCGCCCCGCCCGTCGCGTTCTTCTCCTGCAAGTAGTCGCGCCCGAAGGGGTTCAGGGGGCCGCCGCGGTCCGCGTTGACATGGCATGCCTGGCAAACGCCCGAAAGGGGCCCGGGGACCCGCGAAGACTCTTCGAGCGACCCCTGGCCGGGGGCCGGGAGCAACGCAGCGGCAAGTGCGCCGCTGACAAGCAGGCCCAGGGCAAGCGCCCGGATGCGGCGTGGGGCGCGTTTCGAGCGGCACCGTGTGAGGGCAGCGGGTGCCAAGGCGGCAAGCGCCAGGGCGGCCCCGGGCCCCGGGAGGAAGACGGGGGGAGGCGCACCGGCGGGGCCCTGGACCTCGACGGTGAGGTTCGCCTCGTTGTTCGTGCGGTCGAACTCGTAGGGCACGGCAAGGACGGCCGTCGCGAAGATCTCGTGCGTGCCCGCGGTGGGCCGCCACGAGCCGAGGACCCGCTCGCGCGAGCCCGCCGCGATTCCGAGCGACTCCTGGTGGATGAGGGTCGAGTTTTCGCCAAGGGGCTCGCCGTCCCAAATCTCGACGGTCACGACCCCTCCGGTCGCCGCGATGTTCGAAACGAGGACGAGGAAAGTGATATTCGAGCCCGCCACGACGGGGGTCGAGGACGCCGTGATCGACTCGACGAAGAAGTCCGGCGCTTCCGCTACGGCGATCACGACGGTGAGCGTGTTGTCGGCCGGGCGGGCCTCCGGGGGCGAGACATCCTCGACGGCAATCGTGAGCGTGTGGTTGCCGGCCGCGTACGCGCGGCTGAAGGTCGCCTGGCGAGAGGCCTGGATGTACGTGTACGTCTCTTCAAAGAGGAGGGTGGCGGCGCTTCGCGGGCCCTCCCAAACACGGACCGTGGCCGAGGTCGCCACGCTCCCGTTGTTGAGGATTTCGATCGTGTGGCGGATCGCCGTCCCAGGTGGCGGCGGGTCCGGGAAGATCGAGAAGGCGCTTGCAAGCACCTGCATGTCAGGCAGGGTGCTCGCCGAGACGTTTAGAGGGACCGAGGCGTTTCCTCGCAGGAGGCCGCGCTCGGCGCCCGCGTCGACCGTATAGGTGCCGACCGCCGTGGGCGCCAGCAGCGTAAGGGAGAAACGGCCGCGGGCGTCGCACTGGGCCGCGACGGGGTCGGGGAACTCGCGGACCTGCGCGGTCACATTCGCCCCGGCTGCAAGCACGCCGGTTTCGAAAGCCGCGACGCCCTGGAGCACGACGGCTTCCCCGGGCAGCGCGGAGGCTGGAAGGAGCGTCAGGTTGGCAAGTTCGATGCGGGAGGGGGCGCTCAGGTTGACGACCACACCCAAGACCGCCGGCGTGGAGTAGTCGATCCCGTCGAACGCACGGACGCTGACCGTGTGGGGGCCTTCGCCCGCGGCCGCCGCGTTGAAGGGAAAGGCCCACGTCGACGTGCCGCTGGCGGCCGCCTCGGGGCCGCCGTCGACCGAGACGAGCACGCCAGCAAGCTCCCCGCGCTCATCGGCGGCCGTCCCGGAGAAGACGGCACCCTCTCCGACCGTGTCGCCGTCTTTGGGGGAATCGACGGCGAGGGTCGGGGGACTGTTCGGTCCGCGGTTGAGTACCGTGATGTTCAGGGTCCCCATCCCGATGTTTCCCCGCAGGTCCGTCGAGGTCGCGCGGAGCGTGTGGGGCCCGTCTGCAAGGGGCCCCAGGTCGATTGCGAAAGCGAAGGAGGTGCCGTTTTGCCAGACGAAGGGCGGCGCACCGTCCAGCGAGAACGCGGTCGAAACGGCGCCTCCCTCCGGGTCCTTGACCGTCCCGGCCACCGTGAGGTTGCCCGCGACACGGGCGCCCTCGGCCGGCGAGGCGAAGGAAACGATGGGCGGGAGGTTTGTCGAGAAGACGGAAAAGACGGCCGTGCGCGCATCATCGGAGGCGTCGAAGTCGAAGGCGACCGTCGCAAGCGCGACGACATTCAGGGGCTCCACGGACCAAGGCGGGGCCCACCCGAAGTCCAGCACGCCCGTTGCGCCCGGCGGCACATCTACGCGCGAAGTGTTGAGGTAGAGGTTCGGCTCCGTCGAGTTGTAGGCGAGCACCCGGACCTCCGTCGAGGGGGCTAGGTCGAGGCCGCTGTTTCGGAACGTAACGCGCAGGAGCCCCCAGCGGTTCTCCTGCGGCGGGTCGGGCAGGGACGCGACGTCCTCGACGGCAAGGTTCCGGTTCGGGACGATGCGGACGGGGACGGCAAAGGCGAAGCTCGACCCGGACGAGGAGTCGATGCGCACCGCGAGCGAAGAGTTCTCAATCCCCGCCGAGGCTGGCGCGCTTAGTGTCGCGTTGACGGCGAACGTGGTCCCCGGCAGCTCGCTTAGAAATCCCGGGGCCGCGTCGA
This sequence comes from Thermoplasmatota archaeon, assembly GCA_035283065.1. Classification (GTDB taxonomy): domain Archaea; phylum Thermoplasmatota; class DTKX01; order DTKX01; family DATEUP01; genus DATEUP01. The sequence continues at coordinate 6,815 of DATEUP010000220.1, read as the reverse complement.
GCAGGGTCACGGAGACATTTGGGGAGGAGGGCGTGAGGTTGTAGCCCGTATGGCCGAGGCTCACATTGCCGGAGTTTTCGAACGCGAACGTGGCGTTCACCGGGCGCCCGCGCGGGAGCACGAGGTCCGCCAGGGGCAGGGCGCGGGTGGCGTTTTCGATGGCGTTGAACGGGAGCGATATGTTATGGCCCCTGTAGTCGAGCCTCGGCGTCCCGTTCGTGAGGTCGAAGACCTCGACCGCGCGCACCGCCCCGTCCCATGGGAGCCATGCTGCGAGCGTGAGGTTGGTGAGGGACCCCTCCGCGACCTGGGAGAAAGCCCATTCGTAGGCGCCTCCCACCGATGCGCTCACGGCCAGGGGGCCAGCCGCGATCCCCGAAGCCCCCCAGACCGTAGCCTCGAAAGAAGCGCCAAGGACGCCGAAGCCTCCGATGTCCGTGAGATTTCCACCACCCTGGAAATCAAGCGCCATCGGGACGGGGGCCGGTGACGCTCCAAATCCCGGGGGCAGGGAAGAAAAGACAAAGAGCGCGGCAAGCCACCCCGCCCCGGACATCCTGGCGGGGCCGAGCCAGCGCGCAGGCATGGGCCGCCCGAGAACGGGTGGCGGATTAGCATTTTCCGGGGTGATAAGCCGCGGGAAACGCCCCGCCTTGGCCCCTGCTCCGCTGTCCCTCGAAACGCGGGGCCCCCCAGGCAGCTGGCGAGGGCCAAACACGCGGCGCGACTTCCTGCGACCAAGCGGCGCACGCTTGCCTGCCGGGCGCCCGCTCCTCGCGCGCGCGTGCGCACGTACGCGCGGAGTCGTAAAAAGTCGCAGAATTGCCCGAATCGGGCTTAGCAGGGAGGGTCTTCGGAGCACGTTTATATACCTTCCACGGGGCATCGAGCGTCGCTAGAAGACTCAAAAAGTCTTCGCGGTCGAATGTTCCTGACCGTCCGTGGAAGCGTGGGAGAAATGGCTAAGCCCTTGCGAAACGAGATCACGTTCTTTGGTCACATCATCCAGGGCAACCGGATCACAATCAAATCGGACGATATGGAGGTCCTCGCGCCCGACGAGGACGAAATCTTCGAGATCAGCGTCCGGCGCATCTCGGCGCTGCCGGCGTTTGCCGAGCTCGAGATGAACGCCTTTGCCCTGTCGTGCATCGAGGTCCTCCAGTCCGAGGCCGGGCTCAAAGACGCCCAGATCCTCTTCGTGCTCTTCTGCCGCAAGTGGAGCGTCGACACGCGCGAGGTCCAGCGGCGCGACCTCACGCCCGCGTTCATCAAAGACATCGGGCAGGCGGTGTCCGTGCTCACGCACGATGCCAAGCTTGCCGAGCTTGTCGAACTCAAGATGGAGAGGCTCTCAAAATGATGGGCGCGGGAAACCCCAGGCACCGCAGCGCCGACGGGCACGCCGAGCCTTCGCCCCCTAAGCCCTCCCCCGCGGAGATGCGGCGGGCCGGCGTCGAGCTTGCCCGCGAGGCCCTGCGCCGCATCGGGTCCTCCCGGATGGGCTCCGTCGCCTACGACTCGGGGTTCGTGGCCAGGCTCACACCCCTTGCGCCGCGCGAGGAGGTCGTCCGGCGCTCGCTTGCCTACCTTGACGCCTCCCAGCACGAGGACGGTTCGTGGGGCTCGCCGGTCCGCAATGTCCACGACCGCGCGCTCAACACGCTCTCCGCGCTTGCGGGCCTTGCAGGCGGCGGCGAGGGCCTGCACTCGCGCTCGGTTGAGCGCGGCCTCGACGCCCTGCGCGGGATCTTGCCGCGCCTTGCAAGCGAGCCTCAGCTCGTCGGTTCCGACCTGCTCATTCCGCCGCTTGTCGAGCGCTGCGCCGACCTTGGCCTCGCCGTCGACCCCAAGGGGTGGCCCTACAGGAAGGTCGGCCGCTTTGCCCAGGCGCTCTACGGCCGGGTCCTCTACTCGGGCCACCCGGTCGGCCACCTCATCGAGCTTACCGGGCGCAGCGGGGACCCCGAGCGGATCGTCTCGCGCCTAAGGGCGCTCCCCTCGGGGTCGATCATGTGCGCGCCCTCGTCGACCGCCTTTGCGATGGAGCGGGCGGGCCGGGTCGAGGCGCCGCTCCTTAGCTACCTGCGCTCGACGATGAACACGGACGGAGGCCAGCGCCACTTCGGCCCCTACGAGATCATGGAGGGCTGCTACTCGCTCTATGCGCTGCGCCGCTCGGGGGTCCTGCGCACGCAGGCGGCCCATGGCGCCCTGCGCCGTCTCCGGGAGGCCTGGACCGCCGAGGGCGTGGCGTTCTCGCGGGAGTTCCCCGCCGTCGACCTTGACGATTCGGCCCTTACGGCGCTCGTCGTGGCGGAAGGGGGCGAGGCGGTCTCCCCGGCCTTCCTCGACGCGTACGCGGGCGAGGACTACTTCCGGTGCTACCTCAGCGACCGGCGGGGCGCCGTGGCCCCGAACCTCCACGCCATCGAGGCGTTGCGCGTCCTTGCCCACCCGCGCAAAGAGGCCCTCACGGAAGTCGCGCTCCGGTACGTGCGGGCAAACGTCCGGGGGGACGGCTCCTTCCTCGATCACTACTCGGTCTCGCCGAACTACCCGACCTGGCACGCGATCGAGGCGCTCTCGGGCGTCGACGAGCGGCTCGCCGAGCGCGCGGCGCTCTTCCTTGCCGCCTCGCAGCGGGCGGACGGCTCGTGGGCTCCCCAAGTGCACGGCCCTTCCACGGCGGAGGACACCGCCTACGCGGTCCTCGGCCTCTGCGCGTGGGGCGAGGGGCACCCCGGCGAGTTTACCGACGAACTTGCGGCGGGCTCGGCATGGCTCTTCGCGCACCGCGGCGAGGAACCCCTCCCCACGTGGACGGCCAAGGTCCTCTACAGCCCCGTGACGATGGCCGCAGCCGCGGTTGCAGGCGCCCTTTCGGCGGCCGCCCTGGCCCTTGAAGGCGCTCCCCCCTCCCTTTCACCCAACCAGGCCAGCCTGGACTTGCCGAGCGGGCGGGGCGCGCCCGCGCTGCAAGTCGGGGCAAGCCTCGGAGCGGTGAGCCAACGAAACCCACGGGGGGTCTGAACGGAATGCAAACGACGGAGTTTCTGGAGATGAGTGATGAGGAGACCGCACGCTTTGTGCAAGCGAACGAGGGCCCGCGCGTCGTGACGCTCGTCGACGACGGAACGCGCCGCACGGGGCTCATCAGCTACCGCATGAACCTAAGCCAGGAAGAGTTCATGGTGAAGCTCAACCGCCGGCTTGCGCGCCCCTTCATGGACACCTACGAGCTCCTCTTCCGCCAGGGGGCCGACCACATCTTCACGCCAGCGATGACGCACGGCCGCTACGCGCTCGACGAGAACTACCAGCGGCAGATCATCGCATACGCAAACGAGGTCTTCGGAGGCGAGTTCTGGCGCGAGTGGTTCCACACCCAGAAGATCCACTGCCGGCTCTACGGCGACCGCGAAATGCTCCAGGAGCACGGGTACGGCCGAACCCTCGAGCTTGCCGACGCCCTAGCCTCCGAGACCAAGGGCTATGCGCGCAAGCTGTGGCTCGGCTTCGCGTGCTCCACGGCCATCGAGCAGATCCGCTTCGCGGAGAACCGCGCGCTTGAGGGCGGGCGCCGGCACGACAAGCACCCGTACCAGAACGGCTACCCCGACCTCGTGCGCGCTTATTACGGGGAGGACGTGCCGCCGGTCGACGTGTTCATCCGCCCGTGCGAGTGCCGCCTCTCGGAGACCATGCCGCCCTTCCTCGGCGAGTACGCGGAGTGCTACTTCACGCCCGTCCCGGCCACCGAGATGCGCGGGGACTGGTACCGCAAAGTGCTCTACGACTTCATGTTCGTGCGGCGGCGGACGTTTGGGGCGAAGAGCTACCGCGAGAACCTCGAGCCCCAAGCCCTCGAGTACCTGCGCGGCTACTACGAGCGCCACGCGACGACCGTGATGGGGCTCGGCCACCGCGTGGGCGGGTTCTGGCTCTGGGGCGACGAGGCGGTCCCCGGGCGGCCTTGAAAGCGGCGTGATCGCCCCCCGACGAACCCGCACCCCAGAACCTATCTGCCGCGGGGCGATGCCGGGAAGGCGGGGGCGGGGCGCGTGGCCGACCTGAACCCGCTCGTGGTCTTCCCGGCCGTAGGCCTCGCATCCAACGTCCTCGTCGTCGGCTTCATGCTGCGGCGCGGCGTGAAGAGTTCGCACCCGTCCTTCATCTGGCTGCTCTTCGTCCTCCTCTTCTTCAGCTGGATCGTTTCGGACCTCTCGATCCGGGTCATCCAGAAAGACCCGGCCGTGATCCCCTGGTTCATCCCCGCCTTCCTTTTCGCCGACATCTCTCCCTGCCTCTTCGTGCTCTTCGCGCTCTCGTACACGCGGGGGTTCCACGCGCTCGAGCGCCAGCACGTCTGGATCAGCGCGGTGCTCGTCCTGCCGAAGATCGCCTCCACGGTGACCTCGGCCTTCCTCACCTTCCGCTACCAGGTGCCCGCCGGGACTTGCGCGGGCGGCTTCGGCTTCTGCGACTTCCAGGTCACCGCGATCGACATCCTCGGAGAGCCTTGGTACTTCTTCGGGCTGGCCACCACGCTAATCCTCTACCTCGTCGGGTTCATGATCCTCGTCACCCCGCCGCAAGACCGGCGCACGCCCGCCTACCGCCGCGAGATCCGGTACATCCTCGCGGGCCTCGGGCTCCTCCTTGCCTTCGGGCTTTCGACGGACATCTTCCTGCCCCTCGTGTTCGGGCCCGCTTTGCCGGGGCTCTCGTCGGTCGCCATCGTGGCGATGAACTTCACGATCGCGCTCGGCATCACGCGCCGCGGCGTCCTGCTTTTCGCGCCGGTCACCGAGCGCCTCCCGGGCTTCGAGAGCGGCGAGGGCGAGGTCGCCATCACGCCGGGCCGCGTCTACGTCCTCTCGAAGAAGCCTGCCAGCGAGACGTTCAAGCGCCTCGTGAACGAGGGGATGGAGGGCGTCTACGTCGGCGTGAACCAGCCCGCCCCCGAAATCGTCGAGACATTCAAGCGGATCCCCGTGATCGTGATCGAGAGGGCGGGCTGGGGTGTGCGCGAGGAGGGGAACCTGCGCTACGTGCCCGCGACGAACCTGCGCGGGCTCTCCGACTCGATCCTGAACTACGCGCGCACGGTAAAGCAGGGCGTGATCTACCTCGACGAGATCGACCAGATCTTCGACGAGGGGTGGATCACGGCTCGGGCCGCCCTCGAAATCGGGCGCGAGCTCTCGGGCCCCCGCCACGGGATGCCGAAGATCACGTGGCTCTACAGCAGGCGCGGCGAAGCGGAGGCCGTGGAGCTCGGCTCGCTCTTTGAGCTGCCGATCGTGAAGAAGGCCATGCTCGTGCACCTTTTCAACAAGGTGCTCGAGAAGTGCGCGCTGCCGGCTTCCGAGGCCCTGCGCCGGATCGAGACCCTCCGCGGCGTCGACCCGTTCTTCGAGCACGTGGAGATCCGGGGGCCCGAGATCGCCCTCGGCCGGGACATCGACGCCCGCGTCGACCTCCTCAAGACGGATGTGGCGAACAAGGTGCGCATCTTCCTCAAGCAGTTCGAGGGCCAGATGTCGGCCGCGGGGCGCTCGGATTTCCTGCGCGGCCTCCAGAACCTCGGGTTCTCCCCCTACTCGTTCATCGTGCGCGGCGGGGACGGCTACCTGCTCGAGGAGTCGACGGGCACGCGCGGGCGCGGCTACGAGATTCTCAAGGAGCTCGTCCGGCAGGGGTACCTCGGGCTCTGCATCTCGCGCACGGAGCCCACGAAGCTCGCGGAGCGCTACGCGTTCGAGCCCGGGACTCTCGTCTACTGGCTCACGGCCGAGCGCCGCGGGGAGCGGGACCTCAAGCCCGCGCCCGAGTACCTCGTGAGCCAGGTGAAGTCGTTCGTCGACGCCGCCGAGGGGCGCAACGGCGTCGTGCTACTCGACGGCCTCGAGTTCCTCATCACGTATGCGGGCGACCAGTTCGACAGCTACCTCAAGGCCCTGCGGCGCATCGCGGACCTCGTCGCGCAGTCGCGGACGGTCTTCGTCGTGGTCTACGACGCCGAGGTCTTCCCGCCGGAGCGGGTCGCGCTCATCCGCCGCTCGGGATTCGAGCTGCTGGCGGCCGACCCGTTCGCCCACGCATGACGGCCCCTTGCGCGCATCTGGCTTGGGTAAACTATAACTCAAGGAAGGCGTTGGGCGCAAATGAAGGCACGCCATGGGACCGCCGCCCCCCCGAAAGCGCTCGCACAACTACTTCAACACGGGCGGGGCCTCGTTCCGGCGGCGCGCGATGCTCAATATGGGCCAGGCGAAGCTCTTCCGCTACAGCCTGCGGGACCTCTTCTCGCGCCACGCGGTCGACCCGAAGGTCGCCGACCCCCTGCAGTCGATGATCATCGCGAAGGGCTCGAGGACCTCGATCGACGAGGCGAAGGACTTCGTCGACGAGAAGGTGAAGGAAGGCGTCATCAAGGGCGAGGTCGCCGACGACATCTTCAACCTGCTCGACCGGTTCATCACCTGGCGGTAGGCCCGACGTCTTTGCAAATGCGCAAGCGCCCCGAAAGCCCTTTAACGGGGAAGGCGGGTCAGCGCGGCGTGAGGGGCCGGGCGCAGAGCCCGCCCCGCCGTGGAGCACGGGGATGACGGGCCAGCCGCTGCGCGCAGGGGCCTCGGCGGAGCAGCGCTACCGCGGGCTTCTAGACCGCCGGGACGCTGAGGCCCAGCTCGCCGACGAGTCGAGGGCCGAGCGCGACCTCCTCCAGACGCGGCGGCGCGAGCTCATCGACGAGTCCAGGGCGCTGCGGGCGCGCCGCGACGCGCTTGCCGGCGAGGCGCGCGCGCACG
>DATEUP010000219.1:0-3832 GCA_035283065.1 Thermoplasmatota archaeon | reverse complement strand
CGCTTGGTGAAATAGTCCTGGTCGCCCACATGGAAGAACGTGTCCGCGGCCCAGAACGCCACGAGGGGCCACGCCGTGACCGTTGCGGCAAGCGCGCGGTAGAACCCCTCCGACGCGGGGGCGGCAAGGGCCGCCCACAGGGCGAAGGGCGCGTAGGACGCAGCCGAGAGTACGAAGGGCCGCCCGAGTGCGCCGAAGCGCAGGGGGAGGCCTCGCCACCTCAAGTAAAGGACAGGGACGAGCAGGAAGGGCACGCCGACCGCGACGGAGCCCGGCAGGACCACGCCAAAAGCGCTCCCAGCAAGCGCGAGCCCGCCGTAACCGGCGAGGCCGAGGACAAACGGCGGCCACCACGGGCGCAGCTCGCCCCCGCCCTGCCGCTCCGGCGCGCCCACCTTTCCGGGGCCGGGGCCGCCCGCGGACATGGAGACGCCCGACGTGCCCCTCCCGAGATGTACTTCTGGGGGCCCAAGGCGCGAGCGGGCGCGATCCATCACGCGCACCTGAGCGGAAACAAATAAGTAGGCCGCGGCCTGATTTTGCAAGGGCGCGATCGGGCTTTTGCGCCGCGGAAAGTTGGGGGCCAAGATTCTGTGCTGAATTCCGCGAAGGCTTGGGAATACGGCACCTACGGTCCGGTAACTTGCACTGCGCTCTCGCAGGGAGGCGAATACCTCGTCGCGGGCAGCCAAGACGGCAACCTCTACGCGTTTACCGGCCAGGGCGAGCTCCTTTGGACGCAGACGCTCGGCGCGCCCGTCGCAAGGCTCGCCTATTCGCTGAACGGGAACTACCTCGCGGCCGCGACCGCCGGCCACGGCGAGTCCCTGATCAATTTCTACGGGATCAACGGCGCACTCCTTTGGAGCCGCAAGGTCGGCAAGGCCGTCCGGGGCCTCTCGATCTCCGACGACGGCGGCATCGTCGTGATCGGCTCGGACAACCGGAACATCTACTGCGTGAACTACGAGGGGAACCTGATTTTCAACCACCGGCTCGGGGGCGAGATCCCGAGCGTGGCGCAGACCCGGGACTCGCGGCTCATCTACGCCGGGGCCTACGACGCCTTCGTGTACTGCTTCGACCTCCAGGGCCGGGGGATCTGGAACTACAAGACGACGGGTCCGGTCGAGAAAGTCCTCGTGACGCGCCAGGGCGACCTCGTCTTTGCCGTGTCCTCGGACAAGCGGCTCTACCAGCTCTCGAAGACCGGATCGATGCTCACGAACCAGCGCTTCGACGAACTCCCTTCGACGGTCGCCATCGACGAGACCGCGCGCACGATGGCGCTCAGCCAAGGCTCGGACCTCCTGCTGCTCCACCACAAGGACACCGCGGTCTACAAGCGCGTCCGGCTCGACGGGCGAATCTTGGAGGTCGCAGTCTCGGAGAACGGCGAGCATGTCGCGGCGTTCGACACGTCGAACGTCCTCCACTTCTTCGACCGGGAGCTCAACGAACTCTGGCGAAACGAATTCAGCCAGAAGCCGACCGCGCTTGCGATCTCCCCGAAGGGCCACTACCTCGGCGTGGGCTGCAACGACAAGAAGGTCTACCTGCTCGACAACAAGAACTACTACAAGCGCACGCTCGAGGGCGTGCGCCGCGCCGTCGACGAGGCGAAGCAGAGCGGGATGGTCGTCCTCGAGGCGGATGTCCTTGCCCAGAAGGCGGAGCAGGAGCTCGAGGCCGAGGCGTTCTCGGCGGCGCTCAAGTACGCCGACGCCGCGGTGAAGATCATCTCGAGGCAGAGGGAGCGGGCGAAGCCCCAGATCTCCGTCCTTGGCGTCGTCGGCGAGGCCTTCCGCTCAGGCAAGCCGAACACGGTCCGCGCGATCGTCATGAACACGGGGATGGGCCACGCGAAGAACATCTCGTTCCGGTTCGAGGGCGAGGTCCGCACGGAGGTCGCGCCGGCCCGCGAGTTCCTGTCGGTGGGCGCCTGGTACGAGGACAACTGGGAGGTCGTACCGACGAAGAAGGGCGAGAGCGTCGTGCGCTTCCGCACGATGTGGCATGACGCTGGCGACTCGATCCAGACGGCGGAGTCCCCGGTCGCGATCAATGTCGTGGAGTCCGAGAAGGCCTTGCCCTACAAGAAGTCCGCACCGCTCATCCAGCTTGGAAACGTGCAGAAGCTCATCGCAAGGGTGCAGGCCGACAAGGCAGCGGGCCGGATCCCTGCGCCCCCGCCTTCGGCCACACCCTCGCCCGGGGCCGATGCGGTTGTGCAGGAAGTGCAGGCGCTCAAGTGCAAGAAGTGCGGTAACCTCCTCCAGGAGGACTGGAAGGCGTGCCCGCGGTGCATGGCGCCGGTCGGGTGAGGGGCAAGGGCCCCCCGCTCACGCCGATGGGCGAGGCGCTTCCCTCCCTCGCGAGGGACGCGCGCGACTTCTTCACGCGCGCGGCGGCCGAGGGGAACGTCTACGGCGAGGCCACGCGAAGGGGCCCGGACGGGGCCTTGTGGCGGCGATGGGACCCCTACCGCAGCAAGCTTGCCGCCGCGCTGCGCTCGGGGGGGCTCACCGCACCCTTCGAAAAGCTCCTCCGGAGCGCACCGGTCCTCTACCTGGGGGCGGCAAGCGGGACGAGCGTTTCGCACCTTGCCGACCTCGCGCACCCGAAGAGCGTCTTTGCCGTTGAGAGGGCGACGCGTTCGTTCGAGGAACTGCTCGTGAAGCTCAAGGCGTGGCCCAACGTGTTACCGATCCTTGGGGACGCGCGGGAGCCCGACCGGTATGCGGGGATGGTCGGGCGGGCCTCTTGCGTGGTCGAGGACGTCGCGGCAAGCGACCAAGTCGCGATCCTCGAAGCGAATTGCCGTGCGCTGCTCGACCGTGGCGGCCTCGCGCTCCTTTTTGTGAAGGCCCGCTCGATCGACTCGGCAAAGGAACCCGAGCGGGTGTTCGAAGCGGCGAAAAGCGCGCTGCGGCCCGCGGGATTCGAGCTCATCGAGGAACGCGCGCTCGAGCCCTTCGACCGGGACCACCGCGCGCTGCTCCTGCGATGGCGCGGGTAGGGGCGCGTCGATCCGGTTATCTACGGGGACGCGCGCTCACCCTCCGATGCCGCCCTTCAAGGGGTCGACCGTCCTCGTCACCGGTTGCGCGGGCTTCATCGGCCCGCACCTCGTCCGCGCTCTCCTCGCGCGCGGGGCGATGGTTCGGGGGGCCGATGTAAACGCCGCGGCCCTCGCGCGGTTGCGCCGCGGCCTCCCCTCGGGAGCGCGGGGACGGCTCGTCGCCGCGGACATCCGCAAGGATGCAGCGCTCAACCGGCTGCTGCCTGGGGCCGACACCGTGTACCACATGGCCGCCGACCCGGACGTGCGGAATTCCACCGCGCGCCCGTTCGAGCACTTCGACCAAAACGTGATGGGCACGCTGGGGCTCCTCGAGGCGATGCGCAAACGCGATGTGGGACGGATTGTCTTCCCGTCCACATCGACCGTCTACGGGGACGCCAAGGTCGTGCCGACGCCGGAGTCCTACGCGCCGCTTGCGCCGATCTCCGTGTACGGAGCCAGCAAGCTCGCGTGCGAGTCGCTCCTCTCGAGCTACGCGGCGACCTACGGTTTCGACGCGGTCGCGCTGCGTTTCGCCAATGTGGTAGGGCCGGGTTCGACCCACGGCGTCATCGTCGACCTGGTGGAGAAGCTGAAGCGCGACTCGAAGCGGCTCGAAGTCCTAGGCGACGGGAAGCAGCGGAAGTCCTACGTGCACATCGACGACCTCATCAGCGGCTCGCTCACAGCGGCCTCAAGAGCTCCCCGGGGATTCCAGCTGTACAACGTGGGCTCGGCCGACACGCTCGTGGTCGACGACGTCGCGCG
>DATEUP010000218.1:0-39945 GCA_035283065.1 Thermoplasmatota archaeon | reverse complement strand
GGACCCGCCGCGACGCCTTGTCTTGGGCCGCGAGGACCGCCAAGCGCACGGAGGACTCACGTGAGGGCGCCCCCTTAACCCTTCGCCGCTCACTGCGGCCTCCCGCGCCCCCTTGCCGCGGCCCCCTCTCTAGAGAACGTGAGGGTTGCCCGTCCCGGGCAACCCGCCGCCCCAACGAACGCGAACATCGCACTTGAACCCGCGAAGGGGAGGGTGGGCGACACGCTCGCGCTCGAGCGTCGCACCCAGAGGCGTTTTGAAGGGCGGCGGCGCTTTAGGCACGAGGGGGGCAACGGGCGTGTCGAGGCCGCTTCGGTCCTACCTCGAGGGCGCCACCCTGGCCGACCGCGCACTGAATTTCCTCACGGCCTTCCGCGAAGTCAAGGTACTCGCCCTTGCGGTCACCCTCACGAACGTAGGCGGCGTCGCCTACGGGATCATGTTTTACTGGGCCCAGCTAAACGAAACCCCGTGGTACCTCCTCCCGCTGGTGCCCGACTCGCCGACCGGCCCCTTCCTTATGGTCCTCGTGTTCGCGCTGTGGTGGTTCCGCGGACAGATGCGCAGCCCGGCCCTCGAGCTCCTTGCCTTTGTTTCGCTCCTGAAATACGGCGTGTGGACGGTCCTTGTCTTCTGGCTCTACCGCGCGGACTTCTTCGCGCCCGACCGCGCGCCGCTCACGCAGACCCTCCTCGCCCTCCACACCGCCGAGGCCGTCCAAGCCGGCGTGCTCCTCAAGGGGATGCGGCTCCCGCGCGCGTCCTTCGCGGCCCTGGCAGGTGGTTGGCTCGCCCTGGGCGACTGCTCGGACTACGTGCTGGGGACGCACCCCCGCCTGCCACAAGGGATTGACCCTGCGCTTGGCACGCAGGTCGTCCCTTCTATGACAGTGGCCCTAACGATTATCTGCTACCTCGCGGCCATCCTGTGGTGCCGGCGCCTCGAAAGGTCGCCGCAAGCGAAAGGCGGCAAAGACGACCATGTGGCCCCTCGCGACCCGCCGCCGCGCGGTCCCCTTTGACTTATTATCGTGATTAGTCCCCACCCGCAGGGCGGGCGGGGCTGCCTTGACTTGCCATAACGCAGGGGTGCCAGAGCCTGGTCAATGGGCCGGACTTAAAATCCGGTGTCGAAGGACATCGTCGGTTCAAATCCGACCCCCTGCACTCGCCGCCCGCCCCCCCGCCCCCCACGAAAGGCTTTAACGCGCGCCTCGTTTGCCGCCGCGTGGAGCCTTGACAGAGCCGTTCCCCTTCGCCGTCCTCGTTGTCGTGGACGGCTGGGGGATTGCCCCTCCGGGCCCCCACAACGCCACCACGGGAGCTCACCCGCCTTTCATCGAGCGCGCATTCTCGACCTACCCGTCGGGCCGGCTCTCCGCCTCCGGCGAGGACGTGGGGCTCCCCGAGGGCCAGATGGGCAACTCCGAAATCGGCCACCTCAACATCGGCGCAGGCAAGATCGTCTGGCAGATCTTCACGCTCATCAACCGCGACATCCGGACTGGCGCCTTTGCCCTGAACCCCGTCCTCAAGGAGTTCCTCGCGCGAGCCGCGGGAGCTCCGGGCACCCTCCACCTTATGGGGCTCGTGTCCGACGGCGGCGTCCACTCGCACATCCTCCACCTCAAGGCCCTCCTGCGCGCAGCCAAGGCCGCAGGCCTGCCGCGCGTGTGGACCCACGCGTTCCTCGACGGGCGCGACGTGCCCCCCCGCTGCGCCGAACGCCACCTCGCGGACGTCGAGGCGCTTGCAGGCGAGTTGGGCCTTGGCCGCCTGGCAACCGTGCAGGGGCGCTACTTCGCCATGGACCGGGACAACCGCTGGGACCGCACGGAGAAAGGCTACCGGCTCCTCACGCAGGGCGACGGGCACAAGGCGAAGGATGGTGCCGACGCGATTGCGAAGGCGCGCGCTCGCAACGAGGGCGACGAGTTCGTCGAGCCCACCGCCCTTGAGGCCGCGGTCGAGGGCGGCCAGGGCCTCATCAAATCGGGCGACAGCGTGCTCTTCTTCAACTTCCGGCCCGACCGGGCGCGCCAGATCTCCCACGCCTTCCTCGACAAGTCGTTCTCGCGCTTTTCCCGCGAGGAGGTCTCGCTCCTCCAGTACGCGACGATGGCGCGCGTCGACGCATTCGACCGGGAGGTCGCCGCCCTCTACAAGCCGGTCGAGGTCCGCGAGTGCCTCGGCTCTGTCGTTGCCGACTCCGGCGCAAAACAGTTGCGCGTCGCCGAGACGGAAAAGTATGCCCACGTCACGTACTTCATCAACGGCGGGCGCGAGCAGGTGTTCCCCGGCGAGGAGCGCCTTCTCGTGCCCTCCCCGAAGGTCGCTACCTACGACTTGAAGCCCGAGATGTCCGCCGGCCAAATCGCCGACGCCGTGGTGGCCGGCGTCGAGTCGGGCACCTACCGCCTCGCGATCGTGAACTTCGCGAACTTCGACATGGTCGGGCACACGGGTGTCTTGGAAGCCACGAAGCGCGCCGTCCTTGCGGTCGATGAATCGCTTCGCCGGATCGCGGAGGCTACCCTGCCGCGCGGCGGCCTACTCCTCATCACGGCCGACCACGGGAACGCCGAGGTGATGGTCCAAGTCGTCGACGGCAAGGAGCAGCCCCACACGGCGCACACCTCAAACCTCGTGCCGCTCCTGGCGGTCTCGGGACGGCCCCTGCGGGTCGCAGACGGAATCCTGGCCGATGTGGGACCCACACTCCTCCACCTGCTCGGGTTGCCCCGCCCCCCCGAGATGACGGGCCGCACGATTGTCGACTGGGCGTGAAGTCCACCTCGGCAGGTGGCTTCCCCGTTCGATGGCCGTCAGGCAACCTTTATGACGCGACCTCGAATGAGGGCGCACGAAGGCGCTCGGGCACCTGGCCCTGACTCGCGGGCGTACGGCGATTCTCGAAGGGTGTGCTCGTCTGGTTCCGGCAAGGTCGTCCCGCAGGGCCACGGCGGCGCTCCTCGCGTGCCTCGTCGCGCTCCCGAGTGTCGCGCTCGGCGACGCCTCGCCTTCCCGGACCGCGCTCCCCCTCTCGAACCCCGACTACCCCCTAGGCTCATGGAAGATGTTCCACGCGAACCCGGAGCACACGGGTGAAACGGACACGACGCTCCCGCCCCTTGGCCACGTCGTGTGGAGCTACCTCAACAACTCGTTTGACAAGCCGGAAGGCGGGGCCGTCGTGGACAACGGAATCGTCTACGTTGGCCTAGGGCGCGACCTCACGGCGCGCAATGTGACCGGCGGCGGCCCCGTGTGGGCGCGCCAGACGAGCGGGCGGATCCTTTCAACGCCCGCCCTGTGGAACGGCACAGTCTTCGTGGGTTCGGAAGCGTCCCCGGGGCGCCCGAACTTCTTCGCCTTCGACACGGCGACGGGCGCCCCCCTATGGAACGCAACCGAGAACGCGAGCCTGGCCGACGGGTTCCAATTCGTGCACTCGTCGCCGGCGGTGGTTGACGGGATCGTCTACTACGGCTCGCTGACGTACTGGCTTTACGCGCGCGACGCCGGGAACGGGTCGTTGCTATGGTCCGCCAACCTCACCTCCGAGGCCATCGCGTCGCCCGCGGTTTCGGGTGGGGTCGTCTATGCCGCCTCTGCCGGCATCCACAACCTCCTCACGCCCACGTGGGACGTGCCCCCGACGGTCTGGGCGTTCAATGCCTCGACCGGTGCCGAGGTCTGGAACCAGACCGTCACGCTGGGCTACCTGCGCGCCTCGCCCGTCGTTGCTGGGGGCGCGGTCTACCTGGCGACGGCGGGCTTCTCGTACCTTGCGGCCGACGTGGACGCCGGGTATGTACGCGCGTTTGACGCCCTCACGGGCGCGCCGCTTTGGACCTCGCCGGACGTGGGCCGCATGGAGGCCACCCCCGCCGTTTTCGGCTCCCTCATGTATGTGGCAACGGCCGGGCAGCAGGCGGGCGGTCTCACGGGGACGAACGCCCGGTTGCGCGCCCTCGACCTTTCCGCGAACGGCACCGAGGTCTGGAACCGGGCCGTCGGCGACAACGCCTCGATGCTCGCTTCGCCCGCGGCCGTGAGCGGCCGCGTCGTGGCTGCCGCCCGCGACGGTACGGTCGCGGTGTTCCTCGCCTCAGGCGGGCTCGTCTGGTCCTACGCGCTTCCCGACGAGGTGACCGCGCCGCCGGCCGTTGCCGCCGAGATGATCTTTGTCCCCGCCCTCGACGGCGCGCTCTATGCCTTCGGCGCGCAGCCCCAGCTTACGGTCCAAGCGTCCGACATCGCATTTTCCGACCCCACGCCCCACGCGGGCGAGCCCCTGACCCTCAGCGTGACGGTGCGCAACTGGGGCGACAAGCGCGGTTCGGCTGAGGTCGAGGCGACCTTCGACTTCGGCGGCGCCCCCACGCCGGTCGCCTCGTGGAACGTCTCGGATGTCCCGATCCTCAACGGGGCGGTGACTCTCCAGGCGCCCCTGCGCTTCCCCCAGGCAGGGTCGGCCAACCTCACGGTGAGGCTGTTGAATGTGACGCCGCCCGACGGCGACCTTACGGACAATTCGGCGAACACGACAATCGAGGTCCTGCCCCGCCTCGAAGGATGGCTCTCGAGGTACGCGGACGCTCACGGCTCGAATTTCCTTGAGACCGACAGCCCCCAGAACAACATCCTCCTCTGGAAGCAGGACGCCTTCGACGTGCAGGGCGGCGCGTTCCTCGCCTTCGGACCCACGTTGGTTTTCGTGGACAAGACGAACCGCACGCTCTACGCGGTGCGCCGGGACGACGGCTCGAACGTCTCCTGGTCGTGGGGCGCCCCCGCAGCGATCGTGGGTGCCCCCGCGATCGCTTCGGGGGTCCTCGTGGTGGCTTCGGCAAACCCCGGGGACGCCTCGGGGAACCTGACGTTCCTCGAGCCTGATAACGGCGCCGTCTTCGCGACGGTGCCGCTCTCGGGCGTTCCCACGACCTCGCTCGTCCCCTACGGCGACCTGCTCCTCCTTGGAATGTCCGACCGCCTCGTCGAGGTCGACGTCGCGAACCCCGCCACGCTCCGCGAGCTTCCGACGGTCGATGTGCCGCCCCCCGACCAGCCCGCACTGCGCATCGAGCCCGTCGTGGTCGCCGGGTGGGCGTTTATTGTGTCGTCCGTGGGCGAGCTCCATGCCTTTAACCTCACGACCGGGACCCAGCCAGCCGGGTGGCCCGTGCAACTTGGCGGCCGCACGTCGGTCCCCCCGGTTGCCGGCGCGGGCTTCGTGTTTGCCGTGAACGGCCCTGCGAACGTCTCGGCCTTTTCGCTCGGCCCGCTCTCGCCCGTGCCCGCTTGGACGGCGACGCTCGACGGACCGATCACGGGGCCCATGGCCTCGGCATACGGGCGCCTCTTCGTCGCGACGCAGTCGAATCTCAGCGCGCTTGTCGCGGGCTCTGGCGTCCTCGACTGGAACCGCTCTCTATTCCCCCCGCAGCCGGGAAACGGCGTGCGCGCGGTCGGCAACAGCACGGTCTTCACGGGCTCCGAGCGCCTGTTCGCCGTTTCGGCGGGCACGGGGGACGTCGACTGGGTTTTTGAGCCCGGGATCCTCGGGCCCCTGGCGGGCCCGGCGGCCCTCTACGGCGGCACCCTGCACCTCCAGACCGTGGGCGGCTCGATCCTCACCCTAGGGCTCATCCCCGGGCGCCCCCCCATTGCCTGCATCGACTCGCCCGCGCCCGGGTTCACCCACCGCACAAGGGAGGCGGTCAACTTCAGCTCGTCGTGCACGACCGACCCCGACAACCAGAGCCTGACTTTCCTGTGGGACTTTGGTGACGGCACAAATGGAACGTCCGCCGAAGCGAACCATACGTACACGTTCCCGGGCGACTTCCGCGTGAAGCTCAAGGTGACCGACGAGCTCCGCCTCTCCTCGGAAAAGGTTCTCGACATCCGCGTGATCGACAACACGGCGCCTTTCCTCATCGTTCCGCTCGACAACCTCCGGCCCGTCCCCGGCGTCAACACATTCGAATCCACGACCTGGCGGTTCAAGGTCGTGTACACGGACCCCGACGGCGACCCGCCCTCCGAGGTGTTCCTCAACATCTCCCATGAGCCCGAGCCCCTCAAGGCGATGACCATCGTGGGCCTCGGCCCCTATGACTTCCAGGCGGGCGTCGAGTATGAATGGCTCGGCCGGCTCCTTAGCGGGAACCACACCTACGGCTTCCTCGCCTCCGACGGCCTCGACGGCGCCGAGAGCGGGAAGATCGGGCCTTTCCAGGTGTTTCGCATCGAGAACCGGTCGGTCCCGCCGATCTCCTTCCTCGTGCAGTACGTCGGCCAGGGCACTTCCACGCTCGGCCCCGTGACGGGGATCGCGGGGCCCGCCGGGCTCGGCGTCCTCGACCGCTTCTCCGTGACCTTGCCGGCCAACGCGACGCTCCCCCAATGGATCCGGATCGAGTTCCGCACGGACATTGCCGTGAACTTGAGCGCGTACGTGGAGTCCTCGATACGGATCTACACGTTTGACGGCGAGCTGCCCTGGAACGCCGAGCTCTCGATCGTCGACGAGGACGCGCACACCGTCGTCGCAAACCTCTCGAGCGCGGTGTTCTCGTCCCGGCCCGAGGGCCTCATCGCGACGTTTGGGATTTTCGGCGAGCTCAAGGTCCCGCCGCAGCCGCCGATCGCCGTCGCGGAGGTCCTAGGCATCCGGTCCGTCCACGCGCCGGGAGGCGTCATCGAGTTCTCTGCGGCCCGTTCCCAGGAGCGCAATGA
This sequence comes from Thermoplasmatota archaeon, assembly GCA_035283065.1. GTDB lineage: Archaea > Thermoplasmatota > DTKX01 > DTKX01 > DATEUP01 > DATEUP01. The sequence continues at coordinate 33,202 of DATEUP010000218.1, read as the reverse complement.
CAACAACCTCTCGAACCTCACCTTCACCTGGGATTTTGGTGACGGCTCGCCGACGGCCACGGGGATGTTCGTGAACCACTCCTACAACCGAAGCGACGTCTTCCAGGTGACGCTCACGGTCACGAACGGCTTCGGCCAAAGCCACTCGCACACCATCGCCGTGACGGTCCGGACCGAAGGGTCGGAGAGCGCCTTCCTCGGGCTTGCCGCGCTCCTCATCGGGGCGCTCTTCCTGCTCTTTGTCCTGTGGCCCGTTTTCATGAAGCGCAGCGGCCCAAGCCGCGCACCCCCGCGGCCACCTCCCCGTGAAGGGGGAAACGGTGGCCCACCGAAATCCGCGAAGCTCCCCCAGGGGCCTCCGGCGAAGAAGGGCGCGCCCGCGCGCGGGCCGGAAGCCGAGGACGACGAGGTGCTCGACGAGTTGCAGGGCGAGTTCGAAAGGACCACCGCCGGGCCCCCTCCGAAGTAGCCCGTTTTTGGCCGCCCCCCAGGCGCGCCCGATTCGCAGGGCAAAAATGGGGTGCTTTCCATGCGAAAAAGTGGGGTTTGGCCAGCACTCCGAAGCCTTATATAGGATTTCTTTCCATCCGAAATCGGGATGCACTCTAGGCAAGGCCATCTTGCCCGGGGGGGATGCTGTTGGCAAATCTGGTCGAAAGCCGCAAGGCCCGCTCGCGAAAGTCGAATGACCGAAGGCCCCGCGCAGCGCACGCGCGGTTGGCCGCAAGGCCCCGGCGGAGCCCTGCGAGAAGGGAGTGGAACCGGCGCGGGCTTGCCCCGGTCCGGTTTGCCAGGCTGCGGAGCGCGCTCTCGATCCTCGAGAGGCGGGCCGACGGCCACCACGTCGTGGCCTACGACCCCACGGAGCGCGAGGCCGACGGCCCGGCCCGGCGCGGGCAGAGGCGCTCGCCGCGCGGCCGCGATGAGATTCGGCAGACGCGCGGCAAGCGCGTCCTGCGCGAGGGCGAAGAGGACCTCGAAGAGGTCGTCCGGACCTCGAGGCGCCGGCAAATGAAGCCCGCGGGACTCAACGAAGACGCCGTAGACAAGATCCAGATCGAAGTGGGCTCCGTGAGTGCGCTCCAGGCCAAACACGGCGTGTACCGCGGGGCGTTCTGGATCACCCTCCTCTCCCTGCTCCTCTGGTGGATCCCCGTCCTCGGGCCCGCTGTGGCGGGGTACGTCGGGGGCCGGAAGGCCGGCACGCCGCTTCGCGGCGCCGTCGCCGCGCTGATCCCGATCTCCGTCGCCTTCGGCGCCTTCGCGGTCCTCGCGTCGACGACCGCCGGCGTTCCGGCCGCCGTGAGGAGCCTCGTGGAAGCCGGCTACACGGGCGCACTGGGGTCGCTGCCCTTTGATTTCCCGATCCTCGAGTATGTCCTTGGAAACCTTGCGGCGATCATGCGCGCGGGCCCCGACGCGCTCTTCTCCGTGCTCGCGTTTGCCCTCGTAGGCGGCGCGGTCACGCAGATGAAGGTCCAGGAACGGATGGTCCCGCCGATCACGGCGAGGATCCCGGCCTCGCGCGTTTCCAGGCAGCCCTCCGAGATCCCCGTCCGCGGCCTCGACCGCCGAGCGCAGGTGGAGGCGAACGCCCTCATCGAGCGCCTGAACGAGATCACCGCCCGAGCGGGCGGGCCTTCGCGGGGTCGCGGCTCCGCTGCCACGGCCGAATGGTCCCCCCGGCCGCGGCTGCGTTTCCCTCGACTCTTCGGCGGCGGCCCCGACTTGCGCTACAGCGAGCTCATGGCCCGCGAGGAGGAGTCCTCGGGCGGGCTCGACGAGAGGTCGCGCCAGGTCGTGGCCGGGTTCCTCGCCTCGACGCCGCCCGCGCGCGGCGACCGCCGCTTCAAGGCGCTGAAAACGCCCGCAGTCGAGCTCGACCTGCCGCGCACGATTGCCTTCGCCTCGGGTCCGCGGGGGGCGGGGGCCGAGGGCCCCGGTGCGGCCCACAACTTCCGGCCGAGCAAGCTCTACCACATCTATGGCACCTCCGTGAACCCGGTTGCGCGGGCCAAACTCGAGAAGCGCCTGCGGCGCACGCACACACTCCATGCGATGCGGAGGGGCGCGCGTTCGTTTGCGGACATGGCGGAATTCGGCGAGGACGGGACGGTCGGCCAGAGGCCCCCCGCGGCCCCCGAAGCCGCGCACCCGCGCTCCCTCGAGGCCAACGCCCTCACTGCCGAGATGCGCTACGATGCGCTCGAGCACCTGGAGAACGCAAGCTTCGAGGCGCGGCGCAAGGCGCCGTCGCACCCGAAGGCCGACGAGGAGGACCTCGGTGGCATCCTTGCGCACATAGGGGCGGACGGCGTGGCCGTGGCCGAGGCCCCCGAGGCTTTCGACCCCGACTTCTCTGCGGGCCCCATGTTCGACCGCCGCGGCAGGCAGCGCGCACGCATCGCCGGCGAGGAGCCCCTCCCGACGCCCAAGCCTCCCGCAGGCCCGCACCCGCCGGTCAAGAAGCCCGCCGCGGCCCCCGCCCTTGTGCGCGAGGCCATCGCCACCGTCGAGGCGCAGACCCGCCCTGAGGCGTCCCGCCACGAGGCGCCGAGCCGGGTCCAAATCGCCAAGAGCGCAGACCGCGCGGAGCTCTCGCCGTCGCAGAAAGAAAAGGTCGACCGATGGGTCAAGCGTGCGCTGGCCGAAACGGACGGGCCCGCGAGGAAAGCCGAGACCGCGAAGCGAAAGCCGGTCCCAACGGAGGGGGCGCACGCCAGCGCCGAACACGAGGGCGCTTCCCAACGCGCCCGCGAGCCGCGGAAGGGCGAATGGCAAGAGACGCGAGCCAAGCCGCTTGCGCCCTCCTTCGAGGTGACCCACGGGTCCACCGAGGTCGACGCGGAGGCCGACACGAGCGAAACGGATTCGAAGGTCTCGAGGAAGAACCGCTCGGCCGCGGACATCCTGCGCGAAATCCGCGAGCAGAAGAGGGCGGACAAGGACGCCGAGGCCTCCGCGGAGGTCGCCCGCGCCGCGAAGCGCGCGAAGGCCGAGGCCGACGAGATCGAGCGCCACACCCGCGAAGGTGCGCACTCCCCCATCGAGATGGTCGCGCTCGCGGCAGGGGAATCGCCGGAACACGCGGGCGTCGAGCCCGCCAAGCGCCGCCACCGCAGCGAAGACCTCGAACCGGTGTCGACGGACGCAGAGCGGCTGGGCTCCGACCTCGAACTCACACTTGCGCCGATCCGGGAAGAGCGCGTGGAGATCGTGGAGGTCGCCGAGGAGCCCGCCCCCTCGGAGGCGTCGCCGGGCGAGGGGATCCCAATGGTCGGGGCGCCCGAGCACCAGGTCAACTTGGCCGAAGCCGTGGAGCTCGCTTCGCAAGCCGCATCGGCCGGGCCGACCGCCGAGCCGGAGCGCGACGTGAAGCCCGGGGATGTCGTCCTTGCCGGACCCTCAACGGATGTGCCCTTCGGCGCGGGGGCCGAAGGCGAGCTTTCGGCGGTCGACCATGACCGGATCCGCAAGCGGATGCAAGAAGGCTGGAACCGGCTGTAGGACCTACCCGCTCCCGGACGGCACGAAACCTTTTTGCACACCAAGAGGTCGGCCGGCCGTGCGTCGAGCGGGGCCCCTGTGCGCCGTCCTTGCCTCCGGCTTGGTCTTGGCTAGCACCTTGCCCCCTGGGGTTTCCGCAGAGCCCGCGGCGCGCGACCGGTTCGAGGTCCTCCAAGCCGCGGTCTTCGGCTTTGGCGCGCCATCGGCCACACACCAGGGCCTCGACAACCGGACGGTCCTCTTCGAGCACCACGTCGGCACCGGCGGGCCCCTCAACGAGAACGCGAGCCAGGCCGCAATCGCGCTCCTCAACGAAACGCCCCCCGGGACCGTGGCCTACGCGCAGTTCCTCGCCCCCCACGCGCGTTTCACGCAGTACTACGGGTCGGAGATCGTCCCCGTCGCCCGCTTCGACGGGCTCTTCGCCGAATTCGGCGGCGGCCCCCAGACTCTCGGCCACCTCCGGTCATCGTACAGCGCGTCCCGCGCGCGGGCCCCGGACGCCTCGATCAACCTCAGCGGCGCGCTGGTCATCGACCGAGGGTTCCTCGACTACGAGGTCTTCTCCCCCCTCGACCTCACGGGCTCTGCGGTCACGCTCCGCGTGCTCCTTGTTGAAGACCCTGCCGCCCCGCCTCCGGGCGGGGGCGAGCGCCGCTTCCTCGTCCGCGAGTACCTTTCGGGCGTCCGCCTCGCGCTCGAGGGCAACGCCTCCTTTTCCGGGCGGATCAACTTCACGGCCGACCCCTCGTGGGTCGAAAGCCGCCTCTTCGCCATCGCATTCGTCCAGGTCGACTCTCCGCCCTCCGTGGAGCGCGCGCCGAGGGCGGCCCCCCTTGACTTCCTTACAGCGGTCATCGTCCCTCTTGCGGTCCTGGCCACCGGCGCGACCATGGCGGTCCTGGTCCTCCGGTTCGTTAGCGCTGAGCGCCGTTCCCGGCTGCGCTAAAGGGCAAGGCAAGCCCCAAATCCCGCCCCGCCGTTGAGGCCCCCCAATGCCCCCCGAAGTCGTTCGTCGCGCCGGCCTGCGGGACCTCGACCTCCTGGTGCTCCACCGGCGCAAGATGTGGGAGGACATCGGCGGGCGGAAGACCCGCGACCTCGACGCCGCCGACCCTGTGTACCGCCGGTGGGCACGCCAGCGGATCAAGTCGGGCAGGCTCGTCGGTTGGGTCGTCGAGGTCCGCGGTGCGCCCGTGGCAAGCGGCTGCGTGTGGGTCCAGGAGGCCCAGCCGCGCCCGGGGTGGAAGGGGACCAAGCAGGCGTACCTCCTCTCAGTCTACACGGCCCCCGAGTTCCGCGGCCGGGGCTTTGCGACCCGCATCACGCGCGAGGCCGTCCGGTGGTCGAAGGCCGCGGGGCTCGACCGGATGACACTCCACGCCTCCGAAGAAGCCCGGGGCGTCTACGCGCGCTTTGGGTTCGACCGGACCCGCGAGATGCGTTTGCTCCTCAAGCCCCCGCGCCGCCGCCTTTAGCCAAGCGGTTGGCCCGACAAACCTTAGATAGCCGCCTTCCGTGGGACAGCGCGACACGGATGCCGAGCCCCCGCTTCAAGCTCGTGGTCGCGCTCATGAGCGTCCTTACCGTCGGCACGTACCTTGCCGAGCCCTACGTGGGCGCCCGCTCCTTCGACGAGCTGCGCGTCGCACCCACCTTCACGCTCGGGACGCTGAACGGTTCCACGTTCAGCATGGCGCGGGTCGACGGCGCGCCCGCGGTGCTCGTGGCGGCCGCAAACGGCACGACCGCGAACCTGAGCGCCCGACCGGGCGGAACCGCGGTGCTGATCGACTTCATGGCCACTTGGTGCCCGCCCTGCCGGGAGGAGATCCGCCAGCTTGCGCTCGTGCGGTCCGTCTATCCGCCCTCGCGCCTCCAGATCCTCACCGTCGACGTGGACTACTCGGAGACTCCCCAGGAACTCAAGGACTGGCTCCACGCGTACTCCGCGTTCAACGAGACCCACGAGGACCGGGGTTGGTACTTTGCGATGGACACCCGCGGGGAATTCGTGGGCCCGAGGTACGGGGCCAATGCGCTGCCGACCCTCGTGCTTGTCGACGGCGAGGGGAGGGTGAGGCGCACGTGGGTCGGGACCGTGACCGCCGCGGACCTCGAGGTCGCCATTGACGCCGCGCTCACGGCGGTAGGATAGGCTACCTTTTGCCCTTCCCCTCGCCGCCGACGAGCGTGAAGTGCGCGAGGAGCGCCTCGAGTTGGATGCGCTCCGTCGAGCCCTCGACCATCCGGAAGTCGATTTCGCCGATCTTGTCGACAAGCTCGACCTTCTGCTTGTCGGGGATCGGCAGGTCGAAGACGCCCTTGTGGACCGCGCGGATAATGTCCTCGCCCGCGAGCCCTTCGTCGATCAGCATCGTGTCGAGGAGCTTGCGGGCGCCCATGAAGTCGCCCTCGAGCGCGGCCTTGAGGAGCTCCTGGGTCTTCTCGGGGTGTACGGAGGCCGTCGCCTGGTAGACAATTTCCGAATCGACGGCCTTGCCGGTTGCGGCCGCGACCTGCAGCGCATTCGTCGCGCGACGCAGGTCGCCCTGCGAGAGGTAGATGATCGCTTCGAGGCCGTCGGGCTTGATCGTGATGCCCTCGCCCTTCGCGATGTCCCTGAGGCAGCCTTCCGTGGCCTCCTTCGAAACCGGCCGGAAGCGGAAGACCGCGCATCGCGACTGGATCGGCTCGATGATCTTCGAGGAGTAGTTGCACGAGAGGACGAACCGGCACGTCCTCGTGTACTTCTCCATCGTGCGCCGCAGCGCCGCCTGCGCGTCGCTCGTGAGCGCGTCGGCCTCGTCGAGGAAGATGATCTTGAACTGCGCGTCGCCGATGGGGGCGGTCCGCGCGAAGTCCTTGATCTTCTCGCGCACGACGTCGATGCCGCGCTCGTCGGACGCGTTGAACTCCTGGAAGTTCATGTGCCAAGCCTTCTCGCCGTAGAGCTCGCGCGCCAGCGCGATTGCGCACGTCGTCTTGCCCACCCCGGCGCGGCCCGCGAAGAGGAGGTGGGGCAAGTTTCCCTGCTTCACGTAGGCCTGGAGGCGCTCGGTGATATCGGCCTGGCCGACCACGTCGGCGAGCTTGCGGGGGCGGTACTTCTCGATCCAGACTTCCTTCATTTTTTCACCCCCGCACCTCTCCCTCCATTGATCGAGGCGGGCCTATAAAAGCCCCGTGCGGGGAGCCGCCGGATCCCCACCCCGGCTACACCTTGAACTTGAGCAGCGCCGCGATCCCCGTGAGCCCTTCGAGCCGGCGCCCCGCCTCTCCCTCCGTTGACACGACAAACGCCCGCGCCTTCGAGACTGCGGCCACCTCCATGAGGAGGTCGATCTCGGGCTTTCGCACGATCGAATCGGCCACGAGCAGGACCTCGACCGCGCCGGCCTTCAGCGCCTCCTCGACGTGCTTGGGCCCGTAGGTCGCTTTCCCCTCCTTGGCGACCTCCTCGAAGACGCGCTCGATGAGCTGCTCCTCCTCGACGAGCCTGTGCGACTCGACGACTCGCGCGATCGTGCCCCTCCGCAGCGCCTCCTGCACGCCGAGGTGGCCTCCGTGGGCCGTCGAGTCCACAATGGCCTTGTCGAAGAGCCCCCGCGCCTTTTCCTTGGCGAACTTGAGGAAGTCCTCCTTCGTAAAGCCCGGCCCGACGACCGCGATCGGGACGCCTTGCCCTTCGAGGGACATCTTGAACTCCCCGAGCACGTCGCCGAAAAACTCCTGCCTCCCGCTCGACTTCTGGTAGTGCTTGCCAGAGCCCCGCGACTCGACGGTCGACACCTCGCGAACGCCGTACGCGTGGACAAACGCGATCAGCGCCTCGCCCTCCTCGATCGAGAGGATCGCGACCTTCGGCGCGCCCGTCTGGTCGACGGCTTCCTTGATCCGCGTCAGCTCGTGGAGGCGCCACCGCGCCTTGATGATCTTGAGGTCGTCGCGCGGCTCGATCGTGAGCGTGTGGTACTGCCCGAAGTCCCCCGGGCCCGTCTCGATCTTGCCGGATAGCCGAAGGCGGTCCGTGAACGCCTGAAACTCGACGGCCTCGACGCGCACACCGAGCGTCACGCGCCGCTTGTCGCCCCTCGTGGGCTTCGAGGTGTCGGAGGTCGCCGAGTCGTCGCGGCGCGTCGTGCTCGCTTCCACGAGGTCGCCGGGTGCCACGATATGGCGAAGGTGCCAGAGGTCGTCGAGCGTGTCGGCCCGCAGGCGGATCTCGCCGAGCTTCGCGTTCTGGTGGAGCACTTTCACGCGAAGTCAGACAGCTTTGCGCCAGATGAACGTGCGGGCTTTGCGGGGGACGCGGGGCGCAGGTGCGTGAACACGTACCCCTCCTTCTCGAGTTCAGCGCAGAGGATTGACCGGTGGCAGTCTGCCGCGTCGCGCTCGTAGCAGAGCAACGCGCAGCGGCCCGCGCCGATGAGACCTTTGAGTTGCGCCAGCGACTCGCCCTGGCCTTTTAGGTGGCGCAGGTACTCGCGGCGCATCTGGGCCCAGTCCCCGTCTTTGCGAAACGCTTCGCGCGTGGCTGGCGGCGTCCCCAGGGCGCCGATGTGCACGTAGCCGCGTCCAGACTGCGCGGCGCGCCTCGCGAGCGCGTTCTTTGAAAAGCCCGGCTTGCGGCTCTGCGGGCGCTCACGCACATCCACGAGCGTCTCGATGTGTGCCTCCTCGAGCGCGCCGAAAAGCCCCTCGGCCGAGAGCCCCTCGTACCCGAGCGTCCACGCGCGCGGCTTCACACCCCTTCCCAGGTCTTTCGCCCACAAGGGTTTTTCTCCCGCCCCCGGGCTTTGCGTCCTCAAGGTGCGCCCACCGTGGCTTCCCTCCAGATTGCGACTGTCGGGGGCGACGAGGCCCCGATCCTCCTCGGCCTTCGCGACTTCCCCGTCTCCAAGGTCTACCTCCTCTACCACAGCGAGTCGGAAAGCGCCGCCCACGCCATGAAGGAGAAGCTCAAGGGCCTCATGATCGAGGCGGTCCTCACACGCGTCGAGGGCGACATCATCACGGGGACGCTGAAGGCGGTCGCTGACATCCTCGGGAGGGAATCGAAGCGCTTCGACACCATCCAGGCCAATATTGCCGGCGGCTCTCCGCTCTGCGGCTGCTCGCTCCTCATGGCCGCCTTCGTCCACGGCCTCGACGCCATCCACATCATCGACGGGAAGCCCGTGCGGATGCCCGTCCTGCGCTTCTCGTACACGGAGCTCATCGGCGACGAGAAGTTCCGCATCCTCGACGCGCTCCAAAAGGCGGGCGGCAAGGCCCCCTCCCTCGAAGCCCTTGCGGAAAGGGTCGCCCTCCAGAAGACCGCGGTCGTCCGCCACCTCAAGAGCGCCCGCGAGCCCCCGGGCCTCGAGGACCTCGGCGTCGTCACGATCGAGCGCGGCGACCGCGGGATCACCTCGATCACGCTCACGGAATCCGGCCGGCTCCTCCTCATCGGCAGCCACGCGGGCCACCCCCACACACCTTGAGATTCGCGGCGCGCGGAAGCCAGGCCGACAACAAGCATATAGGCCCGGCTCCGCTCCTTTCGGCTTGGCGCCGCATCTTGAGGCGGCCGGTTGAGGTGCCCGACGTGTCGGCGGCGCGCGACGGAGCCGTGCTTGCTGCCCTCTCCGAGCTCGAGGCCGCGCTGCCAGGCACCTCCGCCGCCCTCGTCACGCGCGGAGGCGGGATCCTCGCGGGCAAGGGGCCTTCCCCGGGCGGCCGCGAGCTTTACGGCGCGATGGCCGCGACGATGTTCGGCGCGGCGGAAGCCGGCACCCTCGAGTTCGGCCAGGACCTCCTCGAAGTCGAGGCCCGCCTGAAGGGAGGGGCCCTCGTCGCCGTCGCGGCCGGCCGGAAGCTCGTCCTCGTCGTCCACGTGAACGGCGTTGCGCCCCCCGAGGATGCGCGAGGCCGCATCCACGACTGCGCGCGCAAGCTGGCCGCCCTTTTCTAAGGCCGGCCCCGTGAGCCAGCGTGAGCCATGACCGGGCGTTGCAAGGACACGCGCCCGCAAGCCTCATATGAGGACTTCACCGATCAACGCCCCGCTTTCTCGGGGGACTTCACCTGGCCGTCCACTGCCCCAAGTGCAACACGGCCAACCCCGACACAAACAAGGCGTGCGTCCAGTGCGGGACGCCGCTGCCTTCGTCCGCCGCCCCCGGCAGCCGGCTCATCGGCGGCCAGGGCGCGCTGCTCGGCGGCGGGCTGCTTCCGCGCGCGGGGCGCAGGCCGGGGGGCGCGATCGCCGTAGGGGCCGCCTCCTACGCCGACAAGGTCTCCTTCGTCTCGTCGGGCGACGCGCTCAAGCAAATCGAATCGATGGTCATCAAGGGGATGGACGCCCAACAGCTCCAGAACGTCGCCACGCAGCTCAACGTGCTCCTCAACCAGATGGGTGTGGCCGCCGACTTCACGCGCGGGGGCTCGCTGGCCGTCTCCTCGAAGGACCGCGGCGTCCTCGAGGCCATCGAAGCGAAGGTCCGCGAGGTCGAGAAGTCCTCCGGCGAGCTCCTTGCAAACCCCGAGGCGTACCTCCGGCTCGGCAACTACTACTACGCTGGCGGCCAGCTTGACGAGGCCATCCTGAACTACGGCAAGGCGCTCGAGCTCGACCCGAAGCTCTTCAACGCGTGGTTCAACCAAGGCACGGCCTTCGACGACCTCAAGAAGTTCGAGAAGGCGGCCGAGTGCTTCCAGGAGGCCGTCGACCTCGACCCCGGCAACGCTGAGGCCGCCTACAACCTCGGTGTCGCGCTTCTTAACCTCAACAAGTTCCGCGAGGCCTCCTCGGCCTTCGAGCGCGCGGTCTCCGTGCGCCCGGACTACGACAAGTCCTGGAACAACCTCGGCGTGTGCCAGTTCAAGCTCGGGGACTTCGAGGGTGCGATCCTCACGTACGACAAGCTCATCAACCTGCGCCCGAACGACGACGACGCCTGGGTGAACAAGGGGGTCGCGCTCAAGAAACTCGGCCGGGTGAACGAGGCGATCTCGGCCTACGACAAGGCAATCGCGCTAAACCCCGGGCGCGAGGAGGTCTGGAACAACCGCGCGAACGCGCTCTTCGAGGCCGGGCGGTGGGCGGAGGCTGCCGACAACTTCACGCGCCTCCTCGACTTCAACCCGTCCGACGAGGACGCGCTGCGCAAGCGCGGCGAGTCCTATGTCAAGCTCAAGCGGTTCGCGGAAGGCGCCGACTCGTTTAGGCGCGCCTCCGAGATCAACCCGATGGAGTTTGTCTACCACTACCAGCGCGGCAAGTGCCTCCTCGAGGTCGACGACGAGCGCTCCGCGCTCGAGGCCTTCCGCCGCGCGGCGGCCGTGAAGCCCTCGGACGCCGACACGCAGTACCAGATCGGGAAGCTCCTCTTCGAGTCCGGCGACTGGCCGGGCGCGGTGTCTGCGCTCGAGAAGGCCGCGATCGTCCCGGGCTTCGAGGAGGCCTGGGGCGAACTCGGGGTCGCCTACGCCCGCACGGGAAAGCCCGAGAAGGCGATCGCCGCGCTCGAAAAGGCCCTTCCGAAGCGCCCCGAGGACAAGGTCCTCCTCGAGGCCTACGCGAACGCGCTCTACGGGTTCGAGCGCTTCCAGCAGGCGGCCGACGCCTACGGCCGACTCCTGCGGCTCGACCCTGGCAACGCGCCCGCGCTCAACAACGCCGGCAACGCGTTTTACAGGCTCGAGAAGTTCCCGGAGTCCGTGGGCTACTACGACAAGGCCCTCGCGCTCGACCCCCGGATCGAGAGCGCCTGGCGGAACAAAGGGGTCGCGCTTAGGAAGCTCGGGCGCAACGCGGAGGCCGAGGCCGCCTTCCAGACCGTCCTCAAGCTCGTGCCCCAGGACGCGAAGGTCCGCGAGCTGCGCGCCCAGACGCTCGAGGACCTCAACCGCCTCGACGAGGCGCTCAAGGAGTACGAGGAGTCCCTGCGCCTCGAGCCCAAGAACGAGGGCGGTTGGTTGCGGCGGGCGGGGGTCAACGAAAGGCTGGGTCGCTGGAACGAGGCGATCCGCTCGCTCGACGAGGCCCTCAAGCTCAACCCGAACAACGCGGACGCGCTGAAGCGCAAGGAGGTCGCGCTCTCGAAGACGGGTAACCTCAAGGAGCTGCTCAAGGTCTACGAGAAGCAAATTGACAAGGACCCCAAGAACGCCGACGCGTGGCTGAACAAGGCGCGCGCGCTGCGCGCCCTCCAGAGGCCCGAGGAAGCCGTCGAGGCCTTCCGGCGTGTCTGCGTGCTTCGCCCCTCGCTTGCCGATGCCTGGTATGAGCTTGCGCTGCTCGAGGACAAGCTCGAGCACCACCGCGACGCCCTCGAGGCATATTCCCAGGCGCTCAAGTTCGACGCGAACAACCTCAAGGCCCTGCGCCGGAAGGGCGCGATGCTGACCGCGCTTGGCATGCACAAGGAGGCGCTCTCCGTCTACGAGGAGCTCCTGCGAAAGGACGCCGAGAACATCGACCTTTGGGAGCTTGTCGGCAACTCGTACTACCAGACGGGAGACTTCAAGGAAGCCCTGCGAAACTACGACGAGGTCCTCAAGCGCGACCCGCGCAAGGTCGATGTCTGGGCCCAGACGGGCAACTGCCGCTTCCGCCTCAACGACTTTGCAGGCGCCTCCGACGCCTACGGGCGGGCGCTTTCCGTGAACCCCAAGATTGCGCTCGCCTGGCGAAACAAGGGGATCAGCGCCCTGAAGCTCGCCGACGAGGGCGAGGCCCTGCGCTGCTTCGAGCAGTACCTCCAGTTCGAGCCCGCCGACGGCGAGATCTTCCTCGAGAAGGGCCGCATCCTCATGAAGATGGGCCGCTTCAAGGAGGCGCTCCAGGCCTTCCAGAAGGTCATCGAGATCGACCCGAAGGTCGAGGCGGCCCACTTCAACCGCGCGCTCATCCTCGAAAGGCGCGGGATCGACGAGGACGCGGTCTTGGCGTTCAACCGCGCGCTCGAGCTCAACGACGACAACCGGGAGGCCTGGGCGCACAAGGAAGCGATCCTCACGCGCCTCGGACGAACGGCCGACCTGATCCCGTGCTACGACAAGGCTCTCGAGGTGAACCCCGGCGACCACAAGACGCACTTCAAGCGCGCACAGGCGCTGCGCAAGCTCGGCCGCTTCGACGAGGCCACGGCGAACCTCGAGCGGGCCTGCGAGATCCTCGCGACCTACGAGGACGCATGGGTCGAGCGGGGGCTCAACTACCTCTCCCTGGGTAAGCCCCACCTCGCCGTCGAGGCCTTCGAGCGCGTCCTCAAGATCAACCCGAAGAATATCCAGGCGCTCCGCTTCCTCGGCGACGCGTACTTCGACAAGACGGACTTCGAGCGGGCCGCGGCCTGCTACCAAGGCGTCGTCGAGCAGGGCGCCGCCGACGGCCCCGTCTACCTGAGGCTCGGCGAGTCCCTCTTTAAGCTCAAGAAGTACGACGACGCCGTCAAGCAGCTCGATGTCGCCCTCTCGCTCGATGCGAAGCTCGAGAATGCCTGGCGCATGAAGCTCGATTGCCACAGGGCGCTCGTGGAGGACGAGCAAGTTGTCGCCTGCTGCGACAAGATCCTTCGCTTCAACGCGAAGGACGAGCCGATCCTGCGCCTGCGCGCGGAGACGCTGAAGAAGCTCGGGCGCTTCAAGGACGCGCTACGGGCCTTCGAGCAGCTCCTGCGCTTCAAGCCGAAGGACGTGGGCGCGCTCCAGGCCAAGGGCCAGGTCCTCCAGGCGCTCAAGCGGTTCGAGGAGGCCGAAAAGGCCTTCGAGCACGCGATTACGATCGACCCGAAAAACGCGGGCCTCTGGTGCGACCTCGGGCTTTCGCTTGAGAACCTCGACGAGGACGACGCGGCGGTGAAGAAGTACGATGAGGCGCTGAAAAACGACCCGCGCTTCGAGCTCGCCTGGAAGCGCAAGCTCGCGCTGCTCACGAAGCTCGGGCGCATTGAGGAAGCCCTCGACCTGCTCGAGATGGCCGTCGAGCAGAACCCCGACGACGAGACGATGTGGTACCAGCGCGGGCGCGCCCTCCACATCATGAAGCGGTACGCGCAGGCGCTTGCCTCCGTCGACAAGGCGGCGGCTCTCAAAGACGGGTACCACCAGGCCTGGCGCGAGCGGGCGGAGATCCTCGCCGACGAGGAGAAGCTCGACGAGGCCCTCACAGCCGTCGAGCGCGCGATCGAGATGGCGCCCGACGCGCCGGAGGGCCACGCGCTCAAGGGCCGCCTACTCAAGGACGCGGGGCGAAACGGGGAGGCCGTTGCCGCGCTCGCGCGGCTCCTCGAGATCGAGCCCGCCTCGGAGCCTGGCTACACGATGCTCGGCTTCGTGCTCCAGAAGCTCGCGCGCTTCGAGGACGCGTTCACGGCCTTCGACAAGGCCATCGCGCTGAACCCCGATTCGGCGTCCTCGTGGCGAAACAAGGGGCGGTCGCTCTTCCACATGGGCATCCAGAAGGAGGCCGTGAACGCCTACAACCAGTCCCTGCGGCTCGACCCCGACCACCCGGAGACCTGGCGCTTCAAGGCCGAGTCGCTCCTCAAGACGCGCGCCTTCGACGAGGCGCTTGCCGCCGTGGACCGGGCGCTGCGCCTCGAAGAGGGCCACGCGCAGGGCTGGGCGCTCCGGGGCTCGGTCCTGCGCGCCATGAAGCGGGAGGAGGCCGCCTTGAAGGCCTTCGACCGCGCGGTCGCGCTCGACGAGACGGTCGAGGCCTACCACCTCGAGCGGGGCCGGATCCTGCGCGCGCTCGACCGGCCCGCGGACGCGCGCGTGGCCTACGAGGCCGCCCTCAAGGTCGCCGCGCAGGACGCGGTCGCTCTCGAGGAGCGCGGCGAACTCGAGCTTGACGACGGCAAGGTCGACGACGCCCTCGAGTTCGCCGAGCGCGCGATCGAAGCCGACGCAAAGTCCGAGCGCGCGTGGCGCGTGAAGGGCGACGCCCTCCTTTCCATCGACCGCCACGAGGACGCCTCGGCGGCCTTCGAGACGGCGCTCCAGCTCAAGCCGGGGTACAGCGACGCGTGGGTGGGCAAGGGCCGGGCGCTCGCCGCGCTTGGCGAGCACCACGAGGGCGCGCGCTGCATGTACAAGGCGCTGCTGCGCGACCGCGAGGACGCGCGCGGCTGGGAGGAGCTTGCGGGCATCCTCCACGAACTCGGCACGCGCCCCAAGGCGCTCGAAGGCTTCGCGAAGGCTACGGGCCTCGACGAGAGGGCGGGGGGCGCTTGGCTCAAGATGGGCGTCGCGCTGCTCGAGGAGGGCAAGCCCGAGGAGGCCCTTGCCGCGCTCTCGCGCGCCTACGATGTCGAGCCCCGCGACTTCGACGTCCTCTACAACCGCGGCATCGCGCTCCTGCGGATCGGCGACCCGGTCGAAGCCGAGCGCTACTTCACGCGGGCGACTGTCTCGCGCCCCCAGGCGCCCGAGGCCTGGTACCAGAAGGGCCTCTCGCTCCTGCAGGCCGGCGACGCGAGGCACGCGCTGCGCTGCTTTGACATCGCGCTCAAGAACCGCCCGCGCTACGGCCAGGCGTGGAACAACAAGGGCGCCGCGCACCTGCGCCTCAACGAGGTCGAGAACGCCCTCTTCTGCTTCAACAAGGCCATCAAGCTGAGGCCCGAGGACTGGGTCGGCCACTACAACCGGGGCAAAGCCCTTGAACTCATGGCGCGGTTTGCCGACGCGCTGCGCGCCTACGACGAGGCCCTCGGCCTGAACCCGGAGCGCGCGGAGATCCAGGAAGACCGGGAGCTTTGCGCCGTCAAGCTTGAGAAGCGCATAGGACTTGCATGAGGGGGGGAGAGAACCGTGGGGGAGTTCAGCGGGTTTCCGCTCGAGGAGAAGATCTCGCAGATGTGGCGCAGCGTGCCTGAGGACGCGGAGGACAAGTACGCGGACAATTGGCTCGAGGCCGAATATGGCTCGCTCACCGCGGACCTCGGCTTCCTCGCGATCCTGACCTGGGGCCCCCACCCGGCCTCCCGCCGCCGCAGCGTGTGGGACAAGGTGAAGTCCGCCTACGGCGAGATGGGCGCGCCCCTCCACAAGCTCACGAGCGACCAGCGCGAGAAGCTCGTGGGCTGCTACCCCTTACGCAAGGGTTGGCAGGGAAAGTTCCTGCGCGGGATGATCCTCCACCTCGGGAACTCGGGGCTCTCGATGGACGAGTTTGCGGGGAAGCTCAAGGAGGCCGGCCCCGGTGTCGCGCGGGCCGCGCTCCAGGACGTCTTCGGGACGTCGTCCTCGAAGGTCATCGACTCGTACCTTCGCGACATCCTGCTGCTCGATGCGTTCCCGATCGACGCGAAAGTCCGCAGGGTGCTTGCCAAGTACAACATCCCCCCGGACTCCTACGGGATCGTCGCCGTTTGCCAGCGGATGGAGATCCCCGTGCGGATCCTCGCGCGGGCCGTCCAGGACATGGCCGTGACCTGAGCCCCCGGCAGGCGCGCGCGGGCTAAACGCCGCGCAAGCTACTTCTGCGCCCCGGGCGTCCCCCGCGCTCACCATGGGCGGGGCGCTTCGAGATGGCACTGACTTCGGTCCTCCTCATCGCCGCCAGCGTCCCCCTCCTTTACCTTGGCGCCGCCTGGCTCGTTGACAATGCGGCCGAGCTCGGCAGGCGCGCGGGCGTGTCGGCGCTCCTTGTCGGCCTCACGGTCGTCGCCTTCGGCACCTCGACCCCCGAGCTCGTCGTGAGCCTCCTGTCGGCCGCCGCCGGGCAGGCGGAGGTGGCGGTGGGAAACGCCCTTGGAAGCAACCTCTTCAACATCGGCGTCGTGCTCGCCGCGGGCGCCCTGCTTGCGCCCCTCGCGGTCGCGCGCGAGCAGATCGCGCCCCACGGCCTCGCCCTCTTTGCCTCCGCGTTCGTGTTTCTCTTCGCCGCGCTCGACGGCACGCTCTCGGCGGTCGAGGGGGCGGCCATGCTCCTCACGCTGGCGGTGTTCCTCGCCGCCTCGTACAAAAGCGGCGCCACGGGCCGGATGGAAGTGGCCCTGCCCCCGGAGGCCCTCGAGAGGGGGGTCCCTGGGGCTCCCCCCAGCCTTGTCTTAGGGGGCATCCTCGTGGGCCTCCTGTTCCTCGTCGTCGGGGCTCAGGCGCTTGTGACCGGCGCGGTCGAGCTTGCCGAGGGCATGGGCGTCACGCCCCGCGTGGTCGGCCTTACGATCGTTGCGGCCGGCACGTCGCTCCCCGAGCTTGCAACCACGGTGGTGGCGGCGGGCAAGAAGCAGGCGGACATCGCGCTTGGAAACGTCGTCGGCAGCAACATCTTCAACATCCTCGGGATCCTCGGCGCAAGCGCAGCCATCTTCCCGCTCGCCGTCCACCCGTCCTCGCTCGTCGACTTCACCGTGATGCTGGGGTTCACGGCGGCGCTCCTCGCCTTTTCGCGCTCCGGCGGCCGGATCACGCGCCCTGAGGGCGCGGCCTTGCTGGGGGGATACCTCGTGTACCTCGCATGGCTCCTCGCCGCTTGAGCGGGCGAGCCTTGAGATTGGGGGCGGGCCTAATGCGGGCGCGGACCCGGGCAGACAAGTCTATTTCCTCTCGGCCCTTGCCACGCCTCCCTGTCGCCGTTCCCGGGTGCAAGCCTCGGAAAAGGCGCGGGCCAAAGCGGGGGGCCGGGGTTGGAGTTGCAGGGCGAGGCCGGCCGGGGCGCAGCCCTGGCCAGCGAGGTCACCCTTGAGCACTTCTCGGACCCCTGGTGCTGGTGGAGCTGGGGGTTCGAGCCCGTGCTTCGTCGGCTCCGGGAGGTCTACGGTGACCAGCTTTCGGTGCACACGCGGATGGGCGGCATCTTCGATGACCGGGCGCCTTGGCTTGCAAAGTACGGCCACGATGACGCGACGCTCCCCTCGTGGGTCGCGGACTGCATGACGCTCACGCGGGTGCCGATCTTCAACGACTACATGGGGACCGCGGGCGTCAAGTCGACGTACCCGGCCTGCCGTGCCTACCTCGCGGCCCTCTCCCGCTCGCACGAGAAGGCCGACGCCCTCTTGCGCCGCCTCCTGGAGGCCTCCTGCCTCCAGGGGCTCAACGTCTCGAAGGATTCGGTGATCGAGCGGGCCGCGGCAGAGGTCGGGCTCGACGGCGCCCAACTCCTGCGCGACATGAACTCGGAGGCGGTCGCGAAGGCGTTTGCCGCCGACCGGGCCGCCATGGAATCTGCGGGCGCGAGCTTCCTGTGGTCGCGGATCTCGGCGGGGCAGGGCCCGAGCGAGGTCATTGAGGAAGTGTTCGACGCCAAGCCCTACGAGGAGGCCATCGAACGGCTCACGGGGGGACGTCTCCACCGCCGCACGCCGGTCGACATCCTCGAGTACGCCTCGCGCCACCCTGGCAGCATTAGCGCCCGCGAAGTTTCCGAGGTCTTCCGCACATCCGTCGAAGACGCGGAGCGTCGCCTTGCCGCGCTCTCGCAGGCCGGGCACTTCGTCCCGACGGTGTACCCGTTCGCGACCTTCTTCCGCTACCAGAAGTCGCCGCGTGGGACCCTTTCGATCAGCGAGGTCCAGCTCTCCCACGTGATGGAGCAGGTCGACCCCTCGGCGGCCGGCGGGGTCGGCGAGCTCATCCGCAAGGCCGTTCAGGAGCTCTACACGGAAGTCGCGACGCAACCGCAAAAGGCGTACCACTTCCCGCTCGGCCGCAAGGCGCTCCTCTTTGTGGGCTACCCCCAGAGGGATGTTGACCGCCTCCCGAAGGCAGCCACCGAGTCCTTCGCCGGGGTCGGATACCCGCACCAGGCGGGGGCGCTCAAGAAGGGCCTGCGCGTCCTCGACATCGGGTCGGGATCCGGGACGGACGTGCTCTTCGCAAGGCTCAAGGTGGGCGCGTCGGGGGATGTGGTCGGGCTCGACATCACCCCCGCACAGATCGCCAAGGCGCGCGAGGCGATCGCGGCGATGGGCGTCAAGAACGTCCGCATCGAGGAGGCAAGCGTCGAGGCGATCCCGCTTCCCGACGGCACGGTCGACGTGGCCACGAGCAACGGAGTCCTCAACCTCGTGCCCGACAAGGCCAAGGCTTTCCGCGAGATCTTCCGGGTTCTGAAGCAGGGCGGCGTCCTCCAGCTTGCCGACATCGTCACCCGCGAGGACGTCGCCAAGGCCTGCGGCCTGTCCCCTCAGCTGTGGGCCGACTGCATCGGCGGCGCGGCCGTCGAGGGCGAGTACCTTGGGGCGATCCGGGGCGCGGGGTTCGAGGACGTCCAGGTCCTGCAGCGGCTCGACTATTTCGGCCAGAGCGGCAACGAGAATACCCGGCGCCTGACAAAGAGCTTCGGGGCGGAGTCCGTCGTCGTGCGGGCCCGGAAACCCTGACCCCCCCTCGGCCTGCGGGGAAAACCCTCATCAACCCCGGGGAAGGCTCCGGGCGCAAGCGCGGGGGCGTGCTCGTGAAGGTCATCCAGCTTGCCCGCGAATCGACGGGGTGCCTCACCTACCTCCTCGCCGACGAGGGCGCGGGTGCCTGCGTGGTCGTCGACCCGACGCAGGACCCGTTCCTCTACGACGAGGCCGCCCAAGCGCACGCCCTGCGCGTCACGGGGGTCTGGGAAACTCACACACACGCGGACCACATCTCCTCAGCCCGGCCGCTCGCGCGCCAGCTCAAGGTCCCGCTTGCGATGCCCGCCAAAGCGGGCGCCACCTTCGACCACCTCGGGATCACCGGCTCCACGCCGCTGCGCGTCGGCGACCTCGAAGTCCGGGCAATCGAGACCCCGGGGCACACCCCCGACGCCATGACGTTCCTTGCCGGGGACGCGGCCCTCGTCGGCGACACGCTCCTTGTCGGGACCGTCGGGCGGGCGGACTTCTACCCGGAGGGCCCGTCGGAGCTTTACCACTCCGTTTTCGACAAGCTCCTTCGGCTCGAGGACCGCGTCCGTGTGTTCCCCTGCCACTTCGGCTCCCACCATGACCTCCCGCCCGACCGGACGACCACGCTGGGCGCGCAGCGGCTGGCCAACGAGGCCCTGACCCAGAAGACCAAGGAGGACTTCGTCCGCTACATGACCCAAGGGTGGCCCCCCCAGCCGCACGGTTGGCAGGAAATCCAGTGGGCCAACACTCACGAGTGACCGCCGGAGGGTTTGCGCCGTGCCCCTGTTGCGCGTGAGCCTCGACGGGGCGGCCCTCAACATCGATGAGGCGGGTCGCCCCCTGCGCGCCGTCCCCTCAATGGAGGACCCGGACTTCCAGCAAGTCTTGCGCCGCGGATGGGTGTCGCCGCCTTCGTTTGGACCGAGGGGCGACCTCCGGCTCTACTCGGCCGCGCACAGGAGCCCGGGGGAGGCGACGTACGCCTGGTTCGCGTCAGCCGACTGGAGGCGGGGGCGCGTGCAGATTGACCGCCGGGGCGCGATTTCCGACATCGCGATGGCCCCCTACGGCGCGGGAGGCGGCAAGCTCGCCGGCGAGCCCATCGACGTCGTCCCCGACTACGCGCGCCGGAGCCTCTCGATCACGCTCGGCGAAGCGCACAGCGTGCTTGGGAGGTGGACGGACCTGGAGCTTAGCCTCGCCATCGACGGGGCGGCCTCGGCGCGGGTCGACGGCGCGCTTGCCTGCGCGCTCTTCCTGTGGGTCGCGCGTCCCGCGGCGTTCCTCGTCGAGGCCCGCCCGCCCTTCTAGCAAGATCGTGGGCCCACGAGCCTGGCCTTCATCGGGCGTGGTCGTCTAAAATCGCTCGAGCGGCGCCCTTCGACCGGAACGGGTCGCCGTGTTCGTCGAAAAACCGCGGCCTTGCCCAGAGCGCGACCGTCACGAGGGCGAGCAGCACGGGGACTTCCACGAGCGGCCCCACGACGGCCGCAAGCGCCTGGCCCGACGCAATGCCAAAGACGCTGATCGTGACCGCAATGGCGAGCTCGAAGTTGTTCGAGGCGGCCGTGAATGCCTGCGCGGTTGCCGCGCCGTAGCGGAACCCGAGGGCGATCGAAAGCGCGTAGGACGAGGCGAACATGAGGAGGAAGTAGAGCACGAGAGGCACGGCGATCCGGAGGACGTCGGCGGGCAGCGTGACGATCACGGCGCCCTTCATGGAGAACATCACGACGACCGTGAAGAGCAGGCCCGCAAGCGTGAGCCCCTCCGTCCGCCTCACGAAAACGCCCTCGAACCAATCGGCGCCGCGCCGGCGCAGCAGGGCGGCCCGCGTCAGATAACCCGCGACGAACGGGATGCCGAGGAAGACGGCCACGCTGAGCGCGACCTGGGCCGTGGAGACTTCGACTCGGCCCGCGTCGGACGAAAGCCCGAGCAACGGGGGGAGGACGACCACGAAGAAATGCGCAAGCACGGCGTAGAGCGCGACCTGGAACAGGGAGTTCAGCGCAACAAGGACCGCCGCGTATTCCCCGTCGCCGCGGGCGAGCCAATTCCAGACGAGGACCATGGCGATGCAGCGGGCAAGGCCGATGAATATGAGGCCCGTGCGGTAGTCCGGGCGGTCGGGCAGGAAAGCCCACGCGAGCGCGAACATGAGGAAGGGCCCGACGACCCAGTTCTGGAAGAGCGAGGCCGAGAGCATCCGGCGGTAGTTCCCGCGCCTCGCGACCTCGCGCAGCTCCTCGTAGCGCACGCGCGTGAGCGGCGGGTACATCATGACGAGCAGGCCGATGGCGATCGGGAGCGACACGGAGGCCACCTGGACCGAATCAAGCCAGGGCCCAAGCGCTGGCAGGGACGCCCCCAGGCCGATCCCCCCAGCCATGGCCGCGATGATCCAGGCGGGCAGGAGCTTGTCTCGCCAGCCAAGCGCCGGCGGGCCTCCTTCAGTCACGGCGCGCCCCCCGGGTGGTCGTGCTCGGGGGCGCCTCGCCCGCCCTCGGGTAGGGGCGAAGGAGGGTGCCGCCGCACTCGACGCAACGGCAAACCCCGTCGACCGCTTCCGCCGTCTCCGTGACTTCCTTGAGGAACGCCCCAAGCCGCGGGTGGGCGAGCGCGTAGACCACGTGCGCCTCTTCGTACCGGCTCGTGACGAGGCCCGCCTCGCGCAGCACCTTGAGGTGGTGGCTGAGGGCACTTTGCTCCATCTTGAGGCGCTCAAGGAGGGCCGCGACCGTGCGCTCGCGCCGGGCGAGGAGGCGCAGCACGTCAAGCCGGGTCGGGTCGCCAAGCGCCTTGAGGAGCGTGTGCTCGTTCACGCTTGCGGAGCGGCCTGTTCGGATATGAATTCTTGTTCATATCGATGTCGGGGGCGCCGTAGGAGGATCCAGGCTGGGGCCCTCCTGGGCGCCACGCGCCGGCTAGGGCGGCCCCTTCCCGGCGCGACGGATCTCCTCGATGAGCGCCCGCACACGCTCTTCGACCTCGTCTCGGATCAAGCGCACCTCGGGGAGCGTTTTCCCCTTCGGGTCCGCGAGCTTCCAGTCTCGCACATCGCCGCGGTACCCGGCCGGGCACGCTTCCTCGGGGTCGCACCCCATCGTAACGAAGTAGTTGGCGGCCATCGCCTCGTCGAAGGTGAGCTTCCTTGGAACCTCGCCCGCCAGGTCGAAGCCCCTTTCCCTCATCGCCTCAACGACGACCGGGTTGACGGCCTTTGCCGGCTGCGTGCCCGCGCTTATCACGGTGATCCCGGGCGGGACCATCCCGCGCGCAAACGCCGCCGCCATCTGGCTGCGCCCGGCGTTATGGACGCAGACGAAGGCGACGGTCGTCAAGGGCTCCCCCGCCGCCTCGAAGGCCGAGGCCCCCCAAGAAGCTGCCGTGCAACTACCGCATTAAGGGCGCGCCATGCCGCGGGTAGTAGCGCTGCACATCGACGAACGCGTCGTGGCCGCAGTTCACACACCGCTTTCCCTGCCAGTCGCTCCCGCATCCACGGCATCGCAGTGCTCGTAGGTTCAGCATAGTCATCAATCCCGAAGGGGCGCCCCCACCCTTGAGCCCTGCTCAAGCGATTCCCCCCGCGTCGTTTTGCGCGCCTCGTCCGTGGCCCACCCTTGCGGAAAGGCTTCCTCTGTCGGAAGGGGGTTGGCCGGGCCCCGAAACGCATGGGGGCCCGGCCGGGGTTTCGGATGCCGTTGATCGTGAAGGGGTCAGGCGAGGAGCCGGACCGAGGCGGGCCCCGCCCTCTCGTCTCGGAGGGCGAGCGAGCTCGCGCCCGGCCGGGCGCCCGCTTCCAAGAAGAAGCGGTCGCAACCGCAGGCGCGGCAGGTCCCGTCGTCCACGAACTCCCCGCAGAAGGCGCAACGAGCCGTCGTGACCGCCACCGACTGCAGTACGCCGAGGAGGACGAAATCCCTGGCGCCATGGATTCTCCGGAGGGCCGGTTTGCTCCGTCGGGAAGGGATTGCCTTTGCCGGCCTACTGCGTCCGCACCGCGTTGTTGACGGCAAGCTCAGCCACGTCCGT
Source organism: Thermoplasmatota archaeon (assembly GCA_035283065.1). Lineage (GTDB taxonomy): Archaea > Thermoplasmatota > DTKX01 > DTKX01 > DATEUP01 > DATEUP01. The sequence goes on along the minus strand of DATEUP010000218.1, from coordinate 10,331 downwards.
CGCGTAGGCGCCCGTTCGTTCGATCGACTCCAGCACGTAGGCGAGCGCGACGGCTTGTCTTCCCTTCAGCCCCCCAATCGACTCTCGCAGCACCGAGACACGGTTCTCGAAAGGCTTCACGGACTCGATGACCTCGTGCGCCTCGTCGGGCGTGTCGCCCACGAAGCACTGGAACGCCCGGTCAAGGAGCACCATGGCTTGCTTGCTCGCCTCGTGGAGGCCGTCGGCAATCGACTTGGGCAGCGCGCCCCGCAGGTCCGAGGCGCTCCTCGCGATCGTGCAGGCGTGGTCGGACACGCGTTCGAGGATCCTGGCCGCGAGCATGTAGCCCAGGGACTTCTGCGGCGTCGTCTCCAGCTTGGCCGCAAAGCGCGGGTCTCGCAGGATGAGGTGGTGCTGCTTGAAGATGAGCCAATAGAGGCGGTCGACCTCGTCGTCGCGCGATAGGACTGCCGCCGATCGTTCCCCCTGGCCCTCCACGAGGGCCGCCATCGCGTCCTCGTGCATGGCGCGCGTGAGCATGTGCATCCGGCGCAGGCCCCGTCCCATCGGGAAGTCCGAGGGGCTCGCCACGTCGAGGAGCACGATTCGAGTCGGGCCCTCGTCAACGACCTCGAGGCCCACGATCTTCCGGACCCCGTCGTGGATCGTCTGGCGCATCGCCGGCGTGATCTCCGTCTTGGAGCGCAACTCGATCTGGCCGCACCCCTCGAGGTAGGCCGCAATGACCTGCCTCGAAGTCCGCGCCGGGCGCTTCGGGTCGATCTCCAGCGTGGCCTTCAGCCGGGACGTGGATTCCACGAGCCGCGGGGAAAGGACGAATGAGCCGTCGGGCTGGAAGTGGAGGGCCACGGGGTCGCCGGGCTTCAGCCCGACGCGTTCGACCCACTCCTTCGGCAGCGACAAGACCGTCGAGCCCCGGCCCGAGCGCTGGATCTTGCGCGTCTCGACCGTCCGCTCGAGGGCCGGCGCCGGCTTGTCGGCCTGCCCGTCTTTGCTGTTTTCCTTTCCACTCTTGCCGGTCATCGTCAAGAAAGGAGAGGAAGGGAAGCATTTGAGATTTGGCCCCTGTCAGGGGGTGAAAGCCATTCTCGCCGAGTAAGTAAGGGAATCCACTTCCGCGAAGCGGCCCTACTTGTCTTCAAACTCGCCCTGCCGGTCCTCGGCGGGCTCCCCCCAGAAGCGCGCGGCCTCGCTGTCAGCGTAGGTGCCGCTCCCGGGCTCTCTCTTGGTTGGTTCCATGGGTTTCCTCCTGAGCCCACGAGGCCGCACGAGCGCTTCAAGCGCGCGCCCGCGTTTGCCCCTCGAGCAGGGTGGAAGTGTCGGACACTTGTCGGGAAGTGATGGACGCTCGGGAAGGCCAGGGCGTGCCGAGCGATGCTCCACGTTCTTTCGCTTCGTCAATGCTTAACCCGGCTCGGGAAGTTGGCCTCCTACAACCCTGATCTGGGGTCATTGGAGAGAAAACAATGGTGTCGAATGGTGCGCTTGGCCCGGTACCCGTGAAACCCCTCGCCCTTGGCGGGGTCGTGATCCTGATGGCGACCGCCTTTGCAGGGTGCTTTGGCACTCCGCCGCCCCCGGGCGACCAGGACGTCACCCTGAACGGCGCCGGCGCGACGTTTCCGGCGCCCCTCTATGACAAGTGGCAGGCGGCCTACAGCACGAGCGTCAACACCAAGGTCCACATCAACTACAACGCCGTGGGCTCGGGCGCTGGGATCACGCAGATCACAGCCAAGCAGGTCGACTTCGGCGGCAGCGACGCGCCGCTCACGGCTACGGAGTTCGCCAACGCGCCCGGCATCATGCACATCCCATCAACTTTGGGAGCCGTGGTCATCATCTACAACATCCCCGGCGTCACCGCGAAGCTGAACTTCACGGCAACCGTCCTTGCCCAGATCTTCAACGGGAACCTTACGGACTTCAACAGCCCGGCCCTCGTGGCTTTGAACCCGTCGCTGGCTTCCGTCGCCCACAACATCACGACCGTCCACCGCTCCGACGGCTCGGGCACGACCTTTGTGTTCACGTCCTACCTGCACAAGGCGGCGGCGACCGACTGGCCAAGCGCCGGCAACAAGAACTGGCCGAACACGATCGGCCTGGGGGGGAACGGGAACTCGGGCGTCTCGTCGGCCGTCCAGCAGAACACCTACTCGATCGGCTATGTCGAGCTCTCCTACGCCTCGATCACGAACCCGCCGCTCGTCTTCGGCTTTGTGGCGAACAGGGACGGCTACTTCGTGGACGCCAACGCGACGACGACCGCGGCGGCCGCAGCCGGTGTTTCCGCGCTGCCGGCGGGCGATGCTTCGTGGACGACCGTGGAGATCCTCAACCAACCGGGGCAATTCTCCTACCCCATCGCAGCCATGACCTACTTGCTCGTCTACAAGACTCAGACGGACGCCGCGAAAGGCAAGGCCCTTGCCAACTTCCTCTGGTGGGCGATCCACGCGGACGGGCAGGCTCTTGCCGCGCCGAACGGCTACGCGCCCCTGCCGCTCTCCGTGATCTGGCTCAATGAGAACACGACGGACAGGATCGTGGACTCCGCGGGCGCCAAAATGCGCACCGTGACCGGCCTTGGCTACCCCCCCGTCTACGTGCCGCCCGGCGGCGGCGGCGGCGTAGTCACGCTGAACGGCGCGGGCGCGACCTTCCCGGCGCCCCTCTACGACCGGTGGCAGGGCAACTACACGCTCCATGTCTCGCCGGACACGCACATCAACTACAATGCCGTGGGCTCGGGCGCTGGGATCACGCAGATCACGGCTCGTCAGGTCGATTTCGGCGGGTCGGACGCCCCGCTTACTCCCACGGAATTCGGCAACGCCCCGGGCATCCTGCACATCCCCACGACCCTCGGCGCCGTCGTCCCCGTGTACAACGTGCCCGGCGTCTCGTGGCCCATCAACTTCACGGCCTCGAACCTCGCCAGGATCTTCAACGGGTCGATCACCGACTGGAACGACGCGGACCTCGTCGCCGACAACCCGGGCCTTTCGGCCGTCTCGCACAACATGACGCCGGTCCACCGCTCGGACGGTTCGGGGACGACCTTTGTGTTCACGTCCTACCTGCACAAGGCCGACGCCACGAACTGGTCGACCTGGGGGAACAAGAACTGGCCGAACACCCTCGGCCTTGGCGGCAACGGGAACGCGGGGGTCTCATCGGCCGTCCAGCAGAACACCTACTCGATCGGCTATGTGGAGCTCTCGTACTTCCAGAGCGCCTCGACCAGCCTCGTCATGGGCAAGGTCCGCAGCCACGACGGCGCCTTCCTGCTGGCTACCGCCGACACGACCGCAGCGGCTGCCGCAGGCGTTGCGACCCTGCCCTCAGGCGACGCCTCGTGGACCACAGTCGAGATCCTCGACCAACCGGGCGCTCAAGCCTACCCGATCGTGTCGATGACCTACATCCTGCTCTACAAGACGCAGGTCGACCACGCGAAGGGAAAGGCGCTCGTGGACTTCCTGTGGTGGGCTATCCACTCGGAGGGACAGGCGTACGCCGCGCCGAACGGCTACGCGCCGCTGCCCCCCTCGGTGGTCACCCACAACGAAGCGAGCCTCCGGCTTGTGCGCGACGCCTCGGGCAACGCGCTCCATCCTTGAGAGAAAGGCGCCACCGGATCGGAGGGAGCAGAGTGCGGCTGTTTCCCATCACCCAGCGTGGAGGCTCCGGCGAGCCCGCACCTCGCCGGGGCCTTCTCTTCCCCTTCCACATCGCGCGGCCCACGCCGGCGGCGGGCCGGGCGCCGTCCCCGCCGGCGCGCTCGACCCGCGGGTTCATGCTGCTCGGCAGGAGGCCCGGCGACCTCCTCTTCGAAGGGAGCTCCGTCCTTTTCGCCCTGGTCGTGATCGGCCTCGTCTTCGCCGTCGTCGCGAGCCTTTGGCTCAAGTCGCAGCAGGCCTTTGACGCCTTCGGCGTCAACCTCTTCCTCGGGGGCGTGTGGCTCCCGGGCGGCCAGCCTCCGGTTTACGGGGCGATGCCCCTGATTTGGGGGACCCTCGTCACCTCCGCGATTGCCGTCGTCATTGGCGTGCCCATTTCGATCTTCATCGCGGTCTTTCTGTCGGAAATTGCCCCGCCGTGGCTTCGCGGGCCGGTCTCCGTCATTGTCGAACTCCTGGCGGCCATCCCGTCCGTCGTCTACGGCCTGTGGGGGATCTTTTTCCTCGCGCCGTTCCTGCGCGACTCCCTCTACCCGCGCCTCCAAGCCAATTGGGGTTGGACCGGGCTCTTCGGCGGCAACGCGAGCGGCTACAGCGTCCTTACCGCGGGGATCCTCCTTGCCATCATGATCATCCCGACCGTCTCGTCGATTGCGCGCGAGGTCATGCGCGCGGTCCCCATTGCCCAACGTGAAGCCGCCTTCGCGCTTGGCGCCACCCGCTGGGAGGTCATTCGCAAGGCCGTCCTCCCCTACGGGCGGACGGGCCTTTTCGGCGCAACGATCCTCGGCCTTGCGCGAGCCATCGGCGAGACCATGGCGGTCACCATGGTGATCGGGAACCGGAACGTGCTCTTCGGCTCGCTCCTGTCGCCCGGGAACACGATCCCTTCCACCCTTGCGAATGAAACGTACGAAGCTGCAGGGATCCACCTGTCCGCGCTCTTTGGCCTCGGGATCATCCTGTTCCTCATCGCGCTCGTGGTCAACGTTGTCGCCCGCTACCTGCTGCGGCGCATGAAGGTTGCAACCGGCGAGGTCGCGCGCCGCACGCCAAGGCGCGCCGCCGTGGCCGGCCAACGGAGCGTCCTGCGGGAGGCGGCCCCCAAGGTCGTCCGCGGGGCTTGGTGGGTCGTCCTCTTCGCGATTGTGGGCGGAATCGCCTTGGGCTTCTGGGGCACGCTTGTGAACGCGGCGATCGGGGCCGTTCTCTTCGTCTTGCAGGGCCGCGGGCCGACGACCTACCGTGTTCGGCGCATCGGGAGCCACCTGCTCCTTGCCGCCTGCGCGCTCTCCTTGCTCGTCGCGATGGTCCCGCTGCTCTCCATCCTCAACGAGGTGTTTTCCCGCGGGCTCACGTCTTTTGCCCGGTGGGACCAAGCCGCCGTTCGCGCGACCCTCCTTTGGGGGGCTTTCACCGTCGTCTTGGCTGTTGCCGCTTCGCTCGTGGCGTGCCTCGCTCTGCGGGGCCCCTTAGCCCGCGCGCCCGCCGGGTCGGCCATCGGCCGCTTGGTCGGTGCAGGCAACGCCTTGCAGGGCCTCGCGTCCCGTAGGTTCGGGGCCCTCGGCTTCTCCTCGGCCCTCGCCGCGGCCTGGTTCGCTTGGCCCGTTGCCGGGGTCCTCGCCACGGGCGCGGCCGCGTTCCTCCTCATGGCCACCCGCACGCACGCACGGCTTGCCTTGGAGAAGGCCGCGCTGCGGGGCGACCTCCCGTTTGCCGTACGCGCGTGGACCTCGCTTGCCCGCTGGGGCGCCATGGGACGCGAGGGCGGCGGCCTCGGCGCCCGCCTCGGGATCGTGGGGGTAATCCTCGCCGCCCTCTTCGAGGTGGTTTCCGCCGGCCCAGGTTTTGTCGACTGGCAGTTCCTCACGCAGCGCCAGGTCTTCCAGTACTCGGCGGGCGGCGGCATCGGCAACGCGATCTTCGGGAGCTTTTTTGTCGTTGGGCTGGCATCGGCCATGGGGATACCCGTGGGGATGCTGGCGGGGATCTACCTGTCCGAATACGGCCACGGGCGCCTCGCGGAATTCGTGCGCTTTTTTGCAGACGTGTTTGCCGAGTTCCCGTCGATCGTGATCGGCCTCTTCGCCTACAGCGTCGTCGTGGTGGCCACCGGCCACTTCTCCGTCTTTGCCGGGGCCTTCGCGCTTGCGGTCCTCATGATCCCCATTGTCACCCGCACGACCGAGGAGTCCCTGCACCTTGTCCCCGACAGCGTCCGCGAGGCCGCCCTCGCCCTCGGGATCCCGCGCTGGCGAGCGACGCTCAGCGTGACGATTTCCACCGCGCGCGCCGCGCTCGTGACGGGCGCCATGCTCTCCTTCGCTCGAATCTTTGGCGAGACGGCGCCCCTTATCATCACGATCGGCGGCGCCCTCTACTTCGCCAAGAACGTCACGGACTCGTCAAGCGCGCTCACCTATGTCGTGTGGCGCGGGGCCACCTCGGGCATCGCCGACGCCGAGGCCCGCGCCTGGGGCGCTGCGGCGATCCTCCTCCTCATCGTCCTTGCCATCAACGTCACGATCCGCTTCGTGACCCTGCGAGGGTCGGCGGCCTCGGGGGCATCGATGTGACCGGCGAAACAAAGCTCGAGGCCAAGGGCCTCAGCGCGTGGTTTGGCAAAAAGCAGGCGCTTGACAACGTTGGGATCCGCTTCCAGTCCGGCAAGGTCACCGCCATCATCGGGCCCTCGGGGTGCGGCAAGTCCACCCTCGTGCGGACGATGAACCGGATGCACGAGCTCGTCCGCGGCACCCGGGTCGAGGGCGAGGTCATCTTCGACGGCCATAACATGTACGCGCCCGGCGTCGACCCCGTGCTCATCCGCCGCCGCATCGGGATGGTCTTCCAAAAGCCCAACCCGTTCCCCACGATGACCGTCTTCGAAAACGTCGCGGCCGGCCTGCGCCTCAACGGCGTCCGCGACAAGGTCGAGCTTTCGTCGGCCGTCGAGAAGGCCCTCAAGCAGGCCGCCCTCTGGGAGGAGGTGACCGGCGACTTCGACAAGCCGGGCACCTCGCTCTCGGGCGGCCAGCAGCAGCGGCTGTGCATCGCGCGCGCCCTGGCGGTGAGCCCCGAAGTCCTCCTCCTCGACGAGCCCTGCAGCGCCCTTGACCCCATTGCGACCGCGAAGATCGAGGACCTTGTGACGGAACTCAAAAAGGACCTCACGATCATTATCGTGACTCACAACATGCAGCAGGCCGCGCGCGTCGCGGACTTCACCGCATTCATGTACCTTGGCAAACTCGTGGAATTTGACGAGACGAAGAAGATCTTCGAGAACCCCAAGGAGCAGCTTACCGAGAACTATGTGACCGGGAGGTTCGGGTGACCCACAATGAGCCGCACACGCTTTGTAAACGAACTCGCCATCCTCCACGACAAGCTCGGCGAGATGGCGATGCTTGCCAAGGACGCCATCGAGGTTGCGGTCGAGAGCCTTGAGGACCTCGACCTCCAGAAGGCGCATCAGGTCTTCGCGCTTGACCGGCAGATGTTCGACCTCCAGATCGAGGTCGAAAACCGGTGCCTAGACCTCATCGCGCTCCAGACGCCGGTCGCCCGTGACCTGCGTCGCGTCGGCACGGCCTTCAAGGTCGTCACCGACCTCGACCGGATCGGCCGGTACGCGACCGACATCGCGGAGACCACCGTCAAGTTCCCCGAGCAGCACCACTTCAAGCGGCTCGTCTCAATCCCCCACATGGCCGACTTCACCGTGTCGATGGTCGAGAAGGCCGTCAAGGCCCTCGTGACCGAGGACCTCGCGCTCGCCAAGGGGCTCTACGACGACGACGAGGCCGTCGACTCGCTCTACGACGAGATCTACCGCGAGGTCGTCACCCACATGATGGACGGCTCGCTGCGCGTCGTGACGGGCGCGAACTACATCCTCGTCGCCCGGTACCTCGAGCGCATCGCGGACCACTCCGTGAACATCGGCGACCGCGTGGTGTACCTCGTGACCGGCAAGCGCCCATCGAGGGGCGGACCGCCGCCTGCCAAGGCCGCAGGCGCAGCGCAGCCCACGGGCGAAGAGGAGTAGAAAACCCTCCCCCCGCCCTTGCATGGCCTTCTTGAGGGCGGAGCACGCTCCATCCTCCGGTCAACGGGGGCGTGGGCGGGGTTGGCGGCCAAGGGGAACGGCGCTCCCGACGTCGACCTCACGGCGCCCGCTCTCTACATCAACCGAGAGCTTTCATGGCTCGCCTACAACCGCCGCGTCCTCGAGGAGGCGCTCGACTCCTCGACGCCGCTCCTCGAGCGCCTGAAGTTCATGTCGATCTTCGCGAGCCTGCTCGACGAGTTCTTCATGGTCCGCGTGTCGGGCCTCAAGAAGCAGGCGGAGACCGGCGGGACCAAGCTCCCGCCCGACGGGATGAGCCCCGAGCAGCAGCTTCGCGCGATCCGCCGGGAGTTGAAGCCCGACCTCGAGCGCCACAGCCGGGCGTGGAGGGAGGAGCTCTGGCCCGCGCTTTCCGACGAAGGCATCGAGGTCCTCGACCACGCCAAGCTTGAGCCCAAGGAGAAATCGGGGTTGCGCTTCTTTTTCCGCCAGAATGTCCTGCCGATCCTCACGCCGCTGGCCTTCGACCCCGCACACCCCTTCCCGCACATCTCGAACCTCAGCCTCAACCTCGCGGTCGTCCTCGACCACCCGGAACACGGCGAGCGGTTTGCCCGCCTCAAAGTCCCCGCCGAGCTCCCCCGCCTCGTTGTCGTCCCCCACCTCGGCGCGAAGGCGGGCAAGCCCGGCCTGCGCCTCGTTTGGCTCAAGCAGGTTGTCGCGGCAAACCTCGGCGGCCTCTTCCCCGGGATGAAAGTCAAGGCCGCCTACCCCTTCCGCGTCACGCGCGACGCCGACCAGGAGATCCGGGAGCTGGAGGCGGGCGACCTGCTCGACACGGTCGAGGAGGTCGTGGGTCGCCGGTTCTTCGGGTCGGTCGTGCGCCTCCAGGCGGCAGAAGGGATCTCCCCCCGCGTGCTCGGCATCCTCACGCGGAACCTCGGCCTCACCCCCGAGGACGTCTACCAAGTCGAGGGCCCCCTCGGGTTCTCGGCTTTCCACCAGCTCACCTCCCTTGACAGGCCGGACCTCAAAGACCCCCCCATCGCGCCCGCGATGCCCGCTGCGTTCCGGCACGGCCAAGACCCTTTTGCCTCGATCCGCGAGCGCGACACGGTCCTTTGCCACCCGTACGACAGCTTCGCCCCGGTCGTCGACTTCCTCCGAGCCGCCGCGCGCGATCCCGCGGTCCTCGCGATCAAGATCACGCTCTACCGGATCGACCAGAACTCCCCGATCGTCGAAGCGCTCACCGAAGCCCGCGAGAACGGCAAGCAGGTCGCGGCGCTCGTCGAGCTCAAGGCGCGCTTCGACGAGGAGCAAAATATCGCTTGGGCGCGCGCGCTCGAAGCGGCCGGCGTCCACGTGATCTACGGCGTGGTCGGCCTGAAGACCCACGCCAAGATGTGCCTCGTCGTGCGAAGCGAGCGCGACGGGATCCGCAGGTACGTTCACCTGTCATCGGGCAACTACAACACGGTGACCGCCCGCTCGTACTCCGATATCGCGGTGCTCACGGCCGACCGCGCGATCGGAGCGGACGTGAGCGAGCTCTTCAACGCGCTTACGGGCTATCCGGGCGAGGGGAAGTACCGGCGCCTCCTCGTCGCCCCCTGGCGCATGCGCGACGAGCTCCTCAAGCGCATCGCGCGGGAGGTCGCGCTCCACAGGAGCCAGGGCGGCGGCCGGATCGCCATCAAGGCGAACGCGCTTGTCGACGCGCGGGTGATCCGCGCGCTCTACCGCGCGTCGCGCGCGGGCGTGCGGGTCGACCTCAACATCCGGGGGATCTGCTGCCTGAGGCCCGGCGTGCCGGGCGTGAGCGAGAACGTCCGCGTCACCTCGATCGTGGGCCGCTTCCTCGAGCACTCGCGCATCTTCGCGTTCCGAAATGGAGGGCAATCGGAGGTCTATCTGGGGTCGGCCGATATGATGCCCCGCAACTTCGACCACCGCGTCGAGACCCTTTTCCCCGTCCTCGACGAGCGTGCGAAGCGCCGGCTCTTCGAGGACGTCCTCGAGGTCCACCTTAAAGACAACCAGAAGGCGCGCGCTTTGCAGGCCGACGGCTCCTACAAGCGCGTGCGCCCGAGGCGCGGCGAGGCGCGCGTGTCCGCCCAGCAGTGGATGCTCGACACGAGGAGCCGCCGGGCCCGGGCGGCGATGCCGAACGGCCACGCGAAGGGAGGGGGCGGGAAGGGCGATCTCCCGTGACGCCAGGCAGGCGCGCGCGCGGCGCCGGGAAAGTCGTCGCGTTCATTGACATTGGGACAAACTCCGTCCGCGTGCTCATCGTCCGGATCCGCCCGAACCACTCCTTTGCCGTGCTAAACAGCCAAAAGGAAACAATCCGCCTCGGCGACCACGAGTTTGGCGAGCGCAGGCTCCAGAAGGCCGCGATGGACCGCGCCGTCCTCGTTTGCCGCCGCTTCAGGGAGTTGGCCCGCACCCTCGGTGCCGAGGAAATCATTGCGGTTGCGACCTCCGCCACGCGCGAGGCCCGCAACAAAGCCGAGTTCCTCGCGCGCCTCAAGCGCGAGTCGGGCCTCGAGGTCCACCCGATCTCCGGG
>DATEUP010000217.1:0-2322 GCA_035283065.1 Thermoplasmatota archaeon | reverse complement strand
GGCGGCCGGCCGCGGCCGCGGGCGCGAGGTCATCGCGGTCGCGAGGGCCTCGGACCTCGTGATCTTCGTGGCCGATGTGTACACGCCGGACGTCTCCGTGCTCGCGGGCGAGCTGCGCACCGCGGGAATCCGGCTGAACGAGCGGCGCGCGGACATCCGCGTCACGAAGGCGATACGGGGGGGAATCCAGGTGCACTTCACCTCGCCCCAGAAACAGCTCACCGCGGACTTTGCCGCCGCGCTTGTGGCCGAGTACGGGCTCCTCAACGCGGATGTGGTGGTCCGCGAAAACGTGACGGACGAGCAGCTCATCGACACGCTGGCGGGCAACCGCGTCTACCTGCCGGGGATCGTCGCACTGAATAAGATCGACGCGGCCGACTCGACGATGCTCGCGCGCTCGCGGCGCGCGCTCAAGGGGTGGAAGGTCGTCGAGATCTCCGCGGAGAAGGGCGAGGGGCTCGAGGACCTCAAGGATATGGTCTACGACCAGATGAAGTTCATCCGAATCTACCTGCGCCCGCAGGGCGGCGAGGCCGACCTCAAGGAGCCCTTGATCATGAAATCGGGCACGAAGGTGGAAAACGTGTGCGACCACATCCACCGCGACATGAAGCGGCGCTTCCGCTACGCGAATGTGTGGGGGAAAAGCGCGCGCTTCCCCGGCCAGACGGTGGGCCTCGACCACGTCATGGCCGACGAGGACGTGCTCACGGTCGTGGCTCGCAAGGGGTGAGGCTTGGTCGAGGGCGCGGCGGCGGGGGTCGTGGCGTTCCTGGCCTTCGACGCGGGGATCTACGCGAAGGCGTCGTTCGGCGCCAAGGGAAAACTCGAGCGCCTCGCGGAGCCCCTCGCGCTCCTGTGCACGGCCGCCGGCCTCGCGTTCGTGCTGCTCCTTGGCGGGCGGGCGGCGGGCGCGCTGCTCGTCACCGTCCTGTGGTCGCGCGCGGGGTGGGACGCACTGCACCTCGGCGAGGGCAACGTCCTTGCCATCGACTTGCCCCGCGACTACGCGCTCTTCTCGCTCGTCCTGAAGGGCGCGCTCTCGGGGCTCTACCTCGCCTTCGCGCTGCCGCCTTGAGGCGGCGGGAAAAAAGGGACCCTGCCACTCGGTTCGCCCATCACTCATCACGAAGTCAGGATGTCGCGGCTCGTCATTGTGGCGGGGAAAGGAAACGCCCCGCGCGGGAATAAAGGGATGGGGCCATTCGCAGGCGCCTGGCCAACGACCCGTGAGCCTTTATAGCGGCCCCCAGGCATCGCGCTTCAATGGACCTGCCACCCGCGGCGACGTCGCCGCCCCCGGCGGCCCCCTTCCCTAAGCCGGTGGACACGACCAGGGTTGCGGCGGTGATCGGCGGCCTTGCGGTGACGATGGTCGCGGGCCTCCTGCCCTATGGGTCGGCGACGGGCTTTTTCATCCTCGGGACGGCGGCCTGCGTCCTCCTCCTCAGGTGGGCGTTCCCCGCGATGTGGCTCTACTCGCTCTGGCTCGCGGCGATCTACGCGCTCGCCTTCATCGGCGCCACGGTCTTCGCGCTCTCGGCCTCCGTGAGGAGCCCCCTCGTGGGGCCCGTCCCCGTGTTTGCCGCGCTCGTGGGCCTCCTGGAGTTCGTGTCCCTCTACATCGGCCTCTCGCTCTTCGCGGAAGTCAAGAGCATCCGGGACTTCCGGACGCGCCTCTCGATCACGCGCGGGGACAACCCGCCCGAGTACGCGCGCGTGGGGCTCTGGACTCTCGCGCTCATGGGCTTCTTCCTCCTTTCGAACTTGAGCGCGCTCTTCTTCGTCGCCTGGGTGCGCGACGCGCCGGTCCTCTGGGCGCACGCAGCGGTCGAGGGCCTCATGATCGCGCTTGGCGTGTACATCATCTACATGCCGGAGGCGGCCTTCGGAGAACTCCCGAGGGAGTTCCGGCGGGCGGTGAAGGCGGAAGGGCCCGCGTTCCCGTTTGTGGGCGTGGCGGCGGCAGGTTCGCTCGCGCCGATGGGCACCTCCGCCGAATCGCAAGGCCACAGGCGCTGCCCCGTGTGCGCGGGTGCGCTCGACTTTGAGGAACGGCTGTGCCCCTCGTGCGCCGTGGCCGCGAGGGTGGGCTGGTGCCCGAAGAGCGAGGTCCACGTGATCGGCTGCGAGCACTGCGGAAGGCCCGTGGTCTACGGGAAAGTCGTATGCCCCCACTGCCGCGGCGAACTCAAGGAGGCGCTCCTTTGCCGTTCGTGCAAGGTGCACGCCCCGCTTGCCGACTGGAAGCGGGCCGCGGCTTGAGGGGGGCGCGAGGGCGGTGCCCGAGGAAGGGGTGGCGCCTGCCACGATGCGGGC
>DATEUP010000216.1:0-2435 GCA_035283065.1 Thermoplasmatota archaeon | reverse complement strand
AAAGGGCGCCGCCGCCGCGCAGAGGAGCTTGGCGCCCTGCAGGTCGCCGGACAGGCGCAGCCGGCCCTGCGAGCTCGAGAGGTCGAAGGCCAGGGCGCTTCGCTGGGGCGAGGCGGCCAAGACGAAGCCGAGGAGCAAGACGCCAAGAAAGAGGCCGAGGGCCGAAGGCCCGAGGGGCCCTGAGAGCAGGACGAGCGGCGCAACGGCGGCCGAAAACAGGACGAGCGTAAGGAGCCGCCCCCGGCCCCAAGAGGCGTCCAGCGTGGGAGCGACAATCGCGTAGACCGTCGCGCCGGCCAAACCGCCAAGCACCAAGGCCGCCGCCGCCCCCGAACCGTCGAACCGCAGGGACCCGATGACCGTGGCGAGTGTCGCGCCGGAGGCCACGACGAAGGCCACCGCGATTTCGCCGAGCGCGTGGAGCCGGAGCATCGGCGTCATTCGGAAGAGCTGAGGGGCCCGGCCCGCTGGGGGAGGTTCCGGGCGCGCCGTCCGGCGTGGGGCCTTTGCACCCGCGCGAAGGAGGAGCGCCCCGGCAGCCAAAAGGCCCGCGGCCCCCAAGAACTCGCCGCCCTGAAGCGCGAAGCCCGCGCCCAAGCCCCCAAAGAGCGCGAGCGCAGGCAGCGCACCCATCCGGAGCCATTGGACCGGCCCCTTGGAGGGGGCGCCCCCAAGCTCGAGCGCTGCCCCCGGGCTGATCGCAGGGAGCATGAGGGCGGGGGCGGCAAGACCCACGCCCGACATGAGCGGCAGCGCGCGCGCGTCGGCAAGAAAGAGGAGATCACGAGCGCCAAAGGCGGCCGCGGAAAGGACGCCGGCGGCAATCGCCAGAGCGCCCGCCGCGGCCATTGTCGCCCGCGGCCCGGCGCTGAGTGGCAGGAGGAACCAAGAGGCGGCGGCAAAGAGGGCCGCGGCGGAAAGCATGCCCGGGTAGAGCCGCGCGGGGCTGCACCAGTCGATGCAATCGCCGCTCCGCAGCACCCCCGCAAAGGCCGCGCCCGCTCCGAAGGTCGCGGCGGCCCATGCCTCGACGGGGAGCGAGGCCCGGCCGGCCGCAGCGCTCACGGTAAACGCCGGGCGTACGGGCGCTCCAACCACGGTCGCCTCGAAACGGCCCCCGGCATTTCAACCCGTGGGCGCCTGCGGTCCCAGCGGCCTTTGAGGTTCGTCCGCCCGCGCCCCGCGGGCCTACCGCTTGAGCCCCGGCCCCCGCAGTCGCTCAAGGATCGCGCCCTTGAAGCGCGCGTGGAGGTCGAAATTCGACGCGCCCACGGTCCGAAGGACGATCGCGCGCGTTTCGGGGGAGGCCTGCATCACGGTCGCGCGCGTGTGCGCGGAGGGCCACCGCACCACGAGGCGCCCGCGGGTCCGCCGCTCGCGGCCGGGGCCCACACCGACCCTCGCGCCCGCGTCGAAAAGCGAGCTCACGATCTCGCCCTTCGTGCGGTCGAACGCCGGCAAGAAGAGGACCGAGTCGGCGACCTCGCCTGAGAGCGCCCCGTTGAGGCGGCGCCAGAGCGCGGCTGCAAGGGCAAGGCCCGCCGCCAGGCCGAAGGCGCTCGATGTCACGGGGTCCGGCGGAAGGCCCGAGGCCGCCATCAGTGCCTCCGCGCCCATCCGCGCGGCGGCAAAGGTGGCAAGGCCGAGCGTCATGATGAGGAAGACGCCGCTGAGCCTCGCGCTCGCGCCCGGTATGAAGTGCCAGACGAAGGGGCGCACGGACCCGGGAGGCGCGCTGTAGCGCACGTCGGCCACCGCCGCGCCGTCGGGCGCGCGCGTGTAGGCCCATTCGGGGAGCGAGGGCTGCGGGCCGCCCTCCGGCGACTTCGCGCCGTCCCAGTACTGCGGCGCGCGCGAGGGCGCAAGGTCATGGAAGGCCTCGGCGCGCGGAGCGCCGGAGGCCGGGCCCGGCGCGCCGCGGCGCGAGCCTGCATCGAGCGTGCTCGCCTCGAGCCATGCGAGCTTGACCTCGGTAGCGATCGTCGAGAGGACACCCTGCAAGGTCACGACATCGCCGGTGCGCATCGTGATCGCCATCGTGTCTGGCCGCGGCCCAATCGACGTGAACCGGATGTCGGCGATCTCCTTCCAGGGGAACGACTGCTCACCCTTGGGCGTGCGCAGGTGGACAGCGTCCCGCGACGTCCCGATCGCGAGGGGCGCGCGCGCCGACGCGAGGAGGCGCGTCAGCGCCCCGTCGATGAGGAAGAGGGAGAAGACGAGCGCGATCAGGGTGACGACCGACCGGTCGCCGAGAGCCACGCTCGTGCCCACAAGGGCGAGCAGCAGCAAGCTCACGGTGAGGCTAATGAGCGCCCCCGTGCGCGAGGCGCGCCGCAGGTCGTTCGTGCGCCAGGTAACCCTCGGGGGCGACGCGGGGCTTGGCGCCTTGGGCGGGGCGGGGGGTACCATTGGGAATCACGACACGGCCCAAG
>DATEUP010000215.1:0-23087 GCA_035283065.1 Thermoplasmatota archaeon | reverse complement strand
CGATCGAGTTGCGCCCCGCCTCGATGCCGAGGACCTGGTAGATCTCGCTGATCGAGTTCGTGAGCGTCCGGTCCGGGTTCACCTTCGGGTGGCGCAGGACCTTCGACAGGTTGCTGCCCTCCGTGTAGACCACGTACCCCTCGTTCTCGCGGCGGATGATCGCGCGCGAGATCCCGTCGATCCCCTTGATCTTCGTGTGCTTCACGGCCTCCGTGAGCGCGTGGAGCTTGAAGTACGAGGGCTCCTCGATCGTGATCACGATCTTGCCCTCCTTCTGGATCAGCTGGTCGAAGGTCTTCTTCTTGAGCTTTCCAAGCGCCCGCTCGATCTCGTCTAGCGTGATCTCCTTCTTCTTCAGCCTCGCCGCGACCGGCTCGACGGTGACGGCCATGTTGATCACGTCGGTCTCGATGAGCGCGATGTCCGCGAGCTTCGTCGTCTCGATCTCCGAGGCGACACGCTCGACCGTGTCGTAGTCCTGGGCAAACTCCGGCAGGATGTGGATCTCCATCATCGGCGTCGAGGGCTCGCGGCGCGCGTCCACGATCTCGATGAGGCGCGGCAGGCCGAGCGTGACGTTGATTTCCGCGACACCCGCGTAGTGGAACGTGCGCATGGTCATCTGCGTGCCGGGCTCGCCGATCGACTGGGCCGCGACGATCCCGACGGACTCCGTCGGGTCGATGACGGCAATCTGGAAGGACTCGACCGCCCTCGACACGATGTGCTCGACCTGGGGCTTCTTGAGCTTCAGCTTCGCCGTCTTCCTCGCGATCTGGTTGATGATCTTGCGGGGGAGCCAGCCCTTCGTCTCCTGGAGGATCTCGACGATCCGCTTCTCGTCCTTCGAGTAGGGCCGCTCGATCTTCTTGAGCTTGTCCAGGGGCAGAATCTCGGCCTCGACCTCGTCCTCCTCGACCTCGACGCGCCTTTTTCCGCCCGTGGGCTTTGCGGGCGCCGCCGGTGCCTTCTCGTCCTCTTCGTCCTCGCCGAAGAGGAGCGAATCCTCCTCGTCTTCCTCGTCGTCGTCGGCCTCGTCCTCGGCCCCGGGCGCCGGCCGCTCGGGCGCGTCGCCCTTCGGGGCCGGGGCTTTCATGAGCGCCATGACCGCTTCGGCCTCTTCCTTCGTGAGGGCCTTGCGGAGCTGGTCGACATCCGCGCGGCGCACGTCCGACAGCGTGAGCCCGGCCTCTGCGAGCTTGTCGGCCGCCTTCCGGTCGATCCCGCGGCGCATGAGGGCGTTGACCGTGTCCTGCTTGCCCATCCTCAAGCACCTCCGATGAGCGAGAGGGCGCGGGGAGGCGGCTGGAGGCCCCTCAGGAGGCGCGCAAAGCGCTCGCGGGCGCCTTCGTCCGCGTGCCTGATGGCCTCGCCGAGCGCCTGCCAGCTCGACTCGAAGACACCCGTCGAGGCCCCCATGTCGCCCGCGGCGGCCTCGAAGATGTCCTGGGCGTGGCGCGTGTCGATCCCCGACTGCTCGGCCGAGCAGGCCGCGACGAGGAAGTCGAAGCCGTCGCGCAGGTTCGACGCGAGCGGGCTGCCCGGCTGGCCGACCTGGATGACGCCCTGGAACGCCGAGGCAAGCGCGGCCGCGAAGTCGTGGCGGTCGAGCTTTTCCTTGGCCACGGCAAGGGCGTTGCGCGACGAACCGATGCGCCCGCCGGAGCGCGAGGAGGCCAGCACGAGGTCGCGGACACTTGCAAGGACTTTCGAGACCGCACCCGCCGTCATCTCGTCGGGGCTCAGGCGCTCGGGGTGGACCGCCTGGCTCGAGGACGCGCCGAAGAAGAGGACCGTGAACACCATGCTTTAGTCGCCTCCCTCTTCGTAGGAGTAGTCCTCTTCCTCGAGCTCGATTCGCAGCTCCTCGTAGTCCGAGAAGCCGAGGCCTTCGAACATCTCCTGGTCGGCCTCGATTTCCACGTCGGGGCCCACGATCTCGCGGATGAGGTCGTCCACGTCGATCGCCTTGCCTTGCACGGAGCGCATGGGGTCGACGCCGTCCTCGCCGAACTTGAACTGGACGATCGTGCCCGCAGTGTTGCGCACCGTGCCGTCGTACATGATCTTCACGTCCTCAAGCGCGTTGATGAGCCGGCGCTGCATGTAGCCGGAGCGGCTCGTCCGCACGGCCGTGTCGACAAGCCCCTCGCGCCCACCCATCGAGTGGAAGAAGTACTCGGTGGGCGAGAGCCCCGACTTGTACGAGGCCTTGACGAACCCCTTCGCTTCGGCGCCGAGGTCCGCGCGCTGGAAGTGCGGCAGCGTGCGCCCGCGGTAGCCGCGCTTGATGCGCTCGCCGCGCACGGCCTGCTGCCCGATGCAGCCGGCCATCTGCGAGAGGTTGAGCATCGAGCCGCGCGCGCCAGAGCGCGCCATCATGACGACGGGGTTGTCGAGCCCGAGGTGGCGTGAAGCGATCTGCCCGGCCTCGTCACGCGCGCGGCCAAGTTCCCGCATGGCCTCGACTTCGAGCGTCTCCTCGAGCGAGCGGCCCGGCAGCTGCTCGAGCGTCCCCTCGTGGTAGGCCTGGACGCGCTTGTCGACCTCGCGCTTGGCCAGGTCGAGCCTCTCGGTGATCTGGCGGCGCGCCTCCTCGGGGATGTCCTCGTCGTCGATCCCCGTCGAGAAGCCGACCTCCATGATCGTGCCGATCGACAGCTTCGTGAACTGGTCGAGGAAGAGCTTGCCGCGCTCGGGGCCGAACTTGCGGACGATCTTGTCGACGAGCTTGCCCTTGAAGGCGCCCACGGACTTCTCGTCGATCGTCCCGCAGTTCAGGACCCCGTCGCGGATCTCGACCCACGAGTCCACGCCGATCTCCGCGTCGCACTTCGTCTTGACGCAGATGTCGCAGTTGATGCACGTCGACGACTTGTACTCGACCGCAAGGCCCTTGGGCAGGATGAGGGAGAAGAGCTGCTTGCCCGACCAGTACTTGAGGCCCGCCTCGACCCGCACGGGTGCGGGCAGGTCGCCCCGCCAGTTGATGTACGAGAGGAGCCGCGCGGTCTGGTCCTCCGTGAACTGCCGCTGCTTGAACGTGAGCAGGAACATCCCCGTGATGTGGTCGTGGATCCCGCCGATGATGGGCCCTCCGAAGCGCGGCGAGAGGATGTGCTCCTGGACCTTCATGAGGATGAGGGCCTCGACGCGCGCCTCTTCGGACTGGAGCCCGTGGAGGTTCATCTCGTCGCCGTCGAAGTCCGCGTTGTAGGGCGGGCAGACGCAGAGGTTGAAGCGGAAGGTCTTCCCCTCCATGATGCGCACCTCGTGGGCCATGATCGACATGCGGTGGAGCGAGGGCTGGCGGTTGCACAGCACGATGTCGCCCTTCTGGAGGTGGCGCTCGACGACGTACCCGATCTCGAGGGTCGAGGCGACCGTCTCGGCGTTCTTGTCCGTGAGCTTTATGCGCCGCCCGTCGGGGCGGATCACGTAGTTCACGCCGGGGTAGACCGTGGGGCCGCGCTTGACAAGCTCGCGCACGCGGTCCATGTTGTGGGCCGTGATGCGGATCGGGATCGTGAGCTCCATCGCGACTTCGAGGGGGATTCCGACCTCGTTGATCGAGATGAAGGGGTCCGGCGAGACGACCGTGCGCGAGGAGAAGTTCACGCGCTTGCCCGACAGGTTCGAGCGGAAGCGGCCTTCCTTCCCCTTGAGGCGCTGGGCAAGCGTCTTCAGCGGCCGGCCGGAGCGGTGCCTGGCCGGCGGTATCCCCGAGGTCTGGTTGTCGAAGTACGTCGTGATGTGGTACTGGAGGAGCTCCCAGAGGTCCTCGACGATGAGCTGGGGGGCGCCCGCGTCGCGGTTCTCGCGGCAGCGCTGGTTGATGCGCAGCACGTCGACGAGCTTGTGCGTGAGGTCGTCCTCCGAGCGGTCGCCGGACTCGAGCGTGATCGAGGGGCGCACGGTGACCGGCGGCACGGGCAGCGCCGTGAGCACGGTCCACTCCGGCCGCATGGCGTCCGGGTCGAGCGCGAGGGGCTTGAGGTCCTCGTCGGGCATCCGCTCGAGGCGCTCGCGGACTTCCTTGGGCGTGAGCTTGTGGCCGTCCTCGCGGAAGGTCGTGGGCTTGTCGAGCGTGACCTTCCGCTGCTCCTCGCCGCAGTGGGGGCAGACCTTGATCTTGGCCGCCTCCTTCGAGGTCTCCTTCGAGATCGCGTCCATCTCGCCCATCGAGGTGACGAGCTCGTCGACCTCCTCGAGGTCGTCGAGCGCGCCCTTGATCGCCTCGGGCGTAAGCAGGAGGCGCCCGCAGGCTCGGCAGGTCGACTTGAGGAGCATCTTGATGAGCTTCGTGTAGCCCACGTGGATGACCGGCATCGCGAGGTCGATGTGCCCGAAGTGGCCCGGGCACTCGTCGACCTTGCGCCCGCAGGTCTTGCAGCGAAGGCCGGGCTCGATGACCCCCATGCGGGGGTCCATGAGGCCCATCTCGATCGGGAAGCCGTCGTCGTCGTAGGTGTCGGCCGTGATGACCTTCGTCGCCGACATCTTGCGGATCTCGACGGGAGACAGGAGCCCGAACTTGATCTGCGCGATTCGCTTGCGGACACCCGTGTCGCGTGCGATCATTTGAGGTCCTCCAGTTGAAGGCGCAGGACGACCCCAAGCGAAAGGAGCTCGTCGCGCAGGAGCTTGAACGCGTAGCTCGTCTGCACGGGGTGGATGTTGCCGTTCTCGCCGCACACGGGGCAGCGCAGCTGCCCGCGGCGGTCGAGCATCGCGATGTGCCCGCACTTCGGGTTCCCGCAGACGTACTCGACGGTCCCGTCGGACTCGTCGAGGAGCTTGTCGCGGATGACCATCGCCGCGCCGTGGCCGATGAGGCAGTCGCGCTCCATCTCTCCGAAGCGCAGCCCGCCCTGCCTTGCGCGCCCTTCCGTCGGCTGCCTCGTGAGGATCTGCACGGGCCCGCGGGAGCGCACGTGCATCTTCCCCGAGACCATGTGGTGGAGCTTCTGGTAGTAGATCACGCCGATGAAGATCTCGGTCTCGCAGCGCTCGCCGGTCTTGCCGTTGTACATGTATTCCTTGCCGTCGTGCGTGAAGCCGTTCCGCACGAGCGCCTCGCGAAGGACTTCCTCGTTCTCGCCGGAGAAGGCCGTGCCGGTGATCGTGCGCCCCTCGATCGAGCCGACCTTGCCGCCGATCATCTCGAGGACGTGGGCGACCGTCATGCGCGAGGGGATCGCGTGGGGGTTGATGATGAGGTCGGGGATCACGCCGTCCGAGGTGAAAGGCATGTCCTGCTGGTCGACGATGAGCCCGATGACGCCCTTCTGCCCGTGGCGCGAGGCGAACTTGTCGCCAAGCTCGGGGATCCGCTGGTCGCGCACGAAGACCTTGACCATGCGCGAGCCGTTCTCGGACTCCGTGAGCATGACGTTGTCGATCCACCCCTTCTCGCCGTGGCGCACGATGATCGAGGTCTCGCGCCGCTTCTGGGGGCGCAGGAAGTCCGTCTGCTCCTCGAGGAAGCGCGGCGGGGAGGTCTTGCCAACAAGGACGTCGCCGCCGTTCACCGCAACTTCGGGCGAGATGAGGCCGTCCTCGCCAAGGTTCGCGTAGGTCGTGTCGACGCGCGCGCCGCGGATGTCGGGCGAGGGGATCTCGAAGCGGTCCTCCTGGCCCCCGGGGTAGCGCCGCTCCTCCGCGCGGTACGTCCGGATGAAGGACGAGCGGCCAAGCGCGCGCTCGATCGAGGCGCGGTTGAAGATGAGCGCGTCTTCCATGTTGTAGCCGTAGAAGCTCATCACCGCGACGACGAAGTTCTGGCCCGCCGGCCGCCTCGAGAACCCGAGGAGCTCGGTCGGGCGGGTCGAGACGAGCGGGATCTCCGGGTAGTGCAGGAGGTGCGAGCGCGTGTCGGGGCGGATGCGGAAGTTCGAGAACGAGAGGCCGAGCGACTGCTTGGCCATCCCGGAGCCCATCGTGTTGCGCGGCGACGAGTTGTGCTCGGGGTACGGGATGATCGACGTGCACACGCCGAGGATGACCATCGCGTCGATCTCGAGGTGCGTGTGCTCCTGGGAGAGCTCGTCGGGGGTGATCGCAATGAGCGCGTTCTCCTCCTCCTCCGCGTCGAGGTACTCGAGGATCCCCTCGCGGATGAGCGGCATGACCTTGAGGCGGCCCGAACGGATGTCTGTGAGGTGCTGCTCGGTGAGCGCGGGCTTGCCGGCGTTCACGACGACCAGCGGGCGGCGCAGGCGCCCTTCGTCGCAGTTGATGAGGATCTCGTTCATCGACTCGTCGTAGGAGATGTTGACTTCGGTCGACAGCGCGCCCGTGCGGCGCCTCTGCTTGATGTCCTTGAGGAGCTGGTGGGGCGAGGAGTGCATCCCGACGAGGTTGCCGTTGAGGTAGACTCGGGTCTCGGTCTCGTGCTGGCCCTTGACCTCCTTCATGCCAAGGTGCGTGAGCTGCCACTGGACTTCGTTCTCGTCGAAGCCCTCGCTCACGTCGACGATGAGGGCGTAGTTCTTGACCAGCCCGCAGTTCTGGCCTTCGGGGGTCTCGTTGGGGCACAGCCGCCCCCACTGCGTCGCGTGGAGGTCGCGCGCCTCGAAGTGCGGCTGGGAGCGCGTGAGCGGCGAGGTGACGCGCCTAAGGTGCGAGAGCGTCGACATGAAGGACGTGCGGTCGAGGAGCTGGGAGACCCCGACGCGCCCGCCGACCCAGTTGCCCGTGGCGAGCGCGTGGAAGAGCCGCTGCGAGAGGATGTCCGGGCGGATCGCCGAGGAGATCTTGAGCTCCTTCTTGCGCGAGTAGCTGCGCTCGAGCTGGTACTTGAGGTCCTTGCACAGGTTCGTGAAGGCGACCCGGAAGAGGTCCTCCATAAGGTCGCCGGCCAGCTTGAGCCGCTTGTTCGCGTAGTGGTCCTTGTCGTCGGCGTCGCGCAGGCCGAAGGCGAGCTCGAGCACGGAGCGCGCGACGCGGCCCAGGAATATCGCCTTCTTGTAGCGCGACTCGGGGTCGTTGCCAAGGTGCGGGAGCAGCGAGCGGTCGAGGATCGACTCGACCTTCTTGGCGCGGTACTCCTTCGCCTGGCCCGTCGCGAACTTGCGTTCGAGGAACGTGACCGCGTCGTCCTTCGTGTGGATCCCGTGGGGCGGGTAGTTCTTCTCCGACTGGCTCTCCTCGATGTTCGCGTAGAGGATGTTCGCCATCTCGGGGCGCGAGACGATCGCCTTGTAGATGTCGGCGTCGTCGTCCATCCCGAGCGCCTTCATGAGGACGATGAGGGGGATCGAGCCCGACGCGGCGGGCACGCTCACGGTGAGGAGCCCGTCCTTTCGCTTCTCCACGAGCGTGAGCGCGCGGTACCCCTCGCGCTGGGAGAAGACCTTGGCGACCTCGATGCGGTGGCCGTAGCGCTCCTGGACTTCGACCATCACGCGGTTGGGCGCCAGGTCCTCGAGGGAGATCAGCACCCGCTCCGTGCCGTTGATGATGAAGTAGCCGCCGGGGTCCATCGGGTCCTCGCCCATCTCCATGAGGTGGTGCTCGTACTCCTCGTCCGTGAGTTCCATGTCCGTCTTGATGTTGTCGCGGTGGAGGTTGCACTTCTTCGAGCGCACCATGACCGGCAGCTCGCCGATCATGATCTTCTCGGGCTCGCGGTCGATCCCGTTCTCGATGACCGTGCACTCGAGCGAGATCGGCGCCTTGTAGGAGAGGTTGCGCAGCCGCGCCTCCATCGGCGTGAGGTCGTGGGTCGACCCGTCGGCTTCCTTCACGTACGGGCGGCCGACGGAGATCGTGGGCCGCGCGTTGGGCTCGATGCGCCCCGTCATGGGGTCGCGCCGGCGCCCGATGACGATCTGGACGTTCTCCTCGCCGTGCTTGTCGAGGTCGAGCTTGATGACGCCCTTGAGGGACTCGTCGTCGCCGATCGAGATGTTGTCGACGATCCGCTGCATGCGGGAGTCCGGGTTGTCGTGGGTGGGCAGGAAGTCGTTGAAAGAGGCGATGTGGTGGTTCACAACGGACTTCTCACGCAGGAAGCCTTCGACAAGTTCTTTCATGGGGTTCGTTGCCTCCGTGTTTCGTCCTCAGGCTCAGTCGATGACGAGGCGGTAGGAGACCGAGATCCCCGCCGTCTCGCTGTACTTGATGATCTTGATGACCGACCCCTTGAGGATCTCGCCGGTCCGCAGTTCGAGGGCGCGCACGGCGGCGTCCGCCCGGCGGATCTTCGGGAGCTGCTCGAGCTTGATCCTGTAGCGGCGCAGGAGTTCGTCGACCTTGTCTTCGGGCATGAGCTGGTGCTCGGGCACCATGATGTGGTTCAGGGTTTCGAAGGGCAAAGGGGTCTCCTCCTTCCGTGTTCGTGGGGCCGTTACGAGGCGAGCGCATCTTGCCGGGCGCGGGACCCGGGTCGCTGCGCGGTCGCCTACCTTACGCGAATGTTCCTCCGGTTGTGCGCGGGCGGGAGCGCGTCTCACCCGCTTTCCAAGACCGGTCCGACGCGGGGACCGGAACTCTTCATGGGGGACGCAAAGGTTCCAAGGTCTTCGGAGAAGATCGGGGAACACAAGGCGCGGGATGAGGCAAACGCGGGCAAAGAAGGGCTACTATTTAAGCGTTCGGAGGGGCGCCAGTGGAGTTTTTTGGGGGGCGCTGGCGCGACGTGCGGTGGGGCCACGGCGGGCGGTTCTTGAAATAGGAACCGCGACGTCCCGAGCGGCGATGGCGGCGCCAGGTGCGATCACGTTCTGGGGCTGGGTCGCGACGTTTGAGGGCGAGGGCGTCTCGCCGGCCTTCGAGAAGCGCTGGATCACGACTGACGGGATGTCCATACAGGATACCGGGCGCACGAAGCCTGACGCGTACGACTACACGGGTGTCGTCGTGCCAACCTTCGAGGACGCGCACTGCCACCTCGCCGACCGGCGCCTTGCCGTGCCGCCGGGGAGCCTGATGCCCGCTGTCGTGGCGCCCCCCGATGGGCTCAAGCACAAGTACCTCAAGGAGGCGCCCCGCGAGGAAGTCGTGGGCTCGATCCGGGAGGGGCTCGAGGACCTCGTGGGCTGCGGGGTGACCCGCGCGCACGAGTTCCGCGAGGGCGGGATCGAGGGCGTGCGCGCCTTCCGCGAGGCCTTCGCGAAGCTCGGGGCCGCAAAGCGCGGCTACCTTGCGCCGGTCCTCCTCGGCCGCCCCGGGAGCCCGGGCGCGCGCCCGGAGGACGAGAAGGCGTTCTTTCAGAAGATGCGCCGGCTCCTTGCGATCTGCGACGGCATCGGCCTCTCGGGGATGTCCGACGGCGACCCCCTGTGGAACGCCGAGGTCGTGCGCTTCGCGAGGCGCGAAGGCAAGCGCGTCGAGGTCCACATGAGCGAGTCGAAGCGCGAGGACGTGCGGAGCGCGCTCGAGGCCGGCGTCCAGCAGCTCGTGCACATGGTCGCCGCCACACCCGACGACCTAAAGGAGGTCGCAAACCGCGCCGCGCAGGTGGCCGTGTGCACCCGGTCGAACGAGTTCTTCGGGCTTCGCGCCCCCGTCGAGGAGATGGTGAGGCAGCACGTCGACATCCGGATCGGGACGGACAACGCCTTCCTCGGGCCCCCCGACATGTTCGAGGAGGCCCGCGCCTTCGCGCGCGTCCACAAGGCAAAATCAGGCCTCAAGCCCGCGGAGATTCTCTCCTTTCTCTTCGCCCGAAAAGATATAAATGGAGGACGTGCCATCGGGCCGCTCGAAGCGACCCGGCCAGACTTCCTCATCATCACTATCCAGACGGAGAGGCCCGAGCGCGACTTGATCGCGAAGGCCAAGCGGGACGATGTGGCGGCTGTTGTCGGGGCGCACGGAGGACTCGGCTGATGGCGAAGGAGCGGGTGAGGTCGAACGCGAGGGTGAGGGAGGTCATGACCTCGCAGGTCATCTCGCTGCCGGTGCCCAACACGCGCCGGGCCGCGCTGAAGCTCTTCGTGAAGCACCCGATCTCGGGGCTGCCGATCGTGCGCGACGACGGGTCGCTGATCGCGATCCTCACGCGAAAGAACATCTTCGACCACCCGAACGAGGAGCAGCTCGCCATGATCATGGTTAGGGCCCCCGTGACCATCAGGGACACGGACTCGGTCGCCGACGCGGCCAAGACGATGCACGAGCGGGGCATCCACAGGCTGCCGGTCCTCAACAAAGACGAGAAGCTCGTGGGGATCGTCTCGCCGATCGACTGCCTCAAGGTGCTCCAGAACCTCAAGACCGGCGAGGTCGTCGAGAACTTCCTCGCGGACTTCTGCGTGGCGGTCGCGGAGGAGACGCCGGCAAGCGCCGCGCTCACGATCCTCGAGGCGGGCAACGTCAAGGCGATGCCCGTGGTGAACAGGAGGGGCGAGGTGTCGGGGATCCTCACGGACCGCGACATCTACTCCTTCGCGCTCCAGCACGACGAGAAGGGCGCGGCGCAGGCCGACCTTGGCGATGCCGAGGCCGAAGGCAAGTGGACGTGGGAAGGGGTCGCGAACATCGCGAGGCTCTACGTCCAGGCCGAGAAGCTCAAGATGCCGACCGAGCCCGTGAAGAGCTTCATGGTGAAGGAGCCGATCACGGTCTACGGGAAGTCGAGCCTGGAGAAGGCCGCGCGCCACATGGTGAAGGGCCGCTTCAACCAGCTGCCGGTCACATGGCCGACGGGCAGGCTCCGCGGGATTGTCAACGAACTCGATATACTCCGGTACCTTTGGCAGTGATACAAGCGCGAGCCCCGCGCCCGAGCAGGCCAGCGGCGGGCGGGGCACGCGGAAAGCGGGGCGGCGGCGTGGCAAGGGCGGGCGCGGAGCGACGGGCCAAGGATGTGCTGAAGCCCCTCACGGGGGCCGAGCGCTACGCGGCCGTCGTTGACCTCGCGGCACGGCGGGGGTTTTTCGCGCCGTCGGCGGAGATCTACGGCGGGCTCGCGGGGTTCTTCGACTACGGGCCGATGGGCGCCTTGATGCTGCGGAAGATCCAGCAGGCATGGCTCGACTACTGGACGAGGAACGAGGGTTTCTTCGTCGTCGACACGCCGACGATCGGGCCGGAGGGCGTTTTCAGGGCCTCGGGGCATTTGGAGAAGTTTACCGACCCCGAGGTCGAATGTCGGCAGTGCGGCGAGCCCTATCGGCTTGACCAAGTTATGCAGGACAAAGTCTTCGTCTATCCGGATCGCTTCGATGAGCTTCATTACTACCTGACGGTGGATTTCGACAAAGAGCCTCAGTACGTAGAAGCCGCCAGCGTTGCGAAGTTGAATCATAGGGAGATCCGAAAACAAATCATGGGGTCAGGAAAGGCGGTCATCGGTTTCAAGTGCCCCAAGTGTGGCAGCGTCGAATACGAATTCGTACGCCCGGCGCGTCTGATGCTAGAGACTTCCATTGGCACCCAAAGACCCCTCGTGGCTTACCTCCGCCCCGAGACCGCCCAGGGCATCTTCTGGTCTTTCCCCGCGCTCCTTCGCCACAACCGCGGCCGCGTGCCCTTCGGGGTCGCCCAGCTCGGGCTCGGCTACCGCAACGAGATCGCCCCCCGCAACGCCCTCTACCGGATGCGCGAGTTCCATATGGCGGAGGTCGAAGTCTTCGTGCACCCGGAGCGCAAGACCTGGCCGCGCTTCAAGGAAGTCGAGGCCATCGAGGCCACCTTCCTCGCCAAAGACGGCGCGATCCACCTCGCGACCTTCGGGGAGATGGTGCGCTCGGGCGTGGTCCGCTCCGAGGCCGTCGGCCACTTCGTCGCCTGCGCCTACGAAATCGTGCGGTCCCTCGGGATGCCTGACGAAAAAATGCGCCTGCGCCAGCACATGCCCGACGAGATGGCGCACTACGCCGAGGACTGCTGGGACCTCGAGCTCGACACCTCGCTGGGATGGATCGAGTGCGCGGGGATCGCCGACCGCGGTTGCTACGACCTCACGCGCCACCAGGAGTACTCGGGGGCCGACATGTCCGTCTTTGTCCCGTACGACGAGCCCAGGACCGTCGAGGTCGACGCGCTCGTCCCGGACTTCCGCGCGCTCGGGCCGCGCTTCAAGGCCGAGGCGGCGGCGGTCGGCGAGGCGGTCAAGGCGGCCTCGCCGAGCGCTCTTCGCGCCGATGGCTCGCTCGTCGTGAAGGCCGGGGGCAAGGAATACACGATCGAGCCGGCGCTCTTCAAACGGCAGAAACGCACCGAGAAGAAGACGGGCGATTCGTTTGTCCCCCACGTCGTGGAGCCGTCCTTCGGGCTCGACCGCATCTTCTTCGCGCTCATGGACGCCGCAATCTCCCGCGTCGAGAAGGAGGACGAGCCCTACACGATCCTCAGCCTCTCGCCGAAGGTCGCCCCTTCGCTCGTGTGCGTGTTCCCGCTGATGCCCAAGGACGGGCTCGACGACCTCGCGATCAAGCTCAGCGGCGAGCTTACCGCCGCCGGGCTCTCGCCCTCCTACGATGACGCGGGCTCGATCGGGAAGCGCTACGCGCGCGCCGACGAGGCCGGCGTCCCATGGTGCATCACGGTCGACTACGACAGCCTCAAGGACAAGGCGGCCACACTTCGCCACCGGGACACACAGGTCCAGGAGCGGCTCCCGCTCACCGCGATCCTGGCGCGCCTTCGCGAGCTCCTCAAAAGCCCTTCAGGAGGTGCCTGACCCCATGGCCCGCGACCCCGACGTCGGGAAGATGCTTGCCGCCGCAGGGATCCGCGAGGGCGACCTCATCGAGGCCGTGCTCCGCGGCCGCGCGCTTACGGGCCTCCTGATGCCCCACGGGGACTTCTCGGGGCCCAAGACGCTCGTCCTGAAGCTCGAGTCGGGGTACAACGTGGGGATCACCGTGGACGCGGAGGCGACGGTCCGGCTCAAGGAGCGGCGGGAATCGAAGGGCTACGTGGGCGTGGAAGGGCCTGCGGCTACCGCCGAGGCCCGCGCGCAGGGCTTCCTCGCGCTCATCGGAACGGGGGGGACGATCGCTTCCTACGTCGACTACGAGACGGGGGCCGTCCAGCCGGCGCTCACATCGCGCGAGCTTGCGACCGCGGTCCCTGAGGTTGCGCAGCGATACACGCTAAAGCCGGTCGCGCTCCTCTCCGAATTCTCCGAGAACCTCCGGCCCGAACACTGGGTGAAGATCGCGCACGAGGTCCGCCGGCAGGTCGAAGAGGGCGCGACTGGAGTCATCATCCCGCACGGGACGGACACGCTGGGCTTTACGGCCGCCGCGCTTTCCTTCATCCTCGAGAATCCCCCCGTCCCCGTCGTGCTCGTGGGGTCGCAGCGCTCCTCGGACCGCCCGTCGTCCGACGCCTCTTTCAACCTCCTCTGCGCGGCCCGCATCGCCGTCTCGGACATCGCGGAAGTCGTCGCCGTGATGCACGACCGCACGGGCGACGAGCGGTGCGCGGTCCACCTCGGCGTGCGCGTCCGGAAGATGCACTCGTCGGCACGCTCGGCGTTCCGCAGCATCAACGCGACCCCTATCGCCTTCACGGACGGCGAGACGGTCACCGTCGCACCGGGCGCGTCCTTCCGCAAGCGGACGGGCGGCCGTAAGGTCCAGGTGCGCGACAAGCTCGCCGAGCCCATCGCGCTCCTACACCACCACCCGGGGTTCCCCCTATCGATCCTCAAGACGGCGATCGCAGACTGCAAGGGCGTCGTGATTGCCGGGACGGGGCTTGGCCACACATCCGAGGACGTCATCGAGGTCATCGAAAAGGCCTGCGCGCGCGGCTACCCGATTGTCATGACGTCGCAGTGCCTCTACGGGCGGACGGGTCTCAACGTCTACTCAACGGGTCGGCGGCTTGTCCAGGCGGGCGTCATCGACGGCGGAGACATGCTTCCGGAGACCGCGCTCGTGAAGCTCATGTGGGCGGTGGCGCACGCGCAGCGCCCGCACGACGTCCGGGGGCTTGTCCAGCGGAACCTCGTCGGCGAGATCTCCGACCGGCGCACCTTCGAAGGGAGTGGCGAGGATGAGCGCTGAGGGCGGCGGACCGGCCGGGGGGCCGAGCGCCCCCGACACGGGGCTCAAGGTCGGCCTCGAAATCCACCAGCAGCTCTCGACCGCGAAGCTCTTTTGCCGCTGCCCGTCCGAGCTCGAGGAGGAAGTCGCGGGGACGTTCGTCCGGCGCCTCCGCGCGACGAAGTCCGAGATGGGCGAGGTCGACCAGGCGGCGCTTGCCGAGTCGCAGAAGCGCCAGCTCTTCGAGTACCAAATGACTCCCTCGGCCTCGTGCCTCGTCGATGCCGACGAGGAGCCGCCGAGCCCGCTGAACGACGAGGCGCTCGATGTGGCGCTCGCCATGGCCGCCCTCTCCTCGATGGACATCGTCGACGAGGTCCACGTCATGCGCAAGATCGTCGTTGACGGGTCGAACACGACGGGATTCCAGCGCACGGCGCTGGTCGCCGGAGGGGGGGCGCTGCCGATGAAAGACGGCTCGGGCGTGCGCCTCCAAAGCCTCTGCGTCGAGGAGGACAGCGCGCGGGAGATGGCCGAGAAGGGCGGCCGCGTGCTCTACCGGCTCGACCGCCTCGGGATTCCCCTCATCGAGATCGCGACGGCCCCCGACATCCGGTCGGGGGAGGAGGCGCGCGAGGTGGCCGCCCGCATCGGCGCGCTTTTGCGCGCCACGCGCCGCGTGAAGCGAGGAATCGGGACGATCCGGCAAGACATCAACGTCAGCGTGGACGGGGGCAACCGCGTGGAACTCAAGGGCGTGCAGGACCTTCGGTCGATGCCCCAGGTCGTCGACGAGGAGGCCGCCAGGCAGCGCAGGCTTAACCGCGCCGCGGAGGTCCTGAGGGGCCGGGGCCTCGACCCCAAGACCCTCCACATCGAGCCGCACAATGTCGCATTCATCTTCGAGAAAACCGACTCGAAGCTCGTCCGCAAGGCGCTCGATACCGGCGGGTCCGTCTGGGGCATCCGCCTGCCTGGTTTCGCCGGGACGCTTGGCGAATCGCTCTCGGGAACGCCGGGTGTGCGGGTGCTCGGCCCCGAGCTCTCGCAGCGGGCGCGCGTGATGGGCCTTGGAGGCACGATCCACAGCGAGGAGGGCGACCTGGGCGCGAAGTACGGGTTCTCGGAAGGCGAGGTCGCGGCGCTCAAGGACAAGCTCAAGGTCGGCTCCGAGGACTGCTTCCTTGTCGCAGCCGGCTCGCCTGATGTGCTTGCCCGGGCCTTCAAGTCCATCATCGACCGCGCGCGGATCGCTCCGCTGGGCGCCTCAAGCGAGGTGAGGGCCGTGAATCTCGAGGACACGGAGCGCTTCTCGACCCGGTTCCTGCGGCCCATGCCGGGGGCCGCCCGCATGTACCCGGAGACGGACATCCCGCCAATCCGCCTTGCCGGCGAGCGGTTGGAGCGCGTGCGCGCGAAGCTGCCGCCGATGCCCGAGGATCAGCTCGCGGAGATCGTGAGGCGCTCGGGGGTCTCCCCGGCGCTTGGCGAGCAGCTTGCGCAGACCGACAACCTCGACCGCTTCGAGGAAGTCGCGCTCGACGAGACTTCCGGGTCCGCGCCGGACGCGGGCCAGATGGTCCAGGTGAACTCCGCGGTCGCCCGCCTCCTCCTCACGGAGCTTTCCGACGCGGAGGGCGACTCTAAGTTCGATTGGAAGCGCGCGCGTGAGGTTATCGAGGCGCTGCGGGACGGGATGCGGCGCGGCGAGATTGCCAAGGAGGCGATCGGCCCCCTCTTTGTCGCCGTCGTGCGAAGGGGCGAGCCGCTTCAACGCGCGATCGCCGGCGCTCAGGGGCTCTCCCTCGAGGATGCGCGCCGCGCGGTCCGCACGCTCGTTGAGGGCAAGGAGGCCCTCGTGCGGGAGAAGGGCGAGGCGGCGCACGGGCCGCTGATGGGGCTCGCGATGAAGGAGCTTCGCGGGAAGGTCGACGGGAAGCTAATTGCGGAGTGGCTAGAGTTGGAGATAGCCGCACTCCTTCAGCGTCGAGGGGGCCCGTGAGCCTTGGATGGCCTGTCGAAGACGTTCATGGTCGCGTCGACATTCGTGGTGGCTTTCGCGTTCGTGTGGGGCATCGTCGGGCTATCCGAGGGCCGCTTTTCAAGCGCGCTCGTGCTTCTTGGGGGAATCGTTTGGATTCCCATTTCGATCAGAACGCTTCGCGTGCTCCGAGAACGTTAGACGAGCCCTTGGTGGACGCTTCGCCAAGGGGAAAAAAGGGGAACGTCGGCGCGGCGGTTCCCCGCCGCGCCGGATACGAAACAATGGCCGGTTCACCCAGAGTGACCAGCTCGCGCCGGGCCCCGTGCGCGCCCAGGGCCCCTCGGCCGCCCGTTTCCGGCGGAGATGGGCCGTTCCGGGTCCCGCCGCCCGAACCATGAGAGAATGATATTTTAGTGATTAGTATCATTGTAACTTTATGAAGTCCAAGTACCGCAGCGTCGCCGTGCGACGCGCGACCTTCGAACGGCTGAAAGACTACAAGATGGGCGGCGCCACCTTCGACGAGGTGCTCAACCAACTCATGGACGCCCTGCCCATCGAGGAGGTCTCGGAAGAGGTGCTCGCAGAGCACCGGCGCCGGCTCAAAGACCTGCGCGGCCGGAGTTGGAAGCAGGTCCGCAAGTCGCTGGGTGATGACTGAGGTTGGGGCTCTACCGCATCGCGTTTCAACACAAAGGGGAGCGCGAATTCGGGGACCTACCACCCGATGTCCGTCGGCGGTTCTCTGCCGCCTTCGAGGAGCTCGCCGAAAACCCCTTCCGGGCCCGTCCCAAGTGCGACGTGAGGAGGCTCAAGGGGGAGAGGGGTGCGTTTGCCGTCAGGGTCGGCGACTACCGCGGCACGTTTGTTGTGGTCGGTGACACCGTGTGGTTCCTTACCTTCGCCCACCGAAGCGTTGCCTATCGCGGTTAGGATCGCAGGGAGAGCGGGAAAAGGCGGCTCGGCGGTTCCCCCCGTCCAAAAAGAGGCGGGGGTCGGTTCAAGGGGCGCGACCCTCCTGCGCCCGGCCGCCCCCCCGAAGCCTGTCCGCCCCCGGTGCCCGTGAGAGCATGATATTATAGTGATTAGTATCATTGTAACTTTATGAAGTCCAAGTACCGGAGCGTCGCCGTGCGACGAGACACCTTCGAACGGCTCAGGGCGTACAAGATGGGCGGGGCCACGTTTGACGACGTGGTCAACGACCTGATGGACGCCCAGCCCCTGGAGGAATTCGCGGCCCAGGTCATCAAGGAGGCAAAGAAGCGCCTTCGGACCTTCAAAGGCCGCGACTGGAAAGAGGTGCGCAAGTCGCTGGGCGATGACTGAGATTGCGCACTTTAGCAATCGAGCTTGAAAAGCGCGCCGAGCGCGACTTCGCCTCCTTGCCCAAGGACGTTCGGAAACGGCTCTATCACGTCTTCGACGGGCTTTCAGCCGACGCGTTCCGGCCGCGGCCCGGTTGCGACATTCGGCGGCTGCACGGAGAGCGGGGGTTGCGCGCCGTCAGAGTCGGCGATCACCGAGCGATCTACACGGTCGTCGGCTCGTCGGTTCGCTTCGCCTACTTCGCGCACCGCAGCGTCGCCTATCGAGGTTAGAACTCGAGGAAAAAAGGGGAAAGTCGGCGCGGCGGTTTTGCTGCCGCGCCGGAAAGCGAAACAAAGGTCGGTTCACGCGGGGTGACCAGCTTTCGCCAGGCCCCATCCTCGCCCGAAGACCTTCAGCCACCGATTCGGTAGAGCGTCGTGCCGCACTTCGGGCACTCGCCCTTCGTGGCCGGCTTGCCGTTCTTCATCTTGACCTTCTTCGGGTTCTTCATCTCACGCTTCGTCTTGCACTTCACGCAGTACGCTGTCACCATTCTTTGGGTCACCCCGCCTCGCGAATCAAGCGTGAGTGAGATAAAGCCTTCGAGCGTGGTTTGAGCGTGGTTTTCCACGGGAAATTGCGGGGTTTCCGAGGCGAAAAACGCGTCGAAAACGGGGTCGGATTGCCCCGACATTTCCACTCGTGGAAATGAGGGCCGGCCCGGGCACGCTGGCTGAGCGTGAGAGGGCCACCGGATTCACGCTCGATTCACGCTCAAAAGCCGCACAAGTCAATGACCCCCCGGCCTGAGCGTGAATCACGCTCGAAAAGCCCGAAAAACCTCCCTCGGGGGGTGGGCAGGCCCCAAGGCCGGCACGTGAGGGGGCCGGGAAGGTCGGCCGAGCCAAATCGCGGCGCCCTCACGGGTACACGCGGCGCATCATGCGCGGGTAGGGCAGGGACCATTTGATGTGCTCGAGCCCGAGGAAATACATCACGAGGCGGTCGACGCCGAGGCCGTACCCTGCGTGCGGCACGCTGCCGTAGCGCCTCAAATCAACATACCACTTGTAGTCCTCCTCCTCGAGGTTCGCCTCCTTGATGCGGTCGAGGAGTACCTGCAATTCCCAGATGCGCTCGCCGCCGCCGATGACCTCGCCGTAGCCCTCGGGCGCGAGGAGGTCGTGGTTGAGGACCGTCTTTGGCCCCGCCGGGTCCGGCCGGTGGTAGAACGCCTTCACTTCCTTCGGGAAGTGCGTGATGAAGAAGGGCTTCTCGAAGCCCTCCGTGAGAACTTTCTCCTCTTCGTAGCCGAAGTCGTCGCCGTACTTGAGGTGGAGCCCGCGCTTGTTGGCAAGCTCGATCGCCTCCTCGTACCTGATGCGCGGGAAGGGCGGCTCGATGTTCTTGAGCTTCCCGGGGTCGCGCTTGAGCGCCGCGAGCTCCTGCGGGTGCTTCTCGACGACCTGGCGCGCGAGGAACGCGAGCATCTTCTCCTCCTCGGCCATCATCTCGTCGTTCGAGTACCAAGCCGCCTCGACTTCGAAGTGCCAGTACTCCGTGAGGTGGCGCCTCGTGCGCGACTTCTCCGCGCGGAAGGAGGGCTGGAGCGTGTAGACCTTGCCGAGCGAGAAGATCATCGTCTCGAGGTAGAGCTGCGAGGACTGCGTGAGGAAGACCTCGTCGTCGAAGTAGGGGACGCGGAAGAGCGTCGAGCCGCCCTCCGTTTGGCCGGAGACGAAGGTCGGGCAGTGGACCTCCGTGTAGCCCTGCCCGTCGTAGAACTCGCGCAGCAGGTCGAGGATAGTCGCGCGCACCTTCATCGTCGAGGCCATCTCGCGCGAGCGCAGCCACAGGTGCCGGATGTCGAGCAGCGTCTCGTCGGTCTCCTTGCCCGTGATCGGGAAGTTCTCGGCGAAGGCGACGACGCGGAAGGCGCTTGCGCGCACCTCCTTGCCGCCCGGCGCGCGCGCGTCGTTGTGGACCGTCCCTTCGACCTCGACGGAGGATTCAATGAGGGCCTTCTGCGCAGACTCGAACTCCGCGTCGGGGACGGCGCCCTTCTTCACGGTTACCTGGATGATTGCCGTGCCGTCGCGAAGCACGCTGAAGACGATGCCGCCGGAAGAGCGCGTGCGGTGGAGCCAGCCGCGGAGGCGGATCGGCGCGCCCGCAGCCGCCTTGAGCGCCTCCTCAACCGACGCGTAGCTGGCGCCGTCCATCGCAAACGGGCTTTGGGAGCATCCGTGCGCTAGTTAACGGTTGCGCGGCGGCGCGGGCCTCGCCTCGTGCCGGGGGACAGAGCAAGGGGGCGGGGGGCCCTGCGGCCCCCCGGAAGAGGGACTATTCCTCTCGGCGACGCGCAAGGACGGCGAGCACGCCCACCGAGCCAACCGCAGCCATCGCGAGCGGCGCCTCGAAGCCGGGCAAGCCCCGCCGCGGCGCCGGCGCAGGAGCCGGGTCGCTGTAGTACGCGTCGTACGTCGGGTCGTGCACGATCCGGTAGCCCGCGAAGTGCGGGAACGAGACGGCGTACCAGAAGCGCTGGCCCGTGAAGTTCTCCGAGGCACGCTGGCGCAGGTCCTGCGGGCTCGAGTAGCCCGCCCGGATGTTCTCGCTGTTGCCGAAGGCGAACACCGAGAAGATGTCCGCCGAGAGCCCGTGTTGCCACCCCACGAGCAGCCGGTCGGCCGGCCGCGCCTTCACGATCGCGTTGTAGGCCTGGTTGTCCGTCGAGACCGTCGTGGCGCCGCCGCCCACCTGCTCGTCAAGCAGGTCAAAGGTCCCGCGGAAGCCGATCTTCGCGAAGCGCTCGTGGTTGCGGATGCGCAGCGTGAGGTTGTCGCCCACCGGCCCGTCGAAGTTCGCGGAAAGCTCGCTGCCCGCCGCGTCCTCGACCGCGTAGTCCGACGTGAACACGACCCCGTAGTGGACGGCCGCGAGCCCGAAGTTCGACGAGAGGTTGTGCGGGTCGACCTTCTGGCCCCAGACCCACAGCTCCTGGATCTCGCCAATCGTGTACCAGGTCTCGGCCGAAGCCGTGTGGGTCGCCGCGTCGATCGTGATCTCGTAGGTCACCGTGAGCTCGGAGAAGCGCATGACGTAGATCGGGAGGACGCTCGAGAGCCAGAACTCGCCCACCGAGTTCGCGCCGATGATCTTCGCGTAGAGGTTCTTGTACGAGATCCCGAACTTGTAGTGGCCCTCGCCGAGCTTTTCGGCGGGGATCGCCTCGACGACCGGCGGGTACGACGAGTTCAGGTAGTCGCGGGCCACGCCGAAGGGCAGCACGTAGTAAACGTCCTCCTGGCCGGGGTTCGGCAGGCCGTGGCCGCCGCCGGCCGTGTACGTGTCGTTGAAGGCCATGAGGAACGCGAACACGGCTCCGAGGAACACTTCCCGCCCCTCGGGTGACTTGAAGTGCATCCCGAAGAGCTGGTAGGGGAGCGTCGACTTGTTGCCGTCCTTCTCCCACTCCTTGAACGCCAGGAGGAACGCCTGCACGGAGCCCGTGTTCACCCAGGAGGCTGAGAACGTCACGCTCGCGTTGTCCGCCGTCGTGTTCTGGATGTCGGCGGTCCAGTACTCCTCGGCAAACGTGTGGCCGGTCCAAGCCGCCTCGTCTCCCGTGTGCCAGGTCGTGGGAGCGCCGACCGACGACGACGAGACCATCGCCGCCGCCGCGATCGAAAGCAGTGCCGTTACGATTCCCTTTCGCGCGAGCATGGGTGCCACTTGAGGGCGATTTCCAGGCTCTCGCTATAAGAACATTCTCCGCTCTTCCAAGGGGCTTGCGAATATGCGACACTCGCGCGCGCCTTTACCATAATTGAAGGAGGCGCCGGGCGCGGAGGGCGCCTCAAGAGGGCGGCGGGGATAGGAGGAGCTTGCCCGCGTAGATGTCCGTCCCGTTGCCCGCATCGAAGTTCCGCATGTCGCACCAGACGCCGACCGCGTACCAGTCCGACGAGGCGATCCCGAGGTAGTCGCCGATGAACCCGACCCCGGAGGCGCCCGCGCTCTTGTCGCCGTCGAGCATCGCGTCGGTCCAGTTGAACTGGAAGTCGTAGGTCTGCCCGCCGTCCATCGAGATCCCAACGAAGACCGAGAGGAGCTTGTTGTTCGGGTCGAGGCGCCGGTCGTACCACTCGCCGACGACCCACCCGTTGCCCGCGACCGACACGGCCGGGAAGAACTGCGACTTGCCGTTGCCCTGCTCGTCGTTGTTCACGCGGCTCACGTTCGACCAGGTCGCGCCGCCGTCCCTCGAGAAGACCTGGAAGATGTCCGCGTCGCCGTTCGACTCGTCGGGCCACCAGATGTAGATCGAGCCGTTGTACGTGCTGTTCGTCAGGTCGATCGCCATGTCGGGCATCGTGGGCGTCCGGTAGGTCGTGTTCCCCTGCGGGGACGCGATCGGCGTGACGGGCGCGATCGCGCGCGGCGCGCTGTACGAGCTGCCCCCGTCCCTCGAGGAGGAGTACTTCATGGCCTCGGGGGCCGTGTAGTCGATCCAGGCCACGTGGACCGTGCCGTTGTTGTCGACCTCGACCTGCGAGCCCTGCGTGTCGTCGCTAAGGCTCCTCACGCCGGTCTCCGAGATGACCTTCGGCGTCGTCCAGCTCTGCCCCCCGTTGGTCGAGTGGGACTCGAGGATCTGGGAGATCGCAAAGAGGTTGAAGAGCGTCCACGTCACGTAGACGTTCCCGCCCACGGGGTCGACTGCGATCCACTCCTTGTCGTGGAAGGAGACCTTCGAGATTGCCGTCGCAAGGACGGTGACGTCTGGGAAGGTGTCGCCTCCGTCCGTCGACTTCGCGACGAAGATTGCGCTCGTCTGGCCGACGGTGATCTGCGAGCGCTTGAACGCGATGCCGGCGAGGTAGAAGTTGCCCTCGCTGTCGACCGCGAGCACGGGGTCGCCGGCGCCCTCGAAGCCGCAGATCCCTTGCCCGGGGAGCAGGCCGCCGCCGCAGGGCAGGGGGAACGGCGAGGCGGACGGGCGGTAGCCCGGCACGAGCGACCGGTTCCAGCTCTTTCCGCCGTCGTGCGTCGTGTAGAACCCGACCCACGCGTCGCTGTTCGGCGTGCCGTAGTCGTTGGCCGCCGCCACGATGTTCCGGTCGTCCGTCGGGTTGATCGCGATCGTCACTTCGTTGGCGGGGCGCGGGCCCGTCCCGGCCGGGCGGTTGCACGCGGGGTCGCAGTCGAGCCCGGGGTACACCTGGTTGCCGCCGGGCGGAAAGCTGGGGCGGCCCGTCGTCACGGCCATCGCGAGGAAGATGACGCCGACGAGCGCGAACACGGCGATGATGAGCGCGGGGCGCTGGAGGAGGAGGCCGGCCTTGCCAGGCAGCGCCATCGAGGCGGCCGTGAGGGGCAAGACGCCGCGCTTTGCCATCGGCGCGCGACCGGGGCGGAGGGCGTTAAGTGTTTCGTTAACGGCCTGAAGGGTCTCCGCCGCGAAAGCACGGGCGCCTTCGACCATGCGGCCGCACAGGTCTTGCGCGCTCCGCGCGCGGATGTTTTAAGGCGAAGCGCGCCCTCGCCGCACGTGGGGGCCCCTCTCTGGCAGGCGAAGTACGCTTCATCGGCCGTACGGCCGAGCTTGCCAAACTCGACGCCGCCGCGGCCCTCGCTCGCGCCGGGGAAGGCCGCGCGGTCCTCATCGGCGGGGAGGCGGGCATCGGCAAGACCCGCCTTGCGGAGGAGGCGCTCCGCCGGCTTGAGGCCGCCGGGTTCCTCGCGCTTCGCGGTCGGTGCCTGCCCGGGGCCCCCGCCCCCTACCTGCCCGTCTTCGAGGCCCTCAAGTCCGGGGGCCTCCAGCACATGCTCGCGCTCCAGCG
>DATEUP010000214.1:0-7472 GCA_035283065.1 Thermoplasmatota archaeon | reverse complement strand
CGTGGGCAGGTCGAGCACGCCCAGGGGGGGCCTCGATCCCGGCCGCAATGTCGCGGTTAGGGGGCGGCCAGCCTGGCCATGACCTTTGCAAGCGCCCGCCCGTCAACGGCTGTTATGCCCGCCTCCTCGGCGCGCTCCCGTGCCGCGGACGTGAATGTGCCCGCCGTCACAAGGGCCGGACGCACTGGCCCCTTGATGGGCAGGAGCGGCAGTTTGGCGACAAGCCGGTCCACCTCACTTCGATCGACGGGCCGCCGTCCGAGCGTGACCTCTGCCGCGATCGCACCCTCCCTTCCTCCGAGGGCCACGATGTCGATTTCATCCCCACGGCGGTTCCACCAGCTCCCGATGGAAGTAAAGTCCATCCGCAGCCCCTGCCAATTCGTCCCGTGCGTTGCCGCCATTGCGTCCATTACGATATCCTCCAGGACGGGCCCTGCGAGAGTCGGGAGCCGTTCCATGGCTTCGTCGGCAACGGGGCCCCGGGTTCCCCGCTCCAGCATGGACTTACGGGGGGCGACGCAGGAAAACCAGAATCGGGAAAAGGGGTCCGCCAGTCGGTAAAGCCCGAGCTTTCCGCCTGCCCGCCTTGCGGTCACCGGAATTCGCCGCTCGACC
Organism: Thermoplasmatota archaeon; assembly: GCA_035283065.1. Classification (GTDB taxonomy): domain Archaea; phylum Thermoplasmatota; class DTKX01; order DTKX01; family DATEUP01; genus DATEUP01. The sequence continues at coordinate 6,854 of DATEUP010000214.1, read as the reverse complement.
AGGCGAAGACTATCGGTTAGGACCTTGAGGTACGGCCCTAATTCGCTTGGCGTGAGGCCTGACCTGTCCGCAATGTCGATAGGACGTGCGGCTCCGCCTGCAATCGCCTCGAGTATCGAGAAGTAGCGGTCGGGCTCACGGGTTTCGGAACGAATCATGGCAGCTGGCTCGTCATAGAGGGGTGCGCCCTTGGATAGGACAGCTCCGATGATCGCGGAGCGGAGGTCGCGAAACCCATGCAAGGCCTGCAAGTAGTGCGGGACGCCCCCCGTGACGGCGAAGCGGAGGATCCGGGCCTGGCTCGCTCGCTCCGGCAGGAGCGTTGAGCAGTTCCAGAACGCGAGGGGCCGCAGCTCGATTCGCAATGTGCTCCTCCCGTAGAGGGGCGAGCGGGGCGAACCCACGAAGTCCTCGATCATCCCGACGGCAGATCCGCAAAGCACGAGTGTGCCTTCCCCGCGCTGCAAGCGCAGGTCCCATGCGGCCTGAAAGGCGGACAGGGCCTCGCGCCTGCCGGCGACGAGGTTTTGGAATTCGTCGATCACAAGGACCGGGCGGCCGGGCTGGCCAAGGAATCGTTCCACCAACTCCATCATTCCGTCCAAATCGCTCGGTGGTGCCCTCGTGGCGGACGTGTCGCCAAGGCTCTGCGCAATCTCGCGGGAGACGGAGGCGGCCTGTGGACCCTTCTCGCCTTCACGCACAAACACGATGAGCGACGGCTTGCCTTGACAAAAGCGGCTGAGCAGCTCGGTCTTCCCAACTCGCCTCCTGCCAAGGACGACGTAGAGACCGGCGCGCCCGCTTCCGCGGGCGCGTTCCAAAGCCGCGAGTTCCTCGCGACGGTCAATGAATCGGAACGGCTTACTTATCATAAGCACACTTATCATAAGTATACTTATTATATTTTTGCACCCGGTTGGACAGCCGTTCCGGCCGGCTAGCGCGCCTCGATGCGGGAAACCGTCCCGTCCTTCACGACCTCGAACACGAGGTCCGCGCAGGACTCGAGCTCGCGCTCGTGGCTCACGAGGACGACCTGCTCGCAGTCGAGGTCACGGAGCAACTCGCCGACGCGCGAGAGCTGCTCCTTCGAGAAGCCGTCCGTGGGCTCGTCGAGGATGAGGAGGTCCGGGGACTCCTGGCCTGCGGCCCGCGAGACGAGCATGTTGAGGGCGAGGCGGTAGGCGAGCGCGATCGACGTGCGCTCGCCGCCGGAGAGCGCCGGCAGCGGGAGGCTGTTTTGCCCCTGCGTCACCCTGGGCTCGAACTCCGGGTCGATCTCGACCTCGACTGGCGCGCCCTCCATGAGGCGAGCGAAGTAGGTTTGGAAGCGCTCGTTGAGCTGCCCGTTGAGGTCTGTGAGGACGCCCACCTCGACCTCTTCGAGGGCGGGCTGGAAGCACTGCTCGAGGAAGTCGCGCGCGTGGCGCGCGCGGGCAAGGTCGGCTTCCGCCGCCTCTGCCTTGGCGAGCCTTGCCGTGGCCTGCGCGAGCGCCTCCCGCTGCACGGAGACCCCTTCCGCGAGGCTTTTCAACCGCTCGGAAAAGGCGGCTTCTTTGAGGGCTGCGGCTTCCGCGGCCGAGCGCACCCGTGCGAGGGGCGCCTCGTCGAGCCTTCGCGAAAGCGCCTCCTTCTCGCCCTCAAGCCCCGCCTTCCTCGCCGAGACCTCGGCAAGCGCGGCCTTGGCCTCCAGCGCGCGCCGTTCGAAGTCCCCGCGCGCCTGGAGGCGGCGTTCGAGCTCCTTTAGCCTCGCCAAGGCCTCTCGCGCGCTGGCAACGCGCTCGCGCAGGGGCTTCAGGGCCTGCGCCTCCCCGCCCAAGGCCTCGAGTTTCGTGCGTAAGTCGCGGGCCTTGCCCGCCGTCTCCTCGACCTCGCGGCGCACCCTTTGCAGTTGGTCAGACACCTCGCGCCACCGGCGCTTCGCGACCTCGAGCTCCGCAGCCTTGGCCTCGAAGTGCGCCTTGCGGCCGATTTCGGCTTCGAGGGTCCGGCGGGCCAAAGCGAGCTCCTGCGCCCGCGCCGCCCGTTCATGCGCGCTTTCAACCTGCCCAGAGAGAGCCTTGGCCTCGGCGCGGGCCTTCAGGCTACGCTCGAGCGCGACCTGGAGCCCCGAGCGCTCTCGTGCGGCCCCCTGCCCTCCGTCGCGCTCTAGAGACAGCGCCCTCGCCGCCTTTTCGAGCGCCCTCGCCTGCCCCTGGGCGGAGGCAAGCCCCCTGCGGCAGCCGGCAAGGGCCGCCTCGAGTTCCCTGCGGTGGCTCTCCAGGTGCGCGCCGTCGAGGGGCTGCGCGCACTTCGGGCACTTCGCTTTCCCCTTGAGGGCCGTGATGTCCTCAAGCTCCTTTTCCGTCCGCTCGACCGCGCCCCGGAGCGCGCCCTGCGATTCCTGGCCCTGCCGCCGTTTCTCCTCGAGCTCCTTGAGCGACGCCTCCGCCGCGCGGCCCGACACCTCGGCAGCCTCGAGCGCACCGATCTTCTCGCGGAGGGGGCCCTCCCGGTGCGCCTCCTCCTCGAGGGCGGCAAGCCGCTTGCGGCCTTCGGCCTCGGCCTGCGCCGCCTCGCGGGCCGCGGCGGTTTCCTCTTTGACTTGTTCCAGCGCGCGGCGAAGCTCGTCGAGCTGCGCCTTGCCGGCGAGGGTCCCTTCCGAGCCGCCCGTGACCTTCCGGATGTCCTCGGATTCCCTGGCGATTTCCTCCCTGCGCGTTTCGAGCCCTTTGAGCGCCGACTCTGCACGGGCAAGGACATCGGAGAGCCGCCTTCGCTCCTCCTCGCGGGCCTCCGCGAGCGCCAGTTCCCTCTCGATGTCGGCAAGCCCGTCAACCTTGGGGCGGAGCGCGGCCACGTCGTGCCCCACCCTTTCGAGTTCCTCAAGCGCCCGCTTTGCGCCCTCGCGGCGCTCCTCCTGCTTTGCCGACTCCTCGCGGTTGGCTGCGAGGGCCGTTTCAAGTTCGCGGGCGCGCGATTCGAGCGCCTCGGCCTCGACGAGGCGTTCCTTGGCCCGGGCTCTCTCTTTGGCGGCAGCCGCCTGGCCCAGCTTGGCCTCCTCGAGTTGGAGGGCAAGGGCCTGACTCTGGCGCAGGGCCAGGGCTCTCTCCTGCGAGAGCTGGGGCGCGCCTTGGAGCACGAGCTCGAAGGCGGCCGTGCGCTCGCGCAGCGCGGCCTTCACGAGGTCCGCGCTTTCCCTTGCGCGTTTGTACTCCTCGATGCCGAAGGCGCGGCGCAGCGTCTGCTTGCGCTCCTCCGCGCCCCCCTCGAGGATCGCTTTCATCTCCTCCTGCGGCGTGAAAACCCCGTAGCGGAAGATCTGCGACTTCGACTTCGTCGAGGCCTGCTCGCGGAATCCGAGCAGCTTGATCACGGCCGCGCGAAGCTGCTCGACCGAGAGGTCCTCCTTCTCGCCGGCCACCACGAGGTACGCGTCCTTCTGCTGCGTGCCCCCCGCCTTGCTGCGCACGAGCCTGCGGCCCACGACGCACGCGCGCCCTGCGCTGCGGAACGTAAGTTCGATGAGCCCCTCCTTCTCCCCCGCGCGAAGGAGGTGCTCGCCCGGCACGTCGGCAAGCCCGAAAAGCGCAAATTCGACGGCGAAGAGCAGGGAGGACTTGCCCGAACCGATGTCGCCCTCGAAGAGCGTGACGCCGGGCTGGAAGGCGACCTCGGCGTCGAGGTAGGAGCGGAAGTTCTTGAGCGTGAGCCTCTCGAGGATCACTGGAACTCCTCCAGCCTCTCCGGCCTTGGCGGGCCGCCGGGCGCCGCTTCGGGTGGGCGGGCCGACGTGGGCACATGCGCTTTCCCGGCCCCCGCCTCGCGGTCAAGGAGTCCGAGCGCCCGCTCGCGAAGGCGCTCGCCAAACTCCGTCTTGCCGCCGCGCTGGGGTGGCGCCTCTTCCGCAAGCGCGGCCTTGAGTGCGAGCATGAGTTCGATGCCTCGCGTGCCCGCGAACCGCGCGTCAAGCGAGGCAAAGCGCGCCAGGTGGGCGCCAAAGACCCGTCGCTCGACCTCGGCCTGGGGCGCGCCCGCCTCCGCGGCACCTTCGCGGCCGGCTTCCCGGACGGAGTAGGCCTTGACAATGTGCACGGCACGCGCGCCCAGCTTCGGGAGCCGTGCGTAGAGGGCGTCCAAGTCGAGCTCGGACCTCTTGCCGGAGGCCATTTCTCCGTGGACCCGCAGGACGACCGCGCGGCCGTCGACCGCGGCCGCCGCGAGCTGTTCCTCGAGGGCCCCGCGGGCCTCATGCGCCGTCTTGCCTGCAACATCGAGGTCGAGGCGCAGGAAAGGCGAGACCTCGACCCCTTCGAAGCGCGCCTCGACGCGCTCGCCCGCAACGGTCGCGATCACGAAGCCCCTCGGCTCGTCGTTTTGCACATCGCGGCCGTCCGACCCGAAGGTCGGCCCGGGGTTCACGAAGGGGCCGTACCCCTCGCGCCTCTCCTCATGATAGTGGTGGATGTGGCCGCCCGCGTAGTAGCCGAAGCCCCGCGGGAAGTCCGCCACGGAGACGGCCTCGATGTGCGCAAGGTACCCCGGCAGGAACTCCCGCACGGCGGCGTGGAACCCGAAGACCTTGAAGCCCGGCTCCCCTTCGAGGGCCGCGCGGTCAAGCGACGCGAAGAGGTGGCGGTCGAGCCCCTGCGCCTTGCCCGCGATCGCCGTCACCTTGGCGCCGGTCGCCGGGTCCTCGGTGAAGCGCAACTTGAGCGGCCCTCCATCGACCCCGGCTTCCGCCCCCTGGACCTTCGTGAAGAGGCCCGCAGACGCAAGCACGTCAATGATCGACTTCTCCGTCGGCGAGTAGTCGTGGGAGCCGTACCAGACGTAGACGGGTACGCCGGCGTCCTTGACCTCGCGCAGCTTGTCCGCGGCGCGCTCGACGATGGCGAGGTCCGGCACGTTGATGTGGAAGAGGTCGCCGGCGATGAGGACGAAGTCGACCTTCCGCAGGAGGCACCGGTCGAGCGCGGTGAGGAAGGCCTGGAGGTTGAGCCCCCGGAGCTCTTTCGAGAAGGCGCCGAGGTGGACGTCGGCCATGTGCGCGAAGGTGAAGGATGCAGGCACCAAGGGCCACCTCAGGGACGTTAATCTAGAAGGCTCGCCCTATTTGAACGCAAGCCGGGGCGCGACGAAGACGCATAGGTTGCCCTTCGAGGGCTTCGACGGGGGCGGCGGAAACGGTCGAGGGCGAGGGACCCCGGAGCGCCTCCTTGAATGTGCGCGCGCAGGGCGGCGTTTTCGAGGCCTTGCTCTGCACACCCACGGGCCCGGGCCCATGGCCGGGCCTCGCCGTGGTTCACGAATCCTTCGGCCTTACGCCTTGGATCCGGGAGGTCGCGCTGGGCTTTGCCGGGCAGGGGTACCTGGCGGTGGCGCCCGACCTCTTCGCCCATCGCCTGCACCCGGGGTTCACGCCCGAGGCTGCGGAGCGCCTCATGCCGCTGGTGTGGCAGATGCCCGTGGAGGCGCGAATTGTCCGCAAGGCCTTTGAGGCGGCGCTCCGCGGGCACCGGGCCGAAGATGTGGAGGTCGCTTGGGCGCTTTCCCGCCTCGCCCAAGGGCTCGAGGGAGTGCTCCCGATCGTGGAAGACCTGCGCGCAACGGTGGCGCAGGTGCGTCGTCTGGCCGCCTGCAGCGGCAAGGTGGGGGCCGTGGGTTTCGGTTTCGGCGGAAAGATGGCGTTTGCGCTCTCCTGTTCGGAGCCATGGCTTGGCGCGGCTGTTGTCTTCTACGGGAGCGCGCCCCGGGAAGATGAACTCGAAAGGGTCGCATGTCCCGTGCTCGGCCTCTATGGCGAGGACGACGAGCACATCACGAAGGACGTGCCGCGAGCCCAAAGGGCGATGGGACGTTTCGGCAAGTCCTTCGAGGTCGTGGTGTACAACCGCACGGGTGAGGCGTTTGCCCGGCCGGGCTCCGCGAACTACCGGGAAGACCGGGCTGGCGACGCGTTTGCGCGGGCTGGCGCGTTCCTGGCAAAGAACCTCGGCGCGGGACTCCCTCCGACTACGTCATGAAAGAGGGAAGAGGGATGGGCGGCCGGTGCGTGGGGCGCCTTACGGCACTACTCTTCCGCGTCGTGCCCGCCCAGCCCCGCTTCACGGGCCACCCGTAGCACGATGGCCGGCTTGACCGCGAGCACTCGGGCCGCTTCGGCCGGGCTCATCCCGCCCTCCAGGAGCTCTAGGCACCGGGTGAGGCGAAGGCTGAGCGAGGTCACGCCTTCGAGTTCGGGCAGGCCCGACGCCTTGCGCGCCTGGCGCACGAGCCGGTCGAGCTGGTCGGGCGAGCGCCTGCGCCTACGTATGAAGCCCCATACGGCCTTCGTCAAGTCTGGGTCATCGAGGGGGAAGCTCAGCTTTTCCCCCGAGTCCGGGCGGGGCCAGGATAGCTTGTCCTTGGACAGGTCCCTCCATGTCACGCGGCTCAGCGCCTCGAGCTCGATGCCCGTCCTTAGCAGGATCGTCACGACCTCCCAGTGCTCGCGCGAGAGGCCTGCGGCGGCGGCAAGGAGCGCTTCGACGTGGGCCTTTTCCTTGATCGGCCCCTTGCCGGCGCGGCGTACCTCGCGCCGCCCATCCTGACCCACGCTCGTCCCCCCTTACCCGCGGGGCCTTCCGGCCCAAGCGGGTCCCCCGACGCGCCAACCGCGCGAACATGCCAGCAGGCCCCCCCCGGGGCGAGTTGGCGTTCCAGGTTCGGAGGATGGCGGTCTGGGGAGCCCTCCCGGGCGGAGAAAAGTAGAAGCGCAGGCCGTTCACCAGCCTGTCACCAGAGCGCGTGCCCGCCCCGTTTTGGATAAAGAGGGTTGCGTCGAGCTTGGGTGACGAAGTCCCACCCCCGCGTCGTGAAACGCAAGAATG
>DATEUP010000213.1:0-4339 GCA_035283065.1 Thermoplasmatota archaeon | reverse complement strand
CCCGCCGCACCGACATCCTCGATCTCCAATTTCGCGGCCTTTGCAAGTTCAATCAGGAGCCCCCAAGCTGCCTTGGACGGGTCATAGAACCATGAGGGGCCGCGGCCCAACGCACCGTGAGAGGGGGCCAGAACGACAATCGTGCGATCTTCCAGGCGTCCGAGGCGCATCCTTGCATAGCTTGCGAAGCGGAATTCAATAAGGTCCTTGCCCCTCAGCGTGGAACTCAGGGTACTGTCCCAAATAGCCGTCTTCGTTATGGCCGGCGGTGAGTGCGGATGCCGGCGCTCAATGAGGCCCACTAATCCGAGCAGGACGATGATGCCCGCGGCGACAAGAGTGAAGATCCCAATCAACGGGAATTGCGATGCTCTAATTGGAGATCCGTTCCAAATGACCATGAAACAGATGTAGGCCGCGAAGAGGAACTCGGAGGAAACAAGTACCACGCTTGGCGACCGCGCGCCAGGGTCCCGGGTTTGGTAGAGGACTTCTGAACGCTGAGGACCGCCCCGGCCTCCCGAGCTAGCTTCCATGCGTGGCAGCGGACATTTCTTTCGCAATCGGAGATAATGGTTGCGGAAATAACCGCCCAAGGGTTCGCCGCACCCGCACGCGGCGACCGCCCTCACTCGTAGATCCAGTCCCGCGCCTTCGCGCGCGCGTTCTCTCCCGGCTTGAACCACAGGTCGATCTCGCGCCTCGCCGACTCGGGGGAGTCCGACCCGTGCACGAGGTTGCGCCCGATGTCCATCGCGAGGTCGCCGCGGATCGTGCCCGGCGCCGCCTTCTTGGGGTCGGTCGCCCCGATTAGGGTGCGGCACACGGCCACCGCGTCCTTCCCCTCAATGACCATGGCGAGAACGGGCCCCGACTGGATGTACGCGAGGAGCCCCGGGAAGAACGGCCTCCCCTCGTGCTCCGCGTAGTGCTTGCGCGCAAGCGCCTCCTCGACCTGGACGAGCTTGACCGCCTCGAGCGTGAGCCCCTTGCGCTCGAAGCGGTCGATGATCGTCCCGGCAAGCCCCCGCGCCACGGCGTCGGGCTTAAGAAGGATGAGCGTGCGCTCCTGCGCCATCGAAAGGCCCCCGCTACCGCTTCTCGCTTGTCGCCTTCGCGGGCTTCACGTACCGCTTCGTCCACTTCACGCGGCGCGGCACGCGCCCGAGCTTTAGGAGGTTCTTCTCGCAGCGGTTGCTGCAGAAGTAGAAGATCGCGCCGTCCTTCTTGACAAACATCTTGCCCGTCCCGGGCTCGATGTCCTCCCCGCAGAAGGAGCACACACGTTTCGAGGGCATCGCGGCTACCTCACGGAGAGCTTCTTCGCCTCGCGCGCGGTCTCCTTCAGGATCAGGATGTCGCCCATCTGGGTCGGCCCCATCACGTTGCGCGTGATGATGCGCCCTTGGTCGCGGCCCGCCATGACGCGGACCTTGACCTGCACGGCCTCGCCGGTCATGCCGGTGCGCCCGACGATTTCGACGACTTCAGCGGGGATGCCATCATCTTCGGCCATGGTTCCATTCCTCCAGATCCAAGGGGCTCACGGCTTTCCGCCGCGGGACTTCGCAAGCTTTGCCGTGATCTCGTCGACCTTGGGCTTCGCCTTGGCCGGCTCCACGATTGCGACCGAAGCCGTGGGGACCTTGAGGCCCGCCGCGTGGCCGAGCTCGGCCTTCGAAGGGACGTACCCGTAGGGGATGCCCTTCTCGTCGCAGAGGATCGGCAGGTGCGCGAGGATCTCCTCGGGGTCCGTGTCCTCGGCCATCACGACGAACTTCGCCTGGCCGCGCTCGACCCACTTCGTGACCTCGTTCGAGCCCTTCGCGATCTTGCCCTTCTCGGACTCGCGGGCAAGCTCGACGGCTTCGTAGAGCGCGTTCCCCATATCCTTCGGCATCTCGAACTTCACAAACAGTTTGGCCATCCTCGGTTCCTCCTTCCAGGCTTCAAAAGCCCTTCATCACTCACGGTTCCCACGAGGGGTATTCGCGGTTAACCAGGGGGTCGCATTTAAAGGTTCCTTCAGGGCCAGATGGCCGTCTGCAAACGACGCAGAAACGGCGACTCCGCCTCAGGCAGCGGTGGAGCCGGCCGGGGCCGCCGCCGCGTCGCGGTCAGCCGCAAACTCGTGCTCGTCGGCGTACATCGCGTGGACAAGCGGCGCGTATTCCCTCTCCACAAGGGCGCGCTTCACCTTGAGCGAAGGGGTGAGGAGCCCGTTTGCCACCGTGAGCTCATGGTCGAGCAGCGTGAACTTCCGCACCTGCTCGGGCTTCGAGAAGTCTTTTCCGACCTCGTCGAGCCAGTCGCGGAAGAGCTTCTGCACGCGCGCGTCCTTCACGAGGTCCGCCTTGGTGGAACCCCCCGCCAAGCCCTGGGCCTTCGCCCACCCTTCGAGTTCGACGAAGTTCGGCGCGATGAGCGCCGTCAGAAACTTGTGCTTGTCCCCGAAAAGCATGACCGAAGAGATGTACTTCGATTCGCTGATGCGGGCCTCGATGGGCCCCGGCGCGACGTTCTTGCCGTAGGAGTTCACGATGATGTTCTTCTTGCGGTCCGTGATCGTGATGTAGCCGCGCGTGTCGCGCTTGCCGATGTCCCCGGTGTGCAACCACCCCTCACGGTCGACCGCGGCCTTCGTCCCGGCGTCGTCCTTGTAGTAGCCCTTCATCACGTGGGGGCCCTTCGTGACGATCTCGCCCTCCACGTCCGGGGGCGCGCCCTGGAGCGGCTTCTCCCAGATTTCGACCTGGATGCCCGGGATCATCTTGCCAACCGTGCCGGGGACGGGCTGGTTGAGGGGGTTTACGGCAATGACGGGCGAGCTCTCCGTGAGCCCGTAGCCCTCGAGGATCGGCAGGCCAAGCGACTGGCAGAATTCCACGATGCGGGGGTTCAAGGGTGCCGCGCCCGACACGACGAACCGGATGCGCCCGCCGAGGCTCTCCTTCACCTTCCGGTAGACGAGGCGGTCGGCGAGCCGGCGCTTGAAACGGATTCCCGCGGGCACGCGCTTCTCGAAGCGGACCTTTTCCCAGCGCGCGCCGGTCCTCACGGCCCACCAGAAGATGCGCTGGGAGACGCCGCCCTTCTGGCGCACGTTCTCAAGCACGCGGTCGTGGACCTTCTCGAGGACGCGCGGCACGGCGAGCAGGTAGTCTGGCTTGAACTCGCGGATGTTCTCCGGGAGCTTCTCCATCGACTCCGCGAAGGCGACGCTCGAGCCGTTCACGATCGGCAGGTACTCGCCCACCGTCCGCTCGAGGATGTGCGCGAGGGGCAGGTAAGAGACGGTGAGGTCACCGACGTTGATGGCCACGACGCGCGGGAGCGTCTCGATCTGCGAGAGGATGTTGCCCTGCGTCAGCATTACGCCCTTGGGGTCGCCCATGGTGCCCGAGGTGTAGACGATCGTCAGCAGGTCGTCTCGGCGGATCTCGCGCCAGCGTTTTTCGAAGGCCTCGGGCTCTTTCGCCTTGTGCGCCTGCCCGATGGCGAGCAGGTCGGACCACGTTGAAACGGCAAGGGGCGGGTCGGGGGGCGGCTCGCCTTCGAAAAGGACTACGCGCTCGAGCTTGGGGAGTTCGGCCTTCAAGGCAAGGAGGGGCGCAAGGAGCGCGGGGCTCGAGACGAAGACGAGGCGCATCTCGCTGTGGTTCACGATGTGCTTGACCTGGGCCGGGGCGAGCGTGTCGTAGATGGGCACGGTGATGGCTCCCAAATGGACGGCGCCGAGGTCCGCAAGGAACCACTCGGGGCGGTTCTTCGACAGGATGCCGACCCGGTCCTGGACCTTGATCCCGAGCGACATGAGGGCGCGGGCGACCGTCTCGACGGCCTGCCGGCCCTCGCCGAAGGTCATCGACCGGATTTCGGCCGCGGGCCCCTTCCACTTGAGCCAGACAATGTCGGGCGTCGACAGGACGCGCTCCGCGAGGACTTCGGGCACGGACTGCTTGATCGACGGCGTGAGCGCCAGGAAAAGCCCCCCGATGGCATCTGGCGCCGATGATAAAGGCTTTCGCCGCCGAGCGCGGGGAGGGCGCGCTTCAGTCCGCAACGACGATGTCGCCGACGCGGACAAGGCCGCCCTCGAGGATCTCGGCGCGCAGTCCCCCCCGGTGGACGAGGGCCTTGCGGATCCCCGGGACGCCGGAGAGCGCCTCCATGTGGTCGCAAGGCTCGCCGAGCCGGATGCCCTTCAGCCGCGCGGCCCCGACGCGGAACTCCCGCCCAACAAGGTGGTTGAGGGCGACCCCGCGGGTCACGAGGTTGCGGCGGATCGCGCCCGCGTCCACCTTGAGGTCCAAGTCGCGGGCGGCGGCCTCGACGGCCT
>DATEUP010000212.1:0-2945 GCA_035283065.1 Thermoplasmatota archaeon | reverse complement strand
CCCGCGCCCCCAAAGGACGCGCACGCGACCGGGCTTTTTGCCGACCCTCTGGCCAAGATGCGACGCAAGCACCTTGACGCGAGCGCGGCCCCAAGGGGCGCGGGGGTGGGGAGACATTACACCGAAAGGAGCCGACCTCGCGTGAAGCGCAAGCCGTGGTCTCGTCCGCGCGAATGGGAGGCGCCAAATGTCTTCGCCGCGAATCCGACCGCGCAAGCCTTTTCTCCCCTGCCCCGCACTCCCCGCCTCGGCCAGAGGGTCGGTCGATCCTCATTGGGACGTGGGGAGAGCGTAGGCTCCATCCTCACCGGGTCGCGGCTCCAAGCCTCGCGCCCGAGCCGAGGGGGCAAGGCGTGCCCCCGGTGAAGGGAGCGCGCGGGGCGGTGAGCCCGGGCGGTCGGGGGGCTGGACGCGCGCTGGGCGGATCGTCCGCGAAAAACCTTATCATCTCGCTTGGGGAAGATAGAACCGATGGCACCCGCCAAGGCCGGCAGCCTTTCAATTTCGAAAGAGGCCGAGGAAGTCCTGAAGGCCAACCCGACCTACGAGAGGCTCGCGCAAGCCGGGGTCGAGGCCTACGCCCGCCGGCTAAGGCGGCTCGACGAACTCACGCGGAACTCCGCCTTGACCGAAGAGGACGCCATCGAACTTGGCCGAAAGACGCGGAAGGCAATGCACGCTCGCCTCTCGAAGGAATAGAGGCGCGATCCCCGTGTTCGTCATTGTTGACACGAGCGTAGTCTACGCCGCGGTGCTGCGCGACTCTCGCGTCCGGGGAACGATCCTGCGGTTCGGCATCGAGTGGGCCGCGCCCCCCCTCCTTAGGGAGGAAGTTCGTCGAGCCTTGCCCGACATCGCGGCAAAAGCCCGCCGGCCAAGGGCAGAAGTGGAAGAGGTCATCGACACGGTCCTCGCCCAGCTTGGCGAGGTCGACGTCTCGCGGAATGACCCCGAATATGCCGTCGCGTTGGAGTTGATTGGGTCGCGGGACGAATCCGATGTGGAGTTTGTCGCCGCCGCCCTCAAGTACGACGCGATTGGCGTCTGGTCACTTGACAAAGATTTCGACGGGATTGCGGGCGTCCCACGGCTCACGACGGCCAGCGTTGAACGGCTCATCGAGCTTGTCGGCGAGGGGTTCTCGCCAGGCGCGGCGCGGTAGGGCGCGAGGGGCCGCATCCCCCGCTCCCCTTTGTGTCACTCTCTCCAGTTCCTTCTCCTCGGGGTCCCCCCGACGTGCGGCTCCACTCGACACGGGCGCCCTCGCCGGCACCCCCCCCTCGCCCCCGCGCCCCCAAAGGACGCGCACGCGACCGGGCTTTTTGCCGACCCTCTGGCCAAGATGCGACGCAAGCACCTTGACGCGAGCGCGGCCCCAAGGGGCGCGGGGGTGGGGAGACATTTCGCCGCCGGCGAGCCCGTCAAGACTCTCAATGCCCCATACCGGAGACCGAAGATCGTGTCCGCCGCGAATCCCTCCGCGCAATCCTCATATTCCCGCTCGGCCACTTTCGGTCTCGGCCAGAGGGTCGGTCGACCTTCGATCGGGGTACGTGAGAGCGAACGCTCCGCAGGCTACCCGAGGGCCCAAGCGCCCGCGCCCGAACCGACCGGGGGGCACCCCCGGGTTGAAGGGAGCGCGCGGGGCAGGGAGCCCGGGCGGTTGACTACCCCCGACCTTGGCCGGATCCGGACTCCGAACAGGAATATGTATATTCCTGTGCAATCATGTGAAAACACGTGAACCTAGCATGCCGAACGTGACGGTTTCCCTCCCCGACGACCTAAAGGAGGCGATGGGCGAGCACGATGAGGTCAACTGGAGCGCCGTAATCCGCAACGCGATCCACGACCACCTGCGCACGCTCGCCATCGCCGATGCCATCGCCAAGAAGAGCAAGCTCACCCAAAAGGACATCGGGGAGCTTGACCACCTCGTCAAGAAGGGGATCGCGAAACGTCACGGGCTCCCTTGAGGCTCGTCGTCGACTCCAACGTCGTGTTCGCTGGCCCGCTGCGGGACGCGTGGAGCGAGATCTAGCCCTGCCTGGCCGCAGGGAAAATCTTATCACGCCGCACGGGCAGGAGAATTCCATGGCCGCACCGAAAACGGGCACCCTCAGAATCTCGAAGGGCACCGAGGCTTTCCTCAAGGCGAACCCCGCCTACGAGGAGCTTGCCCGCGCAAACCTCGAAGAGACGGCTCGACGGCTCAAGCTCCTTGACCAACTTGCGGCCGATTCGTCCATCACCGACGCCGAGGCGGTTCTCCTCGGGCGGAAGATCCGGCGAGGCGCGTACCGGCGCTTCAAGGTCAAGAAGTGAGGGGGAGCGGCCCCTTGCGCGTCATCGTTGACAGCAGCGTGCTCGTGGCCGCGCTGGGCCGCAATTCGCGGGTCCGCCGACTCCTTTTCCGACAAGGGCTCGAATGGGTCGTCCCCTTGGAGGTGCGGCTCGAAGTCCTGGATCGTATCGACGACCTCGCCAGGGGGCTCGGTGCCCGCCCCCAGGACGCCAGGCTGTTCATCCTCGAAATCCTCGGACGCGCCACCGAAATCGACCTGCTGCCCTCTGAGAGTGCCTCGAAGCAGGCGCGCCAACTCATCGGCGCCCGCGACCCTTCGGACATTCCCTTCGTGGCAGCCGCGATCAAGCTCGGGGCAATCGGGGTCTGGTCGCTGGACAAGGATTTCGACGGGATTCCCGGCGTCCCGAGGTTTTCGACCGCGGGGATCGAGCGACTGTTGGATCTCACGGGGCCGTCTGAAGAAGAGTAGCGGATCGCGGACTCGACCGCCCAATCGGCTCCACGGGTTGGGTTCGCCGCTTTTTCCCCTCGCGTGGTCATCGGTTCCCTGCCAACCTCAAGCTCCGCAGTTCCCTCTCATCGGGGTCCCCCCGACAAGGAGCTCACCCTCCTTTCGGCACCCCCACCCACCCCCCGC
>DATEUP010000211.1:0-4783 GCA_035283065.1 Thermoplasmatota archaeon | reverse complement strand
CCGACGACGCCTCGCTCGTGACGTCCTTTGCCGCCGAGGGGATCGTGGGCCCCGGCATCTGGGACCTCGGGCTCACGCTCTTCGGCGACGAGCCCCAGCACGACGAGGTCGTCGGCCACCCCGGGACCTACGCGGCCGCCTTCGAGGAGCTTGCGGAAATCCGCCGGGAACGGCAGCGCACGGGCACGCGCCACCCCCAGCTCAACCTGCGGTTCCTCCTTTCGCCCGACAGCATCGCGGGGCTGCGCTCCGCTTGGTCGGCGGCCCGGGAGCTGCGCCTGGACTCGTTCACGATGGTCCTCGAGGACAAGGGGCCGTGGTTTGAGGAGTCCTCCGAGAAGGGGCTCGAGGTGATGGAGAAGGCGCCTCGCAAGTTCCCGCGCGGGTTTGCCAAGGAGGCCGCCGAGGAAACCCAGGCCGTCCTCGACGAGTCCAAGGCGAAGCACATGCCGCTCGTCCGAATCACGCAGGGCGTGCAGTCCGCCTCGGAGGTGCGGGCGTACTTCGCAAACGAGCGCGACCTTTCGAAGTACGAGTGCCCGCTGCCGTGGTTCTGGGTCATGGTCGACCCCGCGGGCGACCTCTACCTGTGCCCTCGGTACAAGGTGGGGAACCTCCACGACGAGCCCCTGCAGGAGGTCTGGAACGGCGGGCGGGCGAGGGCGTTCCGGAAGGCCCTGCGGCTGCGCGGTGCGTTCCCCGCCTGCGCGGGGTGCCCGGGGCTCCGGCGCAAGCGCGCGAGGCCGGCGGGGTCGAGCCGCGGACGCTCGAAGGGGTAGGCACGCTCGCGGGCCGGCGGTGCGCGGGAATTCCATATAGGGTTCGGCCGCCTTGCCCCGACCTGTGGTTGAGACCGGGCACGCCTCCGACGTGGACGAGGCCGCGGTCCTTGCAGCCGACGCGGAGGGGCTGGGGCTGCGCGAGACGGCGCGCGGGTTGCGGGCACTCGGCACACCCGGGGCCCGTGCGGGGGAGAGGCCCTCCCGGGAGGAAGCGCAAGCGGTCCTCGACACGCTCGGCCGCGAGAGCGAGCGCGCGGCGGACGACGGATTGGCGGACGCCCTCCTGCGGGCGAAAGCCCTCCTTTCGTGCGCCGTCGGCGAGGTCGAGGCGGGGCGGCTGGGCCCCCATTTTTTCGAGGGGATTGACCGCTGGAGGGAAGCGGCCAGGCATTTCGAGGAGGCCCTCGCCGCCTGCGGCAGGGCCACCTCCGCCGCAAGGCGAGCGGGAAGCTCCGTACGGCTCCTGCGCCACCTGTGGCTCGTCGAGACGACCATGAAGCCGCTTGAAGTGCGTTCCTTCGCCGCCTTCGTCCCCCTCGAAGGGCGCGAAGTGCCGGACCCGGAGCAGAGCTTCCTGCGCGCGATCCACGACTTCATGGAGGTCGAGGCGAGCTACCCGGTCGCCCTGCGAGGCGCGGGGGGCATCTTCCGCTGCGCCGATTCCATGCTGCTTCGAAACGCCGTGGCCCACGGGGCGGTCCTTTTCGAGCCCGGCGGTGCCGTCGAGGCGGACCTTTTCGACCGCGAGGGGGACAGGCCCCTGAGGACCTTGCGCCTAACGGCCAGGGACCTCGACGACTGGTTTGACCGCCTCGAGCTGCGGATTCGCGTTTTCGCGTTCCTGGTCGCTCTGACGGGCGTCCTCGAGGGGGCGCCAGACGGGCCTCGCGCAGGCCCGTCGCACGCCTCAGCGTGGCTCCGGAAGGCCAAGCGGCCCGCCCTGCGTTGAGGCAAGAGCCCAGAGGCCTCAGTGGATTGGCGGGAAAGTCGGCGCAACGCCGAAGTCGGAGGTTACCTCGACGGCGGCGCGGCTCACGCGCTCCGAGGGGACGCGGCGTCGCGCCGGAACCCGCGAGGGGCTAAACGCTCGCATCAAGGCGACCAGCGTGCGCAGCCTCTTGGATAGGTTTGCATTTGTGATACTCGCACCCGGAGCGAGGGGCGGCGTGCAGGCATATAGAGGGGGCGCGGGAATGTTCCTTGTACCTTCCATGCGGGGCCCGAAGCGCCACCGCCCGCGCCGTCGGGAACCTTTATGAACGGGGCGCAGGCTCGCACGCAGCGTGCCCGAGGCGCCCCGCAGCCAGGCTCTGACGATCCAGGAGAGGATCCTCCTCCACCTGTCGGCCCACGGCGGCGCCCGGGACTCGTATGCCGTGCCCCGCGAGGTCACGCAGGCGGGGATTGCCGCGGCCCTCCAGATCCGCGTGGCCCACGCCTCCCGCGAGGTCCGCAAGCTCGTGGAGTCCGGCCTTGCCGAGGAGCGCGACGCGGCCGTCGAGGGCGGCCGGCGCCACCAAAAGGCCTATTTCCTTGCCCCTGCGGGCCTCCAGGCCTCTTTGAAGCTGCGGGCGCAAGTCGGCCCCCTTGGGCAGGCCCTCGCGCCGTCCACCCTGTCAGGCGCGCGGGCGCCCGTGCAGGTCGAGCGCGAGCGGCCCGCGCTGCGCTACTTCTTCGGGCGGTTTGAGGAGCTTGAGGCCGCGCACAAGATCCTCGACGCGCGCGGCGTGCTCGTCATCATCGGGATCGCGGGGATCGGAAAGTCGACCCTGGGGGCGAAGCTCTTCGAGGAGGCGCGTGCCCTGCGCTCCTGCGTCTGGGCGACCCTCCACGAGTACGACACGCAGGTCTCCGTGCTCGCGCCGGTCGCGCGCGCCCTCGCGCTCCAGGGCCACCCGCGCCTTGAGCTCCTCACGAAGCGGGAGTCGGCGATTGACCTGCCGCGCGCGAAGGAGACGCTCCTTGCCGATGTGGCCAACCAGTCGATCGTCGCGTTCTTCGACGACGCGCAGGCAGCCTCGCCTGAGGCGCTCCAGGCGCTGCGCGTGCTCCGCGAGGTCGCCTGCGAGCACCCCAAGGCCTTCAAACTCGTCCTTTTGTCGCGCACGCGCCCGCCGATTTACGATGCTCGCGACGTGACGCTCCGCAAGACCGTCGGCGAGGTCGAGCTCCAGGGGCTGCGCCGGGAGGACGCGCTCGCGCTCCTTGCGGCGACTGACCGGCCGGTCGACAACGACGCGGTCCTCAGCGCGACGGGCGGCCACCCGCTCTTCATCGAGCTCATGCGCGACGCCGGGGAGGGCGCCCCGGCTGGGGCCGTCGACCGCCGGGAGGTCGACCGCTTCCTCCAGGAGCAGATCTTCTCGAAACTCTCGCGCGGGGAGCGCGAAGCCCTGCGGCGGATCGCGTTCCTCAGCCGGGCGGTCGACCCCCGCGTCCTGCTCTCGCCCCCGTCCTCCCTCGAGAACGTCCTCACGCTCGAAGGCCGCTCGCTCGTCAGGCGCGACGCCCGGGGGCGCGTGCTCGCCCACGAGGCCGTGCGCGACTTCGTCCGCCGGAGCCTCACGGAAGAGGAGGAGCGCGACATCGCCGCGGCCGCATACCGGGGCCTCCTCGTCGAAGTCGAGCAGGCGAACCAGCGGGACGACCCGTCGTACGCGATTGCCCTGCTTGAGGATGCGCGGGCGCTTGCCCCCGAGGGCGATGTGCCGGGCCTGCTCGTCCGCCTCGGCGGGTTCCACCTGGCCGTCGCGCAGTACAACGAGGCCTCCGCAAGGCTCGAGGAGGCCATGGAGCTCATCGAGCGGACGAAGGCCGCGCCCCTCGAGGGGCTCACGCAGTTCCTCCTCGGCGCGGTCCACTCGGAGGCCGGCCACCCCGAAAAGGCCCGGGCGCACCTCGACGCCGCTTTCAAGGCGATGGACCGGCCGCTGCCGACCCTCGAGCCCGAGCGCGCGCGGCTCTACCTCGAGTACGCGAAGTGGGAGACGCGCTACGGCCGCGCGGCTGAAGCCCGCGAGTGGGTCGAGAAGGGGCGCAAGGTCGGGCAGGCGCTCAAGCACGACTTCATCCTCGCCGACGCGGAGATGCTCCTCTCCCACCTCACGCCGGCCCGGGAGTCGGCCGAGCACCTCGCGCGCTGCATCGAAATCGCCAAGGCGCGGGAGTTTAGCCCCATGCTCTCGCTGGCCTACACGACGGACTCATGGCACCTCGTCGACCTCTTCGGCGACACGGAGCTCGCGCTCGCGCACGCCTCCGAGGGGCTCAAGATCGCCGAGACGCTCGGCAACCGCGTCCTCAACGGCCTTGCCCACGCGGCCCTTGCCAAGGCGCACTGGCGCTCGGGCGAGCTCGAAAAGGCCGTCGCCGAGGCGCGCCTCGGGATCGAGACCGCCGAGAAGAGTTTCACCGAGCGCATCGTCCCCGTCGCGCTCCTTTCCACGCTCCTCACGGAAGGCGGGGACCCGGCCCAAGGCGAATCCATGGCCCGCGAACTCCTCCAGGCGGCCGAAAGGTACGGCTCCCCGACGGAGCGCCTCGCGGCACGCCGCGCGCTCGCCCGCGCCCTCGACGTCCAGGGGCGCTACGCGGAGGCGATCCCGCTCCTCGAGACCTGCCACAAGGTCTACCAGGAGATGGGGCTCTCCTGCGACGCGCCGAACCACATCGCCACACTCGACCGCCTGATCCGCATGGAGGTTGCACGCGGGGACCTCAAGCGCGCCAAAGAGTGGTTCGAAGCGGCGAAGCTGCGTCTTCCCGAGGTCGACAGCCCCGTCGGGGGCGCGCTCCAGAACATGGCCTTCGCGCACCTGAGGCAGGTCGAGGCGCCCGGCATGGCCGCGGCATACTACTGGCACTCCGCCGAAACCTGGAGGAAACTCAAGTGGCGGCTCCTCGAGCTCAAGATGCTTGTCGACTGCGCAAACGCCCTCGAAAGCGCGGCAGCGCAAGGCGAGCCTGCGCCCAAGGGGATGGCTCCAGCGGAAGCCATCGAG
>DATEUP010000210.1:0-2147 GCA_035283065.1 Thermoplasmatota archaeon | reverse complement strand
CGTCGTGTCAAGGTGCGTCGGGTCGCGCTCCGGGGATATGCATACGCCTATGGTGAGGCGCTGTTGAAGGAGGCGATGGAGGGATGAGGCCGCGCCGGATTGCCCGCATAAGGGCCCGCGAGGAATGGCTGGATCACAACGGCCTGAATGCCGTGCCAGTTTCCTCGGAGGAGGTGCGGGCGTTCGATACGGGGTTCAACATGGGCTGGAAGGCTCTCGCGCGCCGCCGTCCCGGACAAGCAACGGCGCCCAAACTCCGAATCGAACGCATTGCGGAGATGGCGCAGGAGGCCGGCGGCGAATGACCTTCCCCCACCTGTTCTCTCAGGGCATCGACGGGGTAGGCTCGCCGCGTCCCGGGTACGACGAGTGGCGCCACGATCAAGCATGTTGGTGTGTCCATGAGAAAGGGACGGCCTTCCGTTACTCTCCCTACTACCGATACACGTATCGTGCGGCGGAGAACCCCCCGCTCCCCTCCTACGTGAAGCGCACGGCGGAGGTCATCGCTTGACCTACGAACTATTCCTGTTCGGCGTGGGCGTGTTCCTATTTTGGTTTCTCTGGGTTCTCCTCCCGCCGAAGGGCAAGAAGGGGGTAGCAACTCATGGGTAGGCCGACGAAAGCGGTTGAGGAACGGCGGACGCGCGAGTGGGCTCGCATATTTCCCGACGTGCAAATGGGGCGCATCACGTATGCGGAGGCGGCTAAGAAACTCGGGTGCGGCGTCTCGTCCGTTAGGCTCCGCATGATCAAGGCGCGGACCGAGCCGAGAGACCCGGTAGTTCACGCGATGAACAAGGAGCAGGAGGTCGCCAAGCGGTTGCCCGAGGAGGTCGCCAAGCGGCTGGACCAGAAGCTCGAACGTATCATCGACGAGCGCACAGACGCCTGGGAAAAACTCCTCTCCGCCTCGGACTCGGACTTGCAACTCACGATCGCCAAGGACGCGCGGCTGGGCGCTTGGGTCGATAAACTGGTGAAGTTGCGCGTCGGGGCCGGCAGTACGAACGTGGCCGTTCAGGTGAACTTCGATCGGCTCACGAAAGACGGCTGGCGCGCGCTCTACAACGACCTGCGCAAGCCGGAGAACGAGTCGATCCGCATGGATATCTGGATGTTGCTCAAGGACGAGGCGAGGCGCAAGCAATGGTAGGCAGGGAGGACTCCCGCACCGCCGTTGCGGAGATCCTGGAAGGCGAGCGCCCGCGCAAGTCCTACGCCCCTCACGACGGGCAACTCGAGGTTCACGCCTCGCAAGCGAAGGTGCGCATCGAGATATGCGGCGGCGGGTGGGGCAAGACCTTCGGCGCGGTGGGCGAGGGGCTCGCGCGTTGCGGGATCCTCGACATCATCGATGCGGGGGGCAACCGGCTCATACCAGCTCCGGCGGGTGCCGTGAAGGTCGTCATCGTCGAACCGACGTATAAACAAGCCCCCCTCGCATGGGACGCAATCGAAGACCTCACTCCCCCAAGCGCCTACCTGTCGAAGAACAAGCAGACGCATGAAGCGACGTTCACGGGCGGGCATTGGATTCGTGTCCGTTCCGCCGACAACCCCGACTCTCTGAGGGGCGAGCACCCGGACATCTGGATACTCGATGAGGCCGGGCGATACAAGCCGAGCGTCTACACCCGGATCATTGCGCCGCGCTCAGTAACGGTCGGGCGGGCCGGCAAGATCCTCATACTCAGCACGCCGAAGGGCAAGAACTGGCTCTACCGCCTGGTGCGGGCGATCGAGTCGGGGGAGCAGCCGGACGGACAGGTGTTTAGGCACCGCTCGACGGACTCACCATACGTCGACGCAAAGGCGCTCGAAGGCATCAAGAAGGGCATGACCGACCTGGACATCCGGCAGGAGATCGAAGCCGAGTTTATCGACGATGTGGGCGGCATCTTCGCCGGACTCGCCGCTTGCATCCGGCCGTATGGCATCAAATCTCCCGAGCCCGGGGCGGTCCTCTATTGGGGCTGGGACTATGCGGAGACGCACGACTACTCGGTAATCGTTGCGATTGACGAACTTGGGGAAGTGCGCGTCTTCGAGCGGTTCCAAGGCCCCCTAACCTACCAGATCGCGCGCGCGAAGGCGCTACTCGATCGCTACGGCGGAGTGCTATTACTCGACTCGACCGGCGGCGG
>DATEUP010000209.1:0-2704 GCA_035283065.1 Thermoplasmatota archaeon | reverse complement strand
GACGACTGGCCTCGGGGTCGGCTGGCCCCCCGCGCGAGCCGAGGGCGGCGGGGGCTTCGCGCCCGGCGTGGGGGGCGGCGCCTGCTCCGAGGGTGCCGCCGGGGCGGCGGGGGAGGGCGCCAAGCTCAGCGAGTCGCCGCTGGCAAGCGGCGGAGGCGCTTCCTGCGCCGCGGCCTGCGTTGGGGCGGCGCCTTCGAGCGCCCTTTCGAGCTCTTCGGCGAGGTCCGCTTCAACCGCCTCGGGGGGCTCCGGCGCCGACTCGAGGACCTGGGGGGGAGGAGGAGGCGGGGCGGCTTCGCCGACCAGCGCCGCGACCGTAGCCTCGAGCTGCGCGAGCTCCGAGTCGTCGGGCACCTCCTGCGGCGCACCTTCTGCAACAGGCGGGCTTGTCGAGCCCACGTCCGGCAAGGTCGGCTCGGTTTGGGGGCTCGCGGCTTCGGCGGTGTCCGACGCGGGCTCGGAGAGCGATGGCGCTGGTTCACCTAGCACGGGCCCAGGTTCGGCGGGCGAAGCCGTGGCCGGTTCCGGCGCGGGCGCGGCATCCGCCGGGGCCTTCGGGGGCGGGGCCGGGCTTTCCGCAGGCGGCGCGCTCTCGGCCCCGGGCTGCGCCTCGATGTCCCCCTGGAGCTCGCGCCTCAGCGCCTCCTCGGCCTCGCGCTCGAAGTCCTGCGGGCGCTCCTCGAGCGTCTTTCGAAGGCCTTCCGTCGGCACGCCGAGGGCCTCGAGCTCCTCCAGCTTCCTGCGAAGGGCCTCAAGCGCCGCCGCGTCTGGCTGGGGGCCTCCAGCAGGCTCGCCCATCCATGGCACAATCAAGTCGCGGCTCTAATGTAACTTGTCCCGGAGTCAGGCCCGGGGAAAACGCCGCGCGCGCGTGGCGCCTAAACCAGGGGCGTGAGCAGGACCTCGGGGGCGCGCCCCTTCGCCGGAAGCCCGACATGGAACACGCCCGAGTGGGGCTTCTCGCCGTAGGCGACCACCGTGCCGTCGATCTTCTCGAGGCGGATGTGCGTCGAGGCGAAGTCCGCGACCTTCGGGAGCACGTCGACGCTCGACTTGACGATCGACAGGTCGACGTTCCGGTGCTCCTTCACCGCCGAATAGTGCTCGGCGAGGTCCTCCGTCGCCCGGGACGCCTTTGATTCGAGCGCGTCGTAGCTCATGATCTGGAGCACGGGGCTGCGCCCGCTCTTCACGAGGTGGCGGATCATGTCCCAGCGGATGTAGTCCGCGAGCCTCTCTCGCTCGGCGGGGATCATCCAGGGCGGGTGCTCGCGCCCCGCCTGCGCGAAGACTTCGAGGATTCGCAAGTTGTCATCGAGCGCGTTCAGGGGCAGGTACGACTCCATCATGTTGCGGATGCGCTCCGCCGAGAGGTCACGCGTCGGGAGCCAAAAGACCGCGTGGTCCTGGAGCAGGAAGTTGGCCGCCGCGTTCATCGCGAAGAGCGTAACGATCGCGTTGGGCACCCCGCGGCCGATCTCGAGGAGGTTGATCGACCCGCGGTGGAACCCGCCCCCGAGCAGCCGGTCGAGGTCGTGCGAGCCCGTGGACAGGAAGTCCCCGTTGTGCCCGGGGATCACAGCCCAGGGCGCGGGCTCCGCGCCCGGCTGGAAGTTCGTGGGCAGCAGGCTCGTGAGCCGGCCGCCGGCGAGCGTGTATAGGTGGCGCGGGCGGTCGAGCGAGCAGCCGCGCAGCTTCTGGATCGTGAGTTCGCGGACCTGCCGGTCCTCGAAGACCTTCGAAGAGAGCTGCAAGACCCCGTCCACGAGGTAGTCGATCTGCGCCAAGTCGGCGTGCTCGACGACGAGGACGAGGTTCGTGTTCGTGTTCTCCACTAGGTCCTTCTGGAGCATGTTGACGATGCGCGCAGCGGGGATCCCGTACTTCTCGGCGAGCGCGTCCACGGAGTCGATGGCCGCGCAGATCTGGTCAGGGAGCGCGTTCTCCACCCGCTCGTAGAGCCTCTCAATCTCGGGCATGTCCGAGTTGAAGTCGACCATGAGCGAGTGGTAGGCGGAGAAGTCCCGCGTCTCCTCGGCGGCCGGCTCCCCGCTCTCTTGGGGCTCGAAGAGCCCGCCGACGCGCGTGAGTTCCGTGCGGTCGACGACATCGGGCGCGTGGACACCCTTCATGAGTGTGAGCTCCCGCAGTAGCCCCTTGGCGGTCTTCAGGTCCGAGTCCTTCCCCTCGCCCTGCGGGGTCCCCGCGGGGCCGAGCCTTGTGCCCTCCGGCCCGCCGAGCGAATTCAGGAAGCGCTTCGAAGCCGTGAGGAGCCGCTCCGTGCGCTCCTTCTGGACGAGCCAGGGGAACTGGGTGAGCAGCGTGCGGTCCGAGACTCGCGACGAGAGGTAGAAGTTGCGCTCGAACCCGTACAAGGTCTCCAAGAGCTGGAGGGCGAGCGTGGTCTTGCCAGTCCCGGCCGGCCCCCGGATAAGCAACGAGTGGCCGCCGGGGTTGTGGAAGAACTGGAGGACCTCGGGAGGCAGCTTGCCAAGGGGGGCACCTGGGGGTAGGGGGTCGGGGGCGAGTGGCATAAGCACCGCCTTGGCGCCGGAGCGACAAGGCTCTAGGCGAACACGCGGCCAGTCGTTATTTAAACGCTTTTTCCCGCGTATCAAAACGGCAAAGTCAGATGCAGGGTTTTCTGGCCACAGGAAATTCGGCGCAAACGGTCGCGCGCGCGCCCGCGCGCGCGAGGGGCGCG
>DATEUP010000208.1:0-6273 GCA_035283065.1 Thermoplasmatota archaeon | reverse complement strand
GACAACCCCCCCCCCGGCGTCCCTACGCCTGGGGTTCTTGCGCCGTACACGGAGGGCGCGTCGGTCACGCTCGCGTGGACGCAGGCCTTGGACGCGGGCGTGGGCGGCGTCGCCTACAACGCGCAGGTGTCGACGGCAGCTGACTTCAGCGTCGTGGCCTCCGAAAGCGGCTGGACCCCGGCGCAGTCCTGGACGTTTACGGGCCTCGCGGACGGCGTGCGGTACCACTTCCGGGTCGTGGCGCGCGACGCGTTCTTCCACAACTCGAGCCCGTCGGCGTCCGTCTCCACGACGATGGACGCATCGGCCCCGCCGGCGCCGGAACTCCTCGTGCTCTCCGCGTTCACGGCGGGCCTCCAACTCTCCGTCCGGTGGACGGCGGTCGTCGACCTTGGGGTCGGGGCCGTCGAGTACCGCCTCGAGGCCTCCACGGACGGGACCTTCGACACGGGGGCCGTCTCGAGCGGGTGGCTGACGGGCGTGTCCTACACTCTGGCGGGCCTTGCCGACGGCGAGAGCTACTTCGTGCGGGTGCAGGCGCGTGACGTCTTTGCCCATGTCTCCGCGTGGGGCCAGGTGCGGAACTCGACGATGGACGACTCGGTGCCGCGCCTGGCGGTCGACCAGTCGGCCGTGACGACGAATGTCAACGCGGTCGACCTCACGGGGACGGCGGAGGACGGAGTTTCCGGCGTGCTCGATGTCCTCTACTCGACGGACCTCGGTGCGACCTGGCTCACGGCGGCGGGGCGGTCGAACTGGACCGCGGTTGTGCCCGGGCTCATCGAGGGTGAAACCTGGGTGCTTTTGAAGGCGAGGGACCTCGTCGGCCACGAGTCGGCCGCGTCCCGGGTCCTTGTGACCGTCGATGAGACCGCGCCGATCGTCGCGTTCCAGGCACCCACGAACGGGAGCGTCCTCACGGGGCTCGTCGGGGTCTACGCCGTCATCGCGGACCCGAACTTCGCCTCGTTCCGGCTCCAGGCGCGCGAGCAGGGGGAGGCGAATTTCACGGACATCGTGGGAAATGGCACGGTCGCGCGGGGCGACAATTTCCTCGGGCTGTGGGACACGCGTCTCAAGGCGAATGGCGCGTACGAGCTGCGCCTCACGGCGAGGGACACCCTCGACCAGGTGACGCAGAGGACGATTGTCGTGCGCCTGCTCAACTCGGACCTCGCGGTCTCCTACAACGACCTTACGGTGTCCGACCGCTCGCCCCTGCGCGGGCAGGTCGTAAACGTGACGGCGGTCGTGACGAACTTCGGCACGGCGCCGGCAGAGGAGGTGACCATCCGCGTGAAGGACAATGGGAACGTGATCTACGAGCGCGCGGCGGTCACGGTCGGCGCCCACGCGTCCTTCAGCGTGGACATCCCCTACAACATCACGGAGTCGGGGGCGCACTCCTTCACGCTCGAGGCCTCGTACCCGGAAGGGACTCTTGACACGGGGGCCCAGACCACGACCGTCGTGGTTGCAGGCGAGCCGCCGGTGAGGGAGCCCGAGCCTTTCCTCATCGGGGCGGCGGGGCTCCTGGGCCTCACCTCGCTCTTGCTCATCGTGGCGATTGGCGCGTGGGCGGTGGTCTCGATCCAGAGGCTCAAGCGCTTGGGGCCCTCGGCGGGGACCTTTGCAGGGCAAGTCCCCGAGGAGGCCGTCGACGTGGAGTGGGAGTCCGAGGAGTTCCTCTAGCGGCAGTGGGCTTCCAACCACTTGGAGGGGGCGCACCCGCAAAGGCTTAACTGGCGCCCGTGGGTTGGGTTTGCCTGCGCCTGGCGCGGGCCCGTTGGGGCGCCACCAGGGGAAGAACCGGGGGAGGGGACAGACCCGTGAAAGGCCCGCGGAGGTTCCTTGTCGCCTTGGCCCTTGTCGCCTGTGGCGCCGGCGCGTGTGTCGCGCTCGCCGGGGGGGCCGGCGCGACGCTAACGCCCCCGGCATCGGGCGATTGGACGATCGATCTTGGCGAGTCGCCGACCCTTTCGGGGGGCACGACGGTCGTGGTCGGGAACATCACGGTGAACGGCACGCTGACGCTCGACAACGAGGTCCTGGAGCTCCAGGCGCCCGCCGCGGGCGTGTTGCCGTGGATCCTCGTGAACGGCCAGGGCCAACTCGCCCTCGACAACGCGACTCTGCAAGCGGGCCCCGGCCCGTCCGCGCGGTTCGTGCTCGACGCGTCGCCGGGCGCGCAGGTGAGCGCTCGGTCGACGGCGTTCTTGCGCCTGGCGGCGACCTCCGCGGGGAACCTCTCGCTCGTGGGCGCGCACTTGCGGGGGGCGACGGTGCAGCTTATCGACTGCCGCGTGACGGATTCGGACGGCGGGCTCGGATTCGACGAGGGCGCGAGCCTCGATGCGGTGAACCTTTCGGTCGACGTGCGCGCGCGCGCCCTCGTTCTCGGCGAGGGCACCGTGGCGGGGCTCCGGGACAGCCGCTTTTCAGGGTCGAAGGCCGCGACGGACTTCCTCGTCGTGGTCGACCGGGCGACGATCTTCGCTCTCGACTCCGCCTTCGAAAACGCCTCGACGCTCGTACTCCTCCTCTCCGCCGCCGGCACTTTCACGGGCGCGACGCTCACGCAGGCCGCGCAGACGGCCGTGCTCCTCGTCGGGAGCGACCTGACGGTCGCGGGCGGGCTCATCGCACCGCGAAGCGACGGGGCGCTCGGCGTCGAGGCCTATGCCTCCCGGGTCACCGCGACCGCAGCCTTCCAGAACTACAGCCTCGGGATCTCCGCGCTCGGGTCGACCGTGGTGGTAGCCAACAGCACCTTCGCCTCGTCGAACGCGACGCCGAAGGGGGGTTTCGCGGGCATCTACGGGTTCGACTCGGACCTTTGGGTCAACGACACGAGCTTCAACGGCACATACCTTCTCACGACCGTGCCGGGCCCGGGGGGCCCAACGGACGTCCTCTCCTGTTCGAACTCCGCCCTCTGGGTCGTGAGGAGCCGGGCGTCGCTGCGCGCGCTTGTGTCGAGCTGCTACTCGGAGCACTACCACGCCGACGAATCGGACTCGACGGTCGACGGGTTCTCCATGGAGAACGGCTCGCTCGGGGCGAACTTCCAGCACGGGACCGTCGAGGCCCGCGGCCTCTCGGGGTCCTTCTTCACGAACTCCCTGGAGCAGGCCGTCTACCTCACGTTCGCGGGGGCAAGCGGCAACGTGAGCGGCGTGACGACCCTCTCGAACGACGTGGCGGTCGAGGTCCGTGACGCGAGCACCGTCGTGATCGACGGCCTCAACACCTCGTCGCCGGGCCTTGGCGTTCGGGTCGTGACCCGCGGGGCGCCGACGATCCGCAACTCGACCTTCACGGTGCACAACGCCACGGGGGTCCTCGTCCTCGACGGGACGCCGGTAATTGAGAACAGCACGTTTTGGCTGAGTTCGTACTTGGAGGAGACCGAGGGCGTAAACGTCTCCGGCGGGTCCCCGCGCGTGTTGGGCAGCACCTTCCACGGAGGCGGGAACCTCACGTACGGCTTGGTCGCTTGGGCGGGTTGGCCCACCGTAGAAGGGAACCGGTTCGAAGACCTGCACCGGGGGGCGGTTTTCTACACAGCGAAGTTCTTGCTCGAAGGCAATACCTTCGAGCGCTGCTGGAACGGCGCCGAAGCCCGGGAGAACGCGACCGGCACCATGCGCGGGAACACCTTCGTGAACCTCAACGAAACCGGGACTGGAACGGGGATCAACCTCTACTTCGCTGCGAGTTTGATCGAGGCGAACACGTTTTCGAACGTAAACTACGGGATCAAGTACTTCTGGTACACGCCGGCCCAGCCGCCCTCGGGGCGCATCACGGGAAACGTCTTCGACGGAGTCGGGCTCTTTGCCATTGAGCTTTTCAATGTGACCCAGCCGCTTCTGGTGGACAACAACACCGTGCGCAACGCCGAGAGGGGAGCGATCGAGGCGCTCTTCTCGAACGTCGTGGCGGCCTACAACATCCTCACGGACTCGCCGGGCCACGGCTTCGAGCTCACGGAGTCGAACCTCACGGTGATAGGCGGGCGGCTCGAGAACCTCTCGGACGGCATCTACGCGAGCCTCTCGAATGTGGATGTCCGGTACACGACGTTCCTGCGCAACGGCCGGGGGATCCTTGTGCAGGACGGCGCGGCTTCCGTCTCAAACTCGTCTTTCCAGTTCAACGGGAACGGGGCGATGTTCTCGACGGATGCGCAGGTCGACGTGAACGACTCACTCTTCGTGGGCAATGTCCACGCGATCTGGGCGCTCGGGCGCTGCGACCTGCGGGTCCGTGACACGAATTTCCTTGGCACGCTCGGCGACGTCGTGATGAACGGGCCCTTTGACTCGAGCGTGGCGACGGTCACCTTCACGAAGCGGGGCGAGGTGAACGGCGGCCGCCTGCTCCTTCGGGGCACCCTGACGTCGACGGCCGAGGCCCTGACGCTTAAGAATCTCAAGATTCAATTCCTGACACCCCCCTCCGGGCGCGCGGGCGTGTCGATTGCGGGTGCATCCGAGCTTTCCCTTGTCGCCGTGGCGATGGCCAACTCCACGGCGCCCTTCTTTTTCGAAGTCGAGGGCTCCTCGGGCTCGCTCACGGCTGTCGCGATGCGCGGCGTGGCTTCAAGCCCGTGGCGGGACGGCGAGGGCCCCTACCTTGGCAACTCGACGCTTGTGCTTCGCGATGTGGCGCTGAACGACTCGAGTTCGAACCTCACGCTTTTCGGGTCGGAGGTCACGGCGCTCAACGTCACGGTCATGGACAACAACGCGACGGGCGTGACGCTCTCGGGCTCGACGCTCACGGGGAAGGCCTGGGCGATCCTCGACAACGCGCGCTGCGGGGTCGTGGCGAGCGCCTCCTCCGTGGTGAACGGGACGAACGTCACGGTGCGTGGGAACCGGGGCGGCGGCCTCTGCTTCTCGGATTCCCGGGCGCTCCTCGTGGAGGGCGACCTCTCGAACGCCCCCTCCGACGCTTGGCTCGTGTCGGGCTCCGACGCCATGCTCGTCTCGACGAACGTCGCCGGCGCGCTTGACGTGCGGGACACCTCACGCCTCACGATGGCTTGGTTCCTCGACGTGCGCGTGGCGTTTCCAAACGCCCTCCTGCTGCCCTCCGTGATCGTGTCGTTTGTCGACGCCCAGGGCCTCCCCTCCACGGCGAACCCCTCGACCTCCGGAGACGTAGAAGGCCTCGCGCCCTTCGCCGAGAAGGTCGTCACGGCGGGGGGCGAGGACGTCCGGACGCCCTACCTTGTCTCGGCCTCGCTCGGCTCCTCGTTCGACTCGGAGGCGGTCGAGCTCACGCAGGACCGGATCGTGCAGCTCAGCCTGGCCGACGCAAGCCCGCCCGAGCTTTCAATCGACGCGCCGATCGAGGGCGAGGGGTTCGCCGCTAGCACGATCACCTTCCTCTTCTCCGCAAACGACTCGGGAAGCGGGCTCAAGGAGGTCCAGTTCCGGTTCGGGGCCTCGGCGTCAACGGCGCTTGCCCGCTCCGGCGGCGCCTACACCTTCGCCCGGGACCTTGTCGACGGGGACCACACCTTTGTCCTGCGGGCGGAGGACTTCGCGGGCAACGCCCGCGAGGTCGCGGTCAACTTCACGGTCGACACGCGCTCCCCACTCATCACGGTCGTGGGACCCCGGTTCCCGGCGAACGTGACGCGCGCCGATCGGGTGGTCGTGCAGGTCACCGTCGAGGCCGACGTCGTCGCGCTCACGATCGGCGGCGAGCCCGTGGGGCTCGTCGCGAGCAGCGGCGCGCGCAACATCACGATCCCCGAGGGACCCTCCGCGGTCCTCATCGAGGCGCGGGACCGCGTGGGCAACCGAGCCAACACGACCCTCTATGTGGCTTCAGACCGCACGCCGCCGTCGCTTGCCATGGGCGACCTGGAAGGTTCGACCGTGGAGTCCTGGGTAGTCGTCCGGGGGGTTGCGGAGCCGGGGGCCACCGTGGTCGTGGCGGGCAGCACGGTCCCGACGCAGAACGGGTCCTTTGAGGCGCTCGTCTACATCGCGCCGGGGCGAAACGACATCAACGTACGCGCGCGGGACAGCATCGGCAATGAGGTCTCGCTCGACGTCAGCGTGACGCGCGGCGTGCCACAGCCCTCGCACGTCCTCGACACGGTCGCGCAGGTCCTCGGAGTCGCCCTGGCCGTGGCCGGCGCGGTCCTTGCGCTCATGGCGTGGAGGCGGGCGGGCAATCCCGCGGACTTGCAAGCGAAGGAGGGTGGGGGGCCATGAGGCGGGCGGCCCTAGCCGGGCTCCTCGTGCTGGG
>DATEUP010000207.1:0-8747 GCA_035283065.1 Thermoplasmatota archaeon | reverse complement strand
CGGCTTTTCCCCCCCCTTCAGGCCTTAGCTGGGTAATCGCCATCCTCCCCGACGGGCGGACGCTCCCCGACGGGCGCCCTTTTCTTGTTACCCAGGACACCGATTCGGCGGCCATTCCCACAGCGACTTGGATCTCCGAGTCGCCCCGCCAAAAGGTGGGCGTCCAAGTCTTGGCGCGGATGACCTTGCTCGGAGTGCTCATCGCCCCGGTCGCGTACCTGGTTGATCAGGAAATGGGCCTCGGGCTTTCCAGAAGCCAGATTCTTCTTGTCGTCGCCACGACCGCGCTCGCGGCCACGCTTGCCCTGCGCAAGCCCCTTAAGGTGGGTCGGCTTGGCAAGAGCCAAATCCTCCTTTCCGACGTGTTCGAGAACCTCGAACGGGTCGACGAGCTCGTGCGCAAGGCCGTCGCACAAGCCGGGTGGCGCATCGAAAGCGTAGAGGACGAGGTCTCCTCGCGCAAGTGGCGGCTCGATATTCCCCTCAAGCTGTGGTACTTCCGCAGCGAGCGGCCGACGCGGCGCTATCTCATCCTCGAAACGGATGGGCTCGAGTATCAGGAAGCGCACGTGCGGCTCAAGGGGCAGATCCTAGCCGCGCTTCATCCAGTCTCGCCGGAGGCCACCAGCGCCGTTACTTCGCCTCGCTCGCCGGACAGAGCATCCTGAACTCGCAGAACGCGCAGATGTTCGGCTCGGGCTTCGGCTCAAACTGCCCCTCCCGGATGTGTGCCGCGATTTCGAGGATCCGGCGCTTGGCCGATTCAATCGCCGAGGGCGTGAGGTCCTCGCCGAGGTTCAGCGTGATCCGCTTCCTCTCCTTGAGCGAGTAGATCGTCGCGGCCTTGAGGGGCAGCTTCAGGTGCTCCTGCATGGCGATCGCATAGATTGGCAGCTGCAGGTTCTCCGTTGCGTAGGCCTTGCGCGACTCGACCCGGCCCGTCTTGTAGTCGATGACCTCGAAGCGCCCGTCCGGGTGGCGGTCGATCCGGTCGATCCGGCCCCGGACCTTCACGGTCCCAAGGTCGAACTCGAACCACTGCTCGAGCCTCACGGGCTCAGTCGTGCGCTTCGACTCTTCCGCAAAGAACGCTTCCATCATGGCCTGGCCGTCCTCGCGGTGCTGCCGGCGCTCGAGCTCGCTGTCAAACTCCGCCGAGGCAAACGCCGCGTCGTAGAGCGCGAGGAGGTCGTCGAGCTTCGCGTCCTTCGCGTGCTTGAACGACTTGTAGAACTGCTCGAGGACCTGGTGGATCACGTTCCCGGAGAGCGCGTACCGCGTCTGCCGGCCCCTCAGGTTGAGCACATTTCCGTACATGTATTGGCGCGGGCAGCGCTCGTAGTTGTTGAGCTGGGAGTACGAAAGCTCGAGGACCCCCTTCTTCACGCCCGGGCGCGCGTGGTGGACGGGCGCGCGCTCGCGCGGCGAGAGGACCTCGAGGGGTCCGAGCGCGGCTTCGAGAGGAGCCAGCGCCTCGCGGACGGCCGCAGGGACCTCGCCCTCCCGCGTGTGGGCCGCCCGGAAGCGCGCGAGGAGCGCCGCAATGTGCTTCCTCGCGGCCGCGGCGTCCTTCGGCAGGGGGGCCGTGAGCACGCCAAGCGCGTCGCGCTGGAGTTCCTCGATCGTCGGCGTAAGCGGGAGGAGCGGCTCCTCCTCGGGCGCCTCGAGGAGCGGCGCCCACTCGGCGACTTCGAGGTGGGGGGCAATCGCGCCCGGCGCCCTCCCGTCCGTGTAACCGAGCTCCTCCAGGTAGGGGCTCGGGTACGCGTGCCGCCCGCTTCCGTGCTCTTCGAACGTGACGAGCTCGAGGGCAAGGGCCGCGCGCGTCATCGCCACGTAGAGGAGGCGTCGCTCCTCATCCTCTCGCGCGCCCTCGGGCGTCTCGGGGTGGTGGAGCCCCACGAAGAAATCGTCGACGAGCCCGCCTCGCGCGGCTGGCGGGAAGCGGCGGTCGATGAGGTCGGGCACGAGGACGAGGTCGAACTCCTTGCCCTTCGCCTGGTGGACGGTCATGATCTTGACGCTCTCTTCCTCGAGGTCGGGCTCGGCCTCCGGCAGGTCGAGCCCTTCGCGGGCCATCAGCGTGACAAGCTCCACGAATTCCTCGAGGCCCGGGTGGTCGCTGTCGGCCGCCACGTGGTCGGCAAGCTGCATGAGGAGCGCGAGGTTCTTCGTCGAACGCCGGCCTTCGGGCAGGTCGGGGTTGAGCCGCACCTTGAGCCTCGCGAAGTCGATGACACGCGCAAGCGCTTCGCCCGCCGGGTACTCGCGGGCTTCCGGCTGGAACTTTTCCACGCGGCCGGCAAGGTCGGAGAGGCGCGCCTTCGCGTCGACCGACAGGTCGGGCACCTTCGTGGGGTCGCGGACGAACTCGAAGACGGGCTTGCGCGCCTCCGATGCTGCGCGGGTGACCCTGGCGACGTCCACGGGGTCCAGCCCGGTCTCGGGCGACCAGAGGACCCGGAACGCCGCCAAGTCGTCCTTTAGAGGGTTTGCGGAAAAGGAAGCCCATGCGAGCGCATCGCGCACCTCACGGCGGTCGAAGAGCCCGCCGGCGCCCACGACCTCCGCGGGGATCCCCGCGCGCTCGACGGCCCGCACGACGGCTTGGCTGTGCCCCATGGACCGGAAGAGCACGGCGACCTTCCGCAACGGCACGCCCGCGCGTCGCGCCGCTTCGATCCGCTCGGCGATGTAGGCGGCCTGGCGGTTCGAGTCCGGCGTCCGGACGACCCGCACGGGGGGGCCCTCCTTGCCTTCGGCCGGGAGGATGACCTTGCCTCTGTCGTGGGCCGGGCTTTTCGCGATGAGGCTGCCAGACATCGCGACGATCGAGGGCGTCGAGCGGTAGCTCTGCTTCAGGAAGACCTTCTTGAGGCCGTGGGGCCGCCACGCGTCCTCGAACTCCCTAAGGATCTTCGGGTGCGCGCCTCGGAAGCGGTAGATCGACTGGTCGTCGTCGCCGACCACGGTCACGCGGCCCGAGGGCCTTGCAAGGAGCGACACGAGGCGCCCCTGCGCGAAGTTGTCGTCCTGAAACTCGTCGACGAGCAGGTGGAGGAAGCGCTCCTGGAGCTTTGCGCGCACCTCGGGGTGGGCCTCAAGGAGGGCCACCGTTCGCGTGATGAGCTCGCCGTAGGTGGCAAAGTGCCCGTCCTCGAGCTCCTCCTCGAGCATCCGCTTGCACTCGGCAAGCTCGAGGAAGAGCCGCGCCTGCTGGCGCGCCTCCTCGGTCGCCGCCTCCTCGCCGATCCTCCTTGCGCGGGCAAAGGCCTCGTCCGTCGAGAGCATCTCGTCGTGGCACCTCGACGCAAAGCGCTCGAGCTCCTCGGCAAACTCGATGGCGCTGCGCCGGATCCTGAAGTAGCGCAGGTTGAACGAGTCGATGCGCTTCATGATGAACCGCAGGAGCCGCGGGCCTTCGAGGATCCGGAAGTCCCGAGGCAGGTCGGCCTCGACGGGGAACTCGCGAAGGAGCTTGTCGCAGAAAGAGTGGAAGGTCGCCACGTTCGGGCGGCCCTTGAGGTCGGCTTTGGCAAGCGCGTCCTCGATGCGGCTGCGCATCTCCTCGGCGGCCTTCTCGGTGAACGTGAGGCAGAGGATCTTCTCCGGCGGGACTTCGAGCTTCGTGATGAGGTGGATCACGCGGTGCTGGATCACGAAGGTCTTGCCGGTGCCCGGGCCCGCGACGACAAGGAGCGGGCCCTCGCCGTTTTCGACCGCTTCGACCTGGAAGGGGTCGGGCCCGCCTTTGGCGGGGCGTTCACCCGCGTCGGGGCCACCCGCTTTCTTGGGGGCGCTACCGCTGCCGCCGAAGAGCCTTGACTGCTGCGGCCTGCCCTCACTCGTCCCAGGTGAGGTCTTGGAACTTCTGCTGGAGGTCGCGGACGGAGTCGGCCGGGAAGCGCTTCTGGAGCCACTCACGTGTCCCCGTTGAGGAGAGCCGGAGGGCACGGTTCAGGCACTCCCCGGCTTCTTGGCCGAAGCCCTGGAACTGCTCCAACACGAAGAACTTGGCGGCCCAAAGTTGCGCCATGTCATCGCGAAGCGCGAGCCCCCGTTCGATCGAAATCATGGCCTCGGAGAGCTCCTCGCGTGCGAGGTGGAACTCGGCCTTCTTGAGCCACACGGTCGCATCGGACGGGTCGACCTCGACGGCGGCTTCGAAAAGGCCGAGCGCGTCGTCGGGCATGCCGTCGCGGAAGAGCGAGTCCGCGCGGTACACGAGGTCGAGCGCGATCACGCGCGTCGCGGACGTGCGTGCGGCGTCCCCCGAGTAGTTGTGGGCGGCCTCAAAGTGGTCTGGCAGGTCACCCCCAACGACCGCCTCCAGACACCATGGGCACAAGATCTTGCCAGCCGGAACGGCTTGTCGGGTCATCAGGTGCCACTCGTGGGCTTGCCACGGATTAAGAGTTTGTCCTTTAGGGCCGCGGCCGCGATTCCTGGCTCCCGATTCTCGTGATTCGACGTTAGACGCTTCGCGGAGCGCGCTTGGGCTCACGGCTCGACAGTTGGAGCCGGAGGTTATAGGACAGTGGAAACGCACCTTCATCTGCAGGTCGGGAGGGCCGCGAGGGCTGCCCGTTTCACGCACCTCTTTATAGGGCGGGCCGCCCCTCTTTTGGCCCTCCTGGATCGCCCGTTTGGCAGGCCCAGGGGCGCGGGGGGGTTCCGATGGCTGAGGACCGGCCAATGGACCGGTTCGGCCGGCCCATTGACAACTTGCGCATCTCGATTACGAACCGCTGCGGCATGGCCTGCGAGTTCTGCCATGCCGAGGGGCAGTTTTCGGCGGAGGACGTCGTCACTCCCGACCAAATCGAGACGGCGGTCAAGGTCGGCCGGCAGTTCGGCGTGCGGCAGGTGAAGATTACCGGCGGCGAGCCCACCCTCCGGCGGGAACTCCCGGAGATTGTCGAGCGCGCGAAGCGGTGGGCCGATGACGTTTCGATGGTGACGACCGGCTACACCCTGTCCTCGATGGCGGCGGGGCTGAAGGACGCGGGCCTCGACCGCGTAAACGTCTCTGTGCACTCGCCGGACGACGAAACGCACGCCCGCGTGGTCGGCGCCCGGATCATGGCAAAGGTCCGCGCCGGGATCGAGGAGGCCAAGGGCGTCGGGCTCCACGTCCGCATCAACATGACGGTCATGAAGGGCGTAAACGACGGCCACTGGCGCGACATGCTCCGCTTTGCCGGCGACCTCGGCGTCGACTTGCGCTTCATCGAGATCCACGCGCCGCGCCACGAGGTCGTGTCCACCTACTTCAAAGGCTACTTCACGCCGCTTGAGGACCTCGAGCGGGAGCTTGCGTCGGTCGCGCTCAAGCGCTGGAGGCGCCCGCTGCACAACCGCCCCGAGTTCCTCGTGGCGACGGAGGGGTCCCCGCGGCCCGTCCAGGTGGAGGTCGTCCGCCCGCAGTTCAACCCGGCCTTCTGCTCCGGCTGCTCGCGGGTCAGGCTCACGACCGACGGGAAGCTCAAGACCTGCCTCCTGCGCCGCGACGACTACATCGGCATCGAGGAATGCCACGGGCCGACGGACAGCGTCTCTTCGCTCGTCGTGACGGAGGAGAGTGTCCGGAGCGCCTTCGAGCGTGCGGTTGCGATGCGCGAGCCCTACTGGAAGAGCGGGGAGACCCTCGAGTCCGTCACGGCTTCGCTGCACGGGGCCACGACACCGCTAACGACCGCCCAGTCGGGCCGCGGCTTGAAAGTGGTGAACTGACGCGCGCCGCGCGGGTTATTCCGGTTCCCCGTAAGTATGGGGAAGGGCTCTTGTAGCCCGGGGCCGCCATGAGGCTTTGAGGTTCAAGGCGCCCGCCCCAGGGGGCGCCCCCCTCGGAGTGCGCAACCCTTGGCGGGACGGTTTGCCTCTGCCCTCTCGCGGGCCGTCCGAACCTCGAGGGCCGACGATGTTCCTTTGCTCCTTGCAGGCGCCGAGAAGGCGGGCGAGCGCTGGAAAGATGTGGCCGCCGAGAGCCTCAAGGCGGCAGCCGAAAGCGTGGACTTCTCCGGGGGGCGCAACATCCACGGCGTCCTGTCGATCATCGCCGCGGCTCGCCTCTGCGAGCACCTCCCCTACGAGGACGGTGCGCTCCCGCTCGGGCAGGCGCTCCACTACGCGGCGGCGCAGCCGAAGTGGGTGAAGCCTCCCCGTTGGCTCGAGCCGGGGTCTGAGGACGACGCCGAACAGCTCAACCTCGCCTCGGCGATCGCAATCACGTACGCGCGCGAGGACCCGGCGCTCGTTGAGGAGGCCGTGCGCGCCTTCGTCCACCAGGCGAGCCACTTCGGGGGCAACTGGGGCCACGCGCTGATCTTCGCCACGATGACGTACGACGCGGGCACCCTGCTCGGCTGGGAATACGCGGCGCCCCTTTTTGCCGTCGGCATCGAGAACATCCTGCCGGCAAACCGCGACGAGGTCGCGCACGAGGCCGTGTGGGGGCGGTTCGAGAAGGGCCACTTCGACTTCACGGCGCTTTCCAAGGCGCCGCCGTCCTGGGAGGGCGGCGAGCGACTCGGGGAGCTCCGCAAGGCGCTGCGCAGGCCGAGCTTCGACGAGGCGGCCGCGGCCGTCGGCAAGTCGATCGAAGAGGGCATGTCGATCGAGGTCCTCTGCGAAGCGCTCACGCTGGCCGGCGCGGACAAGATGCTGCGCACGGCCTACGGCATGAGCGCGGCCCACGCGCTCACCTTCGCCCACGCGGTGCGGCGCGCCGTCGAGATCCAGCGGGACGGGTGCACGATCGGCGCGATCGCGGTGGCCGCGGCGTTCATGGGCCAACAGCTCGAGGTCTACGACCGGCGCGCGGAGGGCGCCCGTGCGGGTCGCTCGAAGATCGCTGCCCCCTCGCCCGCGGAGTTCGCGCGCCTCCTGCGGGAGGGGCCGGTCGGCGAAGCCGTGGAGGCGGCCCAGGCCATCTCGCAGGAGGGGCTCACGCAGAACCACGACTTCGTGCGGGCGGCCGTGCGCGCCGCCTCGACGGACGACCTCATGCTCTCGCTTGGCATCAGCCTGAAGCACACGGAGGCGGCCCTCGAAGAGGACCGCCGGAGCCGCAGCGAGGACAAGGCGGCCTTCCTGATGGCCGTGGCCAAGAACCTGGCCGCCGGCGAGCGCGGGACGGCCTTCTTTGAGAAGGTGCGCAAGGCCCGCGAGGAACGCGTGCGCGCCGCGTGAGGCGAGCGCGCCTCCTATGCGCGCCCGAAGCGCTAATGTAGCCCGCGGAGGACTTGGGGGGCCGATGGCCGCCGACGGGCTAGACTGGTTCGCGCTCAACCGCAAGGCCCCTGCGGGCCGCCACCCGATCCTCGAGGTCGCCCTGGGGCTCGACCGCTCGCCGGCGCTTGGCGGGATCCTCGCCTCGAAGGGTGGGCGCGAAAAGCTCGCGGAGGTCGTCGTCGAGGTGGCGGCCGGGCCCGGTTACGCCTACGTCGACGACGCGGACGGCACGCTCGTGCTCTCGCAGGACTACCTCGCCACCGGCGAGAAGCTCAGCCTCTACCTCGACTTCCTCCACGAGCTTTGCCATGTCCGCCAATTCCGCGAGGGCAAGGACCTCTACGACCGCCGCTACGCGTACGTCGACCGGCCGACCGAGGTCGAGGCGTACCGCGTGGCCGTCGAAGAGGCGCGGCGCCTCGGGATGGGCGACGCGGCAATCCTCGAGTACCTCCACGTCGAGTGGGTCTCGAAGAAGGAACTCGCTCGGCTCGCGCGGGCGTGCGGCGTTGCGGCCGACGGGTAGCCCGAGGGCATGGCTTTTCCCGGCCGGGCCCCTTGTTCGCCTGTGCACGGGTTAGACCCCGCCGACGTGCGCCGGTGGCGGGCGCGGCGATGGTTCCTCTCGTCCCCGGCCCCCGACGTCCAGACGGCGGTCGCGGCGAATCCGCCTTTCGACTTCTCGAGGGCCGCCTACCTCTCGCTCTTCGCGCGCGTGGACCGCTTCGACCCCGAGGACCTCCACCGGATGGTGTTCGACGAGGGTGCGCTGCGCCCGGCCGTCCTCTGGAGGGTCGGCCGCCTGCTTGTCCCCTTTGAGGTGCTGCCCGCGCTTTTTGCCGCCCAGGAGTTTTCCTGGGGCGCCAGGGGCAGGCGGCGCAGGCTCGACGGCCACCTCAACGAGCAGGCCGAGCGCCTCGCGGGCCCTCTTGCCGCCGCCCTCAAGGAGGGCCCGCGCCCCGAAGGCGAACTCGTGGCATCCATCGAAAGGGCGAGGGCGCCGGGCGACGGGGCGCCGACGGCCGTGCTCGACCGGCTCGTGGGGCGCGGCGACCTCGAGATGGTGCGTCCCGTGCGGTCCCTCGCGTTCGACCAGGTTTTCTACCGGCGTCCATCCGGTCCAGGCCGCCTGCGCCCCACCGGGCTCACGGACTACGCGTTCCTCAGCGCGCTTGCCGGCTATTACTTCCGCGTCTGCGGGCCGGCGACTCGCGATGACTTCGCGCTCTGGTCCGGGGTAAGTCTCGCGGCCGCCCGCAAGACGCTCGAAGACCTTGCCGGAATCCTGGACGAGGTCGACATCGAAGGCGAAAGGCAGGCCCACTTCATGCTGGAGGAGGACGCCGAGGAATTGCGGGGGCGCGCCAAGCCGTCAACGACGCGCGCCGTGTTTCTGCCCTCGCACGACCCCGCGATGACGAGCTTCGCCTCCGGCTTTGCGCCGATGGCCGACGCGCGGACGGCGGCGCGGCTCCGTCTCATCCCGCGGCGGTCCCGGGAGGGGCTCGGCCGGG
>DATEUP010000206.1:0-8211 GCA_035283065.1 Thermoplasmatota archaeon | reverse complement strand
GCGCGACGATCGGCAAGGCGATCGTCGCGTCGACAAAGCACTGGACCTTTGCGCCCTCCGGGTCGATTTTTCCCCAGGAGACCGCCTCCTCGAACGTGCAGCCCGAAAGCCCCCCCCAGTGCGGCGCGTCCGTCGTGAACTGCACGGCGAACTCGTGGCCCCTCACGCTGTGGCCGAGGCAGTCGGCAATCACCTCCGTCTGGTTCACCCAGTTCTTCGGCACGCCGCCTCCGAGGTACACGACGCCCGTCCGCGGCGACTTCACGGTGATCTGCGTGACCTCGTCGGTGTCCTGCATCTGGTCCACGAGGATCTTGCGCCCCTGCGCGCGCGCAACCATGAGCGCGATCCCGATCGACGAGTCCGAGAGCGCCGGCAGGAAGAGCGGCACGCCAGAGAGGTGCGCCGAGGTGATCACGCTGTCCCGCGCCGCCCCCTCTCCGATCAGGTACGCCCCCAAGAGGTCCATGAACTCCCGCGACGAGTACGCGCGCTTGAGGTCGAGCGAGTCGACGAACCCCGCGATCAGCCGGTCCGTCTCGCGGTACGCCCGCTCGGACCCGTAGACATCGTACATCCGGTCGATCCGGTGCTCGAAGAGGCGGACGTCGTCCTCGGCTGGGTTCCCCTGGAAGTGGTGGCCCCCCATGGCCTCGTGGATGTCGTGGAACACCTGGGCCCCCGTCGAGACGACCACATCGACAAACCGGTTCGTGATGAGGTGCGCAAGGATCCGCCGCTCCCCGGCGGGCACCATCGCGCCCGTGATCCCCAGGAACACCGTGCAGCCCTTGGCGCGCAGCGCCATCTCCCAAGCCCGGGCCGCCTCCCCGAGCTTCCGGCCCTGGAAGCCCGTCCTCTCCATCGCCCCGACAAGGTCGGAGACCGACCGCGCCCTCACGTCGGGCGGCAAGGTCGGCCGTTCGAGGTACGGCCCCCGCTCGATCGTCGACACGCGCGCCCTGTACCCGTGCGCGGCCCTCCTCAGGTTGCCGGCTACCTTCACGGGCCTGCGGGCCTCCCCCTTTGCCACTGGCCTTGTGCCCCCGGCCCCCTATGCCTCCTGTAAGAGAAAAAGGTGCAAGCCCTAGAGGTCTTCCGAGATTCCCCGCGTGAGCCTCTGGAACTCCGCGGCGCCCGGCCGGATCATGTTCTTCTCGACCTTCCCGAGCCACACGCCGTCGAGCAGGTAGATTTCCGCCCGAGCGAGGTCGACGCAGCCCTCGCGCAGCAGCGGGCCGATGGGGCGGGCTCCCTCGATATTCACCGCCACCCCCGTGCAGAGTTCGTTGAAGGGCGGCATGAGCACGACCTCCGGGTAGCCCTCTCCACCCCCCGCCTCCCGCCACTTTTCGGGGTTCACCCGCGCCCGCGCCCAGCAGGGCTCTTTGGCCACGCGCCCCAGGGCGTCCTCGAGGGCGACCGCGCAGTGGTTGTGCGCGACGACAAGGCCCTTCGCGCGCGCCGCGAGCGCGCGGTCGGGCCAGGCGTGCCCGTGGACCACGAGGAGGCCGCCCCGGCACAAGTAGCCCCCCGAGTGGGCGACCTCGACATTCCGCGCGCCTGGCGGCACGAGGCTTGGCGCTGCCCCGTCATGGTTTCCCGGCACCCAAACGACGCGCGCGAATGACCTCGCCCAGATCCCAAGCGCCCTGGGCACCTCTTCACCCTCCTGCGCGGTCACGCCCTTCACCGAGTGCTTGAGGTCCCCCGCGATCACAAGGACCCTCGCCCCCGTCTTGGCCCGGAGCACCTCAACCCGCCCGACGATCGCATCCGCCGCGCTCGGGAGCTTCACCCCGGCCCTTGCAAAATCCGTCTCGATCCCGAGGTGTAGGTCGCCCACGACAAGCGTCCGCGGCCCGCCCCGCGGCGAAAAAAGGAGCGCCCTCTCGCCCACGACCGGTAGCAGCGCGAGCCCCGCGTCCCTGCCGCCCTCGACCGCCTTCCCGCCCCCTGCCGCGCCGACCCCCCCCATCCAGCACGATTCCCCTCGGAACCCCGTCCAGAAAAATCCTCACAACCTATATTATAAGGCACCCGGATCGAACGGCCCGCCTTGCGCGGTCTGGCTCGGCCAGAATAGGCCCCCACCTCTTGATTGGGCTGGGCGCCCGTGCAGGCACCCGAGGGGAAGGCGCTGGTAAGACCACTCCGTTGGCCCCAGGCCCTCGCCGTGCTAGCCCTCACGCTCCTTGCCGCCAGTTCCTTCGCCTCCGAGGCCGCTCCGACCCCGGCGGCCGTCGTCCCCCTTGCGGACACGACGCCTCCCGCGAACTTCTCGATGAACTCCGAGCCCTCCTTCACGAACGGCACCTCGAACACGGTCTCCTGGTCGGCGGGCGACGACCCCGACAATTCCCTCCCGATTTCCTACGAAGTCCAGGC
This sequence comes from Thermoplasmatota archaeon, assembly GCA_035283065.1. GTDB lineage: Archaea > Thermoplasmatota > DTKX01 > DTKX01 > DATEUP01 > DATEUP01. The sequence goes on along the minus strand of DATEUP010000206.1, from coordinate 5,823 downwards.
AAGCCGCCTCCTCAACTTCTCCGTCACCGAGGCGACCTCCGGCTGGATCCAAGCGACGTCTTGGACCTTCACGGGCCTCCAGGACGGGATTCTCTACTACTATCGCGTCCGCGCCCGCGACGCGGCAAACAATACCGCGGGCTTTTCGGCACCCACCTCGTCGACGCAAGACGACGCGCCCCCCTCCACGCCGATCATCGGCGCCGAACCGTCTTTCACGGTCTCCACCTTCAACACGCTCTCATGGGGCGCCTCGACCGACGCAGGCGTTGCCGGCGTGCAGTACTTCGCCGAGTCGAGCACCTCGTCCACATTCGCCTCCGTCTTTTCCTCGAGTGGATGGACCGCTGGCACATCGTCGACCTTCTTTGGCCTCACGAGCGGGACGACCTACTACTTTCACGTCAAGGCCCGTGACTCGTTTTTCCAGGAGACCCCGTGGTCGGCCGTCGCCTCCTCGACCCAGGATGCCGACGCGCCCTCGACACCCGTCCTCGTCCCCGAGCCGGCGTTCACTGCCGGGACCTCGAACACCGTCTCCTGGGCGGCTTCAACGGACACGGGGGTCGGGGGGATCCAGTACCAACTCCAGTACTCGACAAGTTCGACGTTTGCCTCCGGCGTCGTGAGTTCCCCGTGGCAGGCCGGCCTCACCTTCACGGCAACGCCCCTTGCCGGCGCCACGCAGTATTACTTTCGTGTGAGCGCCCGCGATGCCTTCGCGCTCCAGAGCGCGTTCTCGGCAATTGTCTCCTCGACGCAAGACACCTTGCCCCCCAGCACCCCCACGATCACCGCGGAGCCTGCCTTCACGAACGGCACGTCGAACACGGCCGCGTGGTCGGCGTCGGTCGACACGGGGGTGGGGGGAATCGAATACTGGATCCAGCAGTCTCGTTCCTCGACGTTTGCCACCCTCGAAGACGAGAGCGGGTGGATCTCCGCGACTTCGTTCACCTTCACGAAACTCGACGACGCGGTCACATATTACTATAGGGTGAAGGCCCACGACGCGCTCGGTCAAGAGTCGGCCTTTTCCGCCACCACTTCCTCGACGCAGGACAACGCGCCGCCCACGAACCCCGTGATTGCGCCCGAGCCCGCTTACACGGCCGGCGCCTCGAACACGATCAGTTGGGGCGCTGCGGTCGACTCGGGGGTCGGGGGCGTGCAGTACTTGGCGGAGATGTCCACCTCTTCGACCTTCTCGACGGTCACCGCGACCGTCGGGTGGACGGCGTTCACCTCCGCGACTTTCTCGTCCCTTTCGGACGGAACGACCTATTACTTTCGCGTGCGAGCGCGAGACGCGTTCGGCCGCGAGTCGGGATCCTCGGCGGTAACTGCCTCAACGCAGGACAACTCGCCCCCCAGCGTGCCCGTCGTCGACGCCGAGCCCGCCTTCACGCAAGGCCTTTCAAACACGGTCTCGTGGCAGGCCTCGACGGACGCGGGGTCCGGGAATGTCCAGTACTGGATCCAATACTCGACCTCCCCGACGTTCGCCTTCGGCGTTGTCACCGTCGGCCCGCAGTCTCCCCTCTTCCACACGGCGACCCCGCTTGGGAACGGGGCGTCGTACTATTATCGGGTGCTCGCAAACGACGCGCTCGGCTTCTTCAGCGCCTGGTCTTTCATCGTCTCGTCCACGCAGGACAACTCGGCGCCCGCCGTGCCCGTCTTCGCCGCGGAGCCCGCCTTCACGAACGGCACGCTGAACACGGTTTCTTGGGGTGCGGCGGCCGACGCGACCTCGGGCGGCGTGCAGTACGCGGTCGAATCTTCCCGGTCCGCGGCGTTCACAGCGGTCGAGGACTCAAGCGGCTGGATCACTTCCCTTTCGTTCACGTTCTCGAGGCTCGACGACGCGGTCACGTTCTACTTCCGCGTCAAGGCCCGCGACGCCGTGGGGCTCGAATCCGCGTTCTCGGCTACGGTCTCGTCGACGCAGGACAACGCCGCGCCGACGATCCCGCTCATGAACCCCGAGCCCTCATGGACGCAAGGCGCCTCGAACACGGTCTCGTGGGCGGCCTCTTCCGACTCCGGGGTGGGCGGCAATACGTACCTCGCCCAGAGGTCGGCCTCGCCCGTCTTCGCAACGATTGACGCGACGGTCGGCTGGACCGCCCTGACGAGCGCGACCTTCGGCGGCCTCACAGATGGAACCGTGTACTACTATCGGGTCAAGGCGCGCGACGCCTTCCTGCGCGAGACCGCCTACTCGACGCTCGTCTCGTCAGGCCAGGACAACGCCGCGCCCTCCGTCCCGGTCATGGCGGCCGAGCCCGCCTTCACGGTCGGCACGGACAACACGGTCTCTTGGAGCGCGTCTCTCGACACGGGGGTCGGCGGGGTCCAATTCCAGGCGCAGCGCGCCACGAACGCGGCCTTTACAACGGGGGTGGTGATCACGGCGCTCCAGTCCGGTACCTCGTTCACGTTTGCAGGGCTTGTAAGCGGGCAGACGTATTTCTTCCGCGCCCGTGCGAGCGACGCCTTGGGCCAAACGTCCGCTTTTTCCGCGTCGACCTCGAGCGCCCAGGACGGGTCGGCCCCGCCCGCCCCCGCGATGGCCGCAGAGCCGGCCTACACGCAGGGCAGCTCAAACGCCCTCGCCTGGGGCGCCGTCGTCGACGGCGGCGTTGGGGGCGTGCAGTATTGGGTCGAAAGCTCTCGCCAGGCAGCCTTCACGGTGGTCGAGGCCTCGAGCGGGTGGCTTGCGGCCACGAGCTTCACGTTCACGCGCCTTGACGACGGCGTCCGGTTCTTCTACCATGTGAAGTCGCGGGACGCCTTCCTGCAGGAGTCCGCCTTTTCAGCGAGCGTGAGCTCCGTGCAAGACGCGAGCCCCCCGCCCGTGCCCGTCATGTCGGCGATGTCCGCGATCTCCTCGGGCACCTTCCAGGTGCCGATCTGGAGCGCCGTCACGGACGCGGGGGTGGGCGGCGTGCAGTATTTCGCCCAGTACGCCGCCAGCGCGACCTTCGCCGTGGTCCTTGGGAATTCCGGTTGGACGACGAATCAGTTTTGGGTTGTCAGCGGCCTGTCCGACGGCGTCACGTACTTTTATCACGTCAAGGCCCGCGACTCGCTCCTCCAAGAGAGCGCCTTTTCGTCGGCCGTCTCCTCGCGCCAGGACAACGCGGCGCCCTCGTCACCCTCGATGGTCGCGGAGCCGGCCTTCACGGCGGGGACAACGAACACCGTGAGCTGGTCGACTTCGGTGGACGCGGGGATCGGCGGCGTCGTATACGACCTCCAGATTGCCACGAACCCCTCCTTCACGGGGGCCTCGGCCGTCTCGGGCCTTTCGGCGACCTCCTACACCGCGTCCGGCTTGGGCAACGGGACGACGTACTTCTATCGCGTGCGCGCGCGGGACGCCTTCGGTTTCACGACGGCCTACTCGGCAGGGACGAGCTCGACGCAGGACAACGCCGCGCCCCCCGCGCCGGCAGTCGCCGCCGAACCGACCTTCACGCAAGGCACCTCGAACACCTTGAGCTGGTCGGCCGTGGCCGACGCGGGGGTGGGCGGCGTGACCTACGACATCCAGGCATCGCGCTCCCCATTGTTTGCCACAATCGAAGCCGAGAGCGGGTGGGTGGCCGGAACGAGCTACACCTTCACGCGCCTCGAAGACGGTGTGACGTACCACTACAGGGTCGCGGCCCGCGACGCGTTCCTCTTCCAGAGCGCATTCTCGCCCGTCGTCTCGTCGACGCAGGACAGCGCGGCGCCCTCCGTGCCGGTCGTCAGCCCCGAGCCCGCCTTTACCGCCGGAACCTCAAACACGATCGCGTGGGCGAACGGAACGGACGCGGGCGTCGGGGGCGTGACCCACGACCTCAGCTACGCGAACAACCCGAGCTTTGCAGGTGCGACCGTTGTTACGGGGGTCACCTCGCCTCGGAACGTGGCCGGGCTCTCCGACGCGGTCACCTTCTTTTTCCGCGTCCGCGCGGTCGACGCGCTTGGCCAAGCCTCGGCGTGGTCGGCCGTCGAGTACTCGACGCAGGACGCCGCGGCGCCAACCGTGCCTTCGATCACTCCGGAGCCGGGGTTCACGCCGGGCCTTGGAAACACCGTCTCATGGAGCGCTTCGTCCGACGCGGGCGTCGGGAGCATCCAGTACTGGGCCGAGTACGCGGCCAGCGCAACCTTCGCAACGGTGCTTGGAAACTCCGGCTGGACGTCCTCGACCTCCGCGACCTTCCTCGGCCTTGCGGACGGGACGAGGTTTTACTACCGCGTTAAGGCGCGCGACGGCTTCCTCCAGGAGTCCGCGTTTTCGGCCTCGGCAAATTCCCAGCAGGATAACGCGGCGCCCTCGACGCCGGGAACGAGCGCGCTTGCGGCCTTCTCGCCGGGCTCCGTGTTCACGTTCTCGTGGAGCGCATCATCCGATTCGGGCGTCGGGGGCGTCGAGTACGAGGCGCAGCTCGCATCGAGCCCGACCTTCTCGCCGCTCCTCGATTCGAGCGGCTGGGTCACCTCGACCTCCTTCACCTTCGCGGGGCTTTCCGACGCGACGACGCACTACTTCCGCGTGCGCGCGCGCGACGCCTTCGGGAACACAGGGGCCTTCTCGACCGTCCGCTCGACGACGATGGACGCCTCGGCCCCTTCCGTCCCCCTCCTCTTCAGCGAGCCGGCCTTCACGTCCGGCTCGTCGAACGCCGTGAGTTGGGCCGTGTCGTCCGACGCCGGCGTTGGGGGGATTCAGTACCAATTCGAGTATTCGCTTACGCCCGCCTTCGTCCCCGCGCTCACCGTGACAACCTCGTGGGGCGTCACAAGCCCGTACACGGCAAGCGGGCTGCTCGACGGCGTGGCGTACTATTTCCGAGCGCGCGCGCGCGACGCGTTCCTCTTCACCTCGCAGTGGTCGACGGCCGAACGGTCGACGCAGGACGCCTCGGCGCCGAGCGTTCCGGTCACGGCGGGGCTGCCGCCCGTGGTGGACGGCTCGATGACCCCCTACTCGTGGTTCCCCTCCGCGGACGTGGGCGTGGGGGGCGTCCAATACCAGGCCGAGGTCGCCTTGGACCCGTTCTTTGCGATGGTCGTTCAGAGGTCGGCGTGGCTCAACGGGACGGCCTTCGGCGCAGGGCCCTTGAATGACGCGACGGTTTACTACTACCATGTCCGCGCGCGGGACGCGTTCGGCTACACATCTGCGTGGTCGGCGACCGACGCGGCGCTGACGGACTTCCGGCCGCCGCCCGTGCCCTCGGTCGACCCGATGGCCGCGTTCTCGAAGGGGCTCAGCGCGCTGGTCACCTGGCGCGCAGTCGTGGACGCCGGGGTGGGCGCCGTCCAGTACCAGGTCCTCGCCTTCGCCACGACGGACACAACGAAGCCCTTTGCCGCCTCCCCGTGGACGGCGGACATCCAGCAGACCGTCGGCGGGCTGCCGGAGGGCGCATTGGTCTACTTCGCCGTGCAGGCGCGCGACGGCCTCGGGCACACGAGCCCGCTGTCGGGGCTCGTGTCGACGCGGCCAGACAACTCGCCGCCGCCGGTCCCTTCGCTCGGCGCGCTGCCGGCCTTCACGAGCGGGCTCACGCTCACGGCCGCGTGGTCGGATGTCACGGACGCGGGGGTGGGCGGCGTGGTCTTCCGGGCCCAGATTTCCCCCGACCCCTCGTTCCAGGCGGGGGTTTCCGACTCGGGCTGGGTCTCCGGCCTTTCCTACACGGCCCCCGGCTTGGCGGACGGAACGCTGTACTTCCTGCGCGTAAAGGCGCGGGACGCCTTCGAGTTCGAGTCCGCCTGGTCGGCGCTCGAACGGACGCGGATGGACAACACCCCCCCCGG
>DATEUP010000205.1:0-2447 GCA_035283065.1 Thermoplasmatota archaeon | reverse complement strand
CCCAGTATTCCCCGGCCCCGTACTACGGCTACCCCCCGGCCGTCCCCGGCATGGGGTACCCGGCGTACCCCTACCCCACGCCCTACTACGTGATGCCGCCGCCCGGTGAAAAGACGTTCAGCGGCCTCAAATTCGCCAAGTACGGCCTCGTGATCGTCGTCATCGCAAACGTGCTTGCCGCCCTCGGGAACTTCCTCCTCCTTGGGGCCGTGCGGTCCATGCAGGATTCGCTTGCCTCCATGGACCTCGCGCAACTCCTCTCCTCGCTTGCGGGCATCGAGGCGCTCTCCGCCCTCATCATCCTCGCCGCCCTGCTCGGCTTCATCGGGGTCGTCGTCGGGCTCGTCGGAGCCTTCCAGCTCGGGAAGGGCGCCGCGGAGTTCGGCCCCAACCACCAGCGGGCGGTCCGCCGGGCGGGGGCGCTCATCGGGGTGACGGGAGCCCTCTACCTCGTGTGGGGTCTCGTGAACATCTTCTACTCCCTCTCGGGGGCCGGCGCGCTCCTCGGCGCGCCCACCGAGGCCGAGATCCAGGCGATGATCGAGGGGCTCCTTACCGGCCTCATCGTTACAAGCGGAATTGCTATCGTTGCGGTCCTTACCGGCGCGGTTGCGATGTCGGCGCTCGTCGAGCACTTGATGACCAAGGCGGGGCGGCGAAGGAGCGGGGCCTTCCTCGGGCTCTCGCTCGGGGGCGCAGTCCTCGTGTTCCTCATGTCCATCGGCATCGGCCTCATCCTCTCGGGGCCCGCGCCGAGCTTGGGGAATTTTCAGGCAATCCTTGCGTGGCTCGGTCGCCTCCTCGAGGCCATGTTCTGGCTCGCGCTCGTCCCCGCGGTCTCGAGCCTCGTTTCCGTCGGCTCGCTCGCGGTCTACAATGGCATGCTTGACGCGGCCGCGGACGGCGCGAGGCAGATGATCGTGAGCCAGACGCTCGACCCCGACCTGCGCGCCGCGGCGGCCCCGGGGCCCGCTTGATTGCACGGTGGGAAGCCGCGGCGGAACCTTGATGAGCCCTCTCGGGCCCTCACGGGGCGGGGGCGCAAGCGGGTGTCGCCGGGGCCTGAAGACGACCTGTACGTGCCCGTGGGAATCGAAGAATACGTCCGGGAAGGGGCGCCGCCGAAGCCCGTGAAGCCCAAGATGGCCCCGAAGACGTCAGCCGGCGCCACGGACTTCGAGCACGTGAAGGACGGCGCAAGGCACACGCTCGAGGGCCTGCGGAGCTTCGAGTGGGCGGGCCTTTTCCTGACGGTTGGAAACTACCTCGCGCTCCCCGCGCTCGCGGTCCTTGCGGTCGTTTCGAGCGTGAACCTCGGGGGCGCAAGGGGGGCCGTTTCGCTTGTCGGTTGGCTGCTCGGGGCGGCCGCCGGCGGGCTTTTCCTCATCGGTTTCGTTTTCGTAATCATGGGCGCCTGGGCCTCGCACATCGGCAGGCTCGAACTGGGAATCCTCCAGCGGCGCGAGGTCGAGAAGGCGGAACGCTACTTGTGGAGGGCGCTCTACACGCTCGTCCCCGGCGCGGCGGTGGCGCTGGTCCTCGGGTTCCAGGAGAGGACCCAGTACCGCGATGCCGTGGTCCCTTACGCGACGCCGATCGCCCTTGCGGTCGCGTTTGTCGCCGCGCTTCTGGCCGCCTGGTACTTCGCCCTCTTCGCCACACAGTACCTGCGCAACCTCACGCCGGACTCGGGCAAGAAGGGCCGCAGGTGGCTCCGGTTCTGCGCGGTCGTTGCAGCGTCCTTGCCCCTCGCCGTCTTCTTCGCGGGGCTGCCGGTCCTCCTCCTCGACTACAACGACCACTGCGAGTACTTCGGCGCCTGCCCGCAGGAGGAGCTCTGGACGGCACTCGCGCCGAGCTTCGGCCCGCCGGCACACCTCTCGGCGCACCTCACGGACTACCTGCCCGTCCCACTCGCTGCCGGGTCGCTCGTGGTTGCCGCGCTGCTCCTGGTCTCGCGGCTCTTCGCGGTCCTCGCGGTCTCCGGGTGGCGGAAACAGGTGCGGGAGGCCGAGGTCTTCGTACGCGACAAAGTGCGCCTGCACGCCCCCCCGCCCATGCCGCCCGGCTGAGGGCGAAAGTCCCCCGATTAGGTTTAAAGCGCGAGGCGCCGCTCCGTCGGCGATGGCTCAGATCGAGGGTGCCCGGTGCACCTGCGGGCGCTTGGTGGTGCCCGCACGCCGCTACTGCCCGGACTGCCAGCGCCCCATGGCCGCAGCGCGCGTCGAGGCGGCGGGAGTCGTCGAGACCTGGACGACCGTGGAGGTCACGCCCGAGGGTTTCGACCCGCCCGTGCACCTTGCGGTCGTGACGCTGGGGGGGGCCGCGCGCGGGAAGACGCCCGCCCGGGTCATCGCGCGCTCGAAGAAGGCCCTCAAGGTGGGGGCCAAGGTCGAGCTCCAAGCCGACGGCGAGCTGCTCTGGGCGCAGCCCGCCTGAGGCCGGCG
>DATEUP010000204.1:0-10899 GCA_035283065.1 Thermoplasmatota archaeon | reverse complement strand
TGATCGGCGGGATCGCCCTCGGTTTCCGGCTCGGCCGCGGCGCGAAGAAGGGCGGCGACCGGCCGCCGGAGTAGCGCAAATGCGCGGGAGGGGTCGTTCTGGCAACGCTTAACCGGAGATGGGTGACTCGGGCCCGAGGGGGGGCCACAATCCGTGGCAAGGCCGACGTGAGCAAGGTCGAACCGGGGGGCCACCACCTTCTCGCCGCCGGCCTTCTGCTTGCCCTTGCGGTCCTCGCCGTGGCGGGCGCGGGGGAGGGCGCGACTTCCGTGCCGGCAGGCACGCTCGCCGGCGGCGCGACATGGACGTTCCTCGGGTCGCCCTACACGCTCGAGGGCAAGGTCACCGTACCCGACGGCGCGACCCTGCGCATCGAGCCAGGGGTCGAGGTGCGCGCCACGGGGGGCGCGTGGGTCGAGGTCTACGGGTCGCTCGTCGTGGTCGGGACCCCGAGTTCGCCAGTCGAGTTCCGGCCCGGCCCGCTTGCGACCCTATGGGGCGGCATCAAAGTGCTCGGTTCCGGCACGGGGCGGATCGAGAACGCCACGATCGAATCCGCGGGCACGGGGCTCTACATCCGCACGAGCGGCACGGTGACCGTGAGCGACACGGAGATCCTGGGCTCGAACGGGGACGGGATCTCGGTTTCGGGCGACACGGGCGGCGTGTGGCTCCAGGGCGTGCGGGTCTTCCGGGCCGGCACTTCGCTCCGCGCCGAGAACGGCCGCGTGGGCATTGTGGCCGACCGGCTGAACCTCTCGCAGGCCTTCGACTGCGTGGCCGTCCGCTCGGCCTCCGAGGTCACGATCCGCTCCAGCGACATCTCGCTTTGCCAGCACGACGGCGTCTTCGCGCAACTCGCCTCGAATGTCACGATCGAGTCCACGGACTTCTCCGAGTGGTCGGTCGCGGCGGTTGCGGCCCAGTCGTCCTCGCGCGTCTCGGTCGGGTACAGCACGTTCTACGCGAGCGAGCCGAGCTTTGCCGTTTGGCTCGGCGGCACGAGGGACTCGATCGTGAAGTTCAACAACATCACGATGAAGAGTTGGCCCCCCGAGCACATCTTCCGGCAGGTGCCTGTGGGAATCCAGGTTTCGAACCCCTCGGGCCCCAACCAGCTGCGGGGCAACGAGGTCAGCGTGTTCCCCCGGGGAATCTTCGTGTCGGGAGCCGGATCGATCCAGTGGCTCGACGGGAACGAAGTCCGCGGCGGGCCGTCCACGGGCATCCAGCTCCACGACAGCCCGAACCAGACGGTCACGGGCAATAGAATCACGGACCGCCCCGTGGCCTTCACCGTGACCTCGTCGCTCGTCTCGGCGCCGGCGTACTACCGCCAGCGGCTTTCGGGAAACACGGCCGACGGCAGGCCGATCGAATGGGCGATGGACCTCACGCGGGTGACGCTCGACGCGCGGGCGCTCGCGATCCTGGCCATCGTGGACAGCGACAACGTGACGGTGGAGAACGCGTCCTTTTCGGACGGCGACCCCTCGCTCCTCATCGAGAGGTCAAGGGACATCCTCGTCCGCTTTTCGACGGCCACCTCCGCGTCGGTCGGCGTCGGCGTGCTTGACTCCCAGCGCGTCGCGCTTGAGAACCTGACGGTGAGCGGCGGGCTCACGTGCATCAATTTCACGCGGGGGGCGGACAACCGCGCGCGGGACATCCAGACGACCTCGTGCTACAACGCGATCCTCACCGAAGGGACGGAGCAGAACCTCCTCGTCGAGCGGCTGAACGTCACGGGCCGGGGCCGGGTCGCGTTCTTCCAGGGCTCGAACCTGACGCTTCGCGATTCCGAGATCTCGGGCACCTTCGAGGTCGGGGTGACGAACCGCAAGCGCCTCGTGATCGTCCCCCCTCCGCCCCCGCCGCCGCCGGCCGACCCCGACGCCAATGTGGAGAGAGCGGGGAGCCCGCAGGATGTGTCCCTCGTGCGCGTGCGGATGTCCGGCGTCCTTATCGGCGTGGCCGCGCGGGACTTCCCGGGCCTTACGCTCCGCGAGGTGACGGTCACGCAAGCCAGGGAGGGCCTCTTCGCGGACGGGGTGGACGGCCTCACGGTCGAGAATTCCTCGCTTGGCGGGTCGTCTTACGGGCTGCGGGTGATCGACTCGTCAAACATCAAAGTCGCGAACTCGTCGTTTGCCGGAGCGACCTTCGCGGGCGCGACCTGCGAAGCCTGCACGAATGTAACGTTCCTTGGGAACACCTTCACGGCGAACACCGTGGGGCTTGCGCTGCCGAACGGGACGGGAGGGCTCGTGACGCGCAACCTCTTCTTTTTCAACCAAGAGCACGCGCAGACGGCCACGGCCCTCCATTCGTGGGACGACGGGGCCGTGGGGAACCTCTGGGACGACTACACGGGCCCCGACGCCGACATGAACGGGATCGGGGACACGCCCTACGCGATCAGCCAGGGGACTGACCAGGACCGCTACCCGATCGCGAGGTACCCCGACAGCGAACCGCCCGTGGCAAACGCGGGGCCGGACCTCGAGGCGTTCGAGGATGCGCCCGTCCTCCTCACGGGCTACCTCTCGACGGACAACATCGGGATCCGGTCGTACCTCTGGTCGCTCACCGACGGCGGCGTCAATGTGACGGTGGCCGGCCTCTTCACGCTCTACTGGTTCGCCACGCCCGGACTTTACACCGTGACTCTGACGGTGATCGACTACGGCGGCAACCGCGCGACGGACACGCTGCGCGTGCTCGTCCGGGACCGGACGGCGCCGGAGGCACAAAGCGGGGGCGACCGGGTGGTGGACGAGGACGTCGCGGTCACGCTCGACGCGGGCCTCTCCACGGACAACGACCCGGGCTTCCCGGGCGGCGCGCAGTTCACGTGGTACATCTTCAACGGCACGGCGACCGAGGCGGTCGCCGGCGGGATTGCGGCGTGGACGTTCGCGACGCCCGGGGTTTACACGGTGACGCTCGTCGTCGTCGACGCCGCCGGGTTCTCCGACGAGGACGCCTTCAAGGTCACGGTGCGGGACACGACGGCTCCAGCCGTCCCGGCGCTCCAAGTGCCCGTCGCGACGGAGGACGCGCCCTTCCGCGTGTACGGCTCGGCGCCAACGGACAACGACCCCGACTGGCCGAAGGGGATGTCGACGTGGTTCGAACTCAAGCGCGCCGGGCTCCAAATCGCGTGGACGAACGCGAGCCCGGGCGTCTTTAACGTCTCCGACCCCGGGCCGCTCGAGGCGACCTTCTACGTGAGCGACGCCGCCGGCAATGTCGCCTGGGTGTCGGTGGACTTCAGCGCAGTGGACATCACGGCCCCGGACTTGGCGCTCTTCGGCGACCGCCAGTGCGAGGCGGGGCTCCCGATTTCCTTCGATGTGTCGATGGCCGAAGACAATGACCCGGCGTTCCCCACAGGCGCGCGCGCGAACTGGACGTTCTTCGTCCCCAGCGGGCGCGCGAACCTGGAGGGCCTCTCCGTTTCCTACACGTTCCCGCTGCTCGGCGACTTCCAGTCCACCCTGCGCCTGCGCGACGCGGCCGGAAACCTCGCGGAGAAGTCCTTCACGGTGCACTGCACGGACAACCAGCCCCCGGAGATTTCGATCGAGGGGCCGATGACGGTGGAAGCCGGCGCCGTCGCGACCTTCACGGCCAATGCGTCGGACCCGAGCGGCGTGTCCGAGACGACATGGCAGGTCACGGGGCTCACGGGCGTGCGCCAAGGCGCCGTGCTCGCGTACCGGTTCTTCGTGCCGGGGTCCTACCAGGTGACGGCGTCGGTCGAGGACTTCTACGCCCACACGGCCAACGCGAGCCTAACGGTCGTCGTGGTCGACACGACGGCGCCAACGATCCTGCTCGAGCTAATCCCCGTCGCGCACAACGGCACGGTCGAGGTGATCGTGTACCAGCCGCTGCAGGCGGCGTACCGGGGGACGGACAATTCGGTGATTCCGGACGTGACCTGGGCGTGGGGAGACGGGGAGGTTTCGCAGGGCGCGGCCGCCGCGCACAACTGGAGCGAGCCTGGCAACTACACCGTGATGGTGCGGGTTGCCGACGCGTTTGGCAATTCGAACACGACGACCTTTACGGTGCGTGTGCTCCCCGTCCCCGAGGGCCCGGCGCCGCCGCCGCCGGACGGCAACGGCGGGGACCCCGTGCCGACACAGGCGGGGCTTTCCGGCGTGGCGGTCGGCGTCCTTGTCGCCGCGGGCGTGGCCGGCGGTGCGGGGGTCGGGTTCCGGCTGGGGCGTGGAAAGCACAAGCCGGACCACTGGTCGGTCGTCGACGAAAAGGCGCCGCCGAAACGCAAGTAGGCCGGCGCAAGCGTAGCTGCTCGCCTTCCCTGGCGGCGCTCAGCGCGCCTTCTTCGCCCGCGCGGGGGCGGCCTTCTTCTTGCCGCCTTTCGGCGGCGCGCGGCCCGGGCCAAAAGACTCGAGCGGCCGCTCCTTGCGCACGGCCACCGTGGGGGCGAGCCCGAGGACTTCCTCGTAGCCCAGCCTCGCGATCTCCTCCGCCGCGCGGATGTCTTCCTCCGTGTCGAGGGGCACGAGCACCCACCCTTCGCGGTGCGCGCCCTCGCGCATCCGCTCGCGGAGCGCCGGGGTCGAGCCGCCGCGAAGCCCCGGGCGCGGCGCCCGGACGTCGACGAGCGCACGCCCGTGGTCGGAGAGGATCGCGGCGAACTCATGGCCGCGTGCGAAGAAGTACCGGCGGTTGTCCTCCTCCTTCGAGGTCGTCTCGGAAAGCGCAAGGAGGCGCTCGGTGAGCGCCTCGACGCGCGCGCGCGCGGCGGGGTCTGCAAGCGAGGGCTCAAACTCCTCGTCTTTCTCGGCAGGGCGCTTCAAGGGGCTCACCCCGAGAGCGCCTGGCCTTGAGATAAAGGAATCGCAAACTACCGCCTGGAACGCTTGAGCGAGAGGCGGGCAAGGACAAGGAACACGAGGCCGAAGAGCGCCAGGGCCAGGATGAAGGGGGCAACCCGTTCAAGGCCCCACCCGCGGATCATGACGGAGCGAAGGCCCTCGACCGCGTAGGTCGTGGGCACGGCCCAAGAGAGTGGGCGCAGCCACACGGGGATCGCTTCGACGGGCCAGAAGATGCCCGACAGGAGGAAGACGGGGAAGACGAGGAACGGGAGGAATTGGACGGCTTGGGCCTCCGTGCGGGCCGCGGCCGACAGCAGGATGCCAAGCGCCTGGGAGGCGATCGCCAAGAGCGCGACGATGAGGAAGGCGAGCGCGATGGGCCCGACGATCGTGATCTGGAAGACGACCACGGCGACGGTGATGAGGATGACGGACTGGAGGAGCGCGACGAGCGAGTAGCCGAGCGAGTAGCCGAGCACGAGTTCCCCCTCGGTGAGGGGCGAGGCGCCGAGGCGGTCGAGGGTCCCGGCGAGGCGCTCCTGGACGAACCCCGTGATTGTAAGGAGGTTCGTGAGGAGGAAGACCGCGAAGGTCATGATGCCGGGGATGAAGAAGTCCGCGAACTTGGCGTCCTTGCCGTAGATGGGCTGCGAGTCGTCGAGCTTGATTGGCGCCGGGCGGCCGAGGTCCTTGACGGCTTCCTGCATGGCCACGGCGACCGCGCGCTCGAGGTCAGCGGCGACATTCACGTTCGAGCGGTCGAGGCGTACGAAGACGCTCGTGTTGCCGCGGAAACTCGCGTTGAAGATTGAGGCGATTACGTCGCGCGTGAAATCCCGGGGGATGATGACGGCAGCGCGGGCTTCGCCGCGTTCGACCATGGCGACAGCCGCGGCCTCGTCGGCGGCGGGTACCATGCGTATGAGGTCCGGGTCGAGGTGCTCCACGATGGAGGCGCCAAGCGAGAGGTCGGTCTGGTTGCCGAACGCCGCTGGCGAGTCGTGGTTGACGACCGCGACGGGGATGTCGCTGACGTTGCCCGAGAACGCGAGGCCGAAGACGAACATGGCCATGATGGGCGCGACCACGATGAGCGCGACGGAGCGCCGGTCGTGGCGCAGGCCCCTAAGGACGCGCCGCGTGATGGCAAGGACGCGCGTGGGGTTCAGGGGCTTTCCCCCCTGTCGCGGCGCAGGAACGCGAGGAAGGCGTCCTCGAGGGACGAGGTCGACGTGCGGGCAAGGAGGTCCGCAGGCGGCCCCTCGGCGACGAGCTTGCCTGCGCGGACAAACCCAACGCGGTCGCAGCGGCTGGCCTCGGCGACATAGTGGGTCGTGATTAGGATCGACTTGCCCTGATCTTTCAACGAGGCAAAATGGTCCCAGAACGAGACGCGCAGCTCCGGGTCGACGCCGACGGTGGGCTCGTCGAGGACGAGGAGGTCCGGGTCGTGGACCATGGCCGCTGCGATTGACGTGCGGCGCACCTGGCCGCCCGAGAGGTTCCGGACGACCTCGTCGGCTTTCGAGTCGAGCTCGACGAACTTGAGGACACGCAGGAAGCGATCCGCCCACCTGGCGCGGTCGAGGCCGAAGACCGCGGCGAAGAGTTCGAGGTTCTCGCGGACCGTGAGGTCGCGGTAGAGGGCGGGCTCCTGGGGCACGAAGCCGACACGCTGGATCACGGAGCGCGGCGGGGAGGGGACGCCGAAGACCTCGGCGCGCCCGGCGTCCTGCCGGGCGAGCCCGAGCGCGACGCGGATCGCCGTCGTCTTGCCGGCGCCATTGGGGCCGAGCAACCCGTAGAGCTCGCCGCGGCCGACGCGCAGCGTGAGGCCGTCGAGCGCCTTGACTTCGCCGAAGGATTTCTCAACGGCATCGAGAAGGAGGGCCGGGGGTTCTCCCGCTTCCATTCCCGCACCGGCCGGGGAATCAAGGGCGCGGTACTTGACCCTCGCGGCTCACTCGCGGGGGACCTCAGAAGCGGCCTCGCGTTCGCGGAGCCCCGAGCGGTGCACGAGGAAGGAGGCGGCAAGGACGAGGGCGCCGCCAAGCGCCTGGAGGGGGCCAAGCGTCGAGCCGAGGACCGCCCACGCAAGCAGGACGGTAACGAGGGGCTCGAGGGTCCCGATGACCCCGGCTCGGGAGGCTCCGATAATCTTGAGGCCTTTGAGGAAAAGCAGGATCGGCAGGAGGGTCGCAAGCACGGCGAGTGCGGCCGCGTACATGAGGGAGTCGAGGGCCACGTGCGTGGGCAGCCCCCCGAAGACGAGGGCCGCGCCGAGGAAGCCGGCGGCGGAGCCGAGGAACACATGGGCCGCCACGGCCTCGGAGGGAAGGTCGGCCGCGGTCTTGCGGGCGGCCACGACATAGGTGGAGTATCCGAAGGCCGCAGAGAGGATGAGCACCGTGGCCCACGCATCGAACGCCCCGGTCCACACGCCGGCTGTAAGCGCGGTGCCAAGGACGCCGAGCCCAAGGGCCGCGGCGACTACGGCCGTGATCCGCTCCTTCAGGAACGCCGCGGCAAAGAGGGCGACCCAAAGAGGGAACGTGTTGAAGAGGATCCCCGTCACGGCCGCGTCGACGTTCTGGAAGCCCCAGAAATACACGAAGCTCTGTAAGGCGTAGAGGAGCCCGAGGCTAAGGCCAAGGGCGCGCGCACGGGGCTTGAGGCGCAGGAGGTCGGGCCGCAGCGCCGCAAGGGCGGCCCACATCAGGGCGGCGGCAAGCCCGTAGCGAAGGACGAGGAGGGGGAGCGGCGCAATCCCTGTGGCGTAGGCGAGTTTGCCGAGGATGACGAGGGTGCCGTAGAGGATCCCTGCCGCGGCGACATAGAGCACCCCGAGGGTGAAGTGGTCGGCCGCCCCGTCAGGCGGTGCGCTGGGGCGTGGCATACGGCCGGAGCCGCGCAAGGTGAGGCGGGGTCTTTAGACCTCGCGGCCTGCGTGGGGTTTAGGCCCCCTGCCATTCGCTGGAGAGGGTGTTGAAACGCTCGCGGACGCCGCATCGCTTGCAGGCGCGCGTGCCGCCCGCGGCATAGTCCCACTTGTGGCTGAACATCTTGCAGGAACTCATAGGCCAGCAAGCGGGGCACCACCCTGCCATTTTTAAGGATTTGCTTCTGGGTGTAGGGAAAGTGACGGGGATTTGAGGGCGCCTGGCTCGTTCCCGCGAATTGCCGATCATCGCCTCGGCGGAAGGGGGCGCCCGGAAGGCCCGCCGGGGGTGCGGGGGGGCATGGGTCCGAGGGGCGTTTGGGGGGTCCCGCGCGGTCCCGTCGGACCCATGGGAGCCCCTCCGGGCCCGCCGCGGGGCAGGAGGAGGCGGGGGCCGCCGGGCGTTGGACCGCTGCGCGGCGCCTTCCCAAGCCGCTGCTGTGCGATCTTGGAGAAGGAGGCCTTAGCGCGCTCGCGGCGGCGCGCGGGCTTGAAGATGCCCGCGTACCAGTAGAGGCCGCCGAGGGCCGCGGCCCCGGCGACGCCGGCGCCCGCGAGGTACACCGTGAGGTCCTGGCCCTTCTGGCCGCTGGCGCCACCGCCGCCACCGCCGCTGCCGGGCGCCGGCGGGATGAGGACGGAGAGCGTCTGCGTGTTCTCCGTCGAGCGCGTGGCGTTCTGGTCGTCCCTAAACTGCCCGTTGATCGTGATCCGCCGCGTCACGTTCGTGATGTTCCCGCCCGGCGTGATCGTGACCTGCCCCGTCGTGTTCCCGCCGGCGTCGACGGTGTAATACTGGCGGTCGGTCGACATCGTCCAGTTCGCAGGGAGCGCCGTGGCGTTGCGCACCTGGACGTCCGCGGCCTTCTCGCTGTCGCTGTGGATCGTGAAGTCGAAGCGCGCGGGTTCCTCGGGCGAGGCGTTCACGGACGTGGGCGAGGTCACGGTAATCGTGATCGAATAGAATGTCTCGCCGCCCGTGAGCGTAAACGAGCGGCCGGGCGAGACGTGGGAGAGCATCGTGTCCTCGGTGATCGCGTCCCCCGTGTTGCGCTGCGAGGCGCTCTGCGTCCGGGCCCAGATCCCCTCGATGATGTCGCCGCGCGCGGGTTCGCCGATCTGGCTCTTCGCCACGGTGAAGGAGATCGTCGCGGCGTTGACGATGTACCGGCCCGACGGGTTGCCGATCGGCGTCTGGTTGAGCACGGCGCCTTGGGAACCGTAGGTCACGGCGTAGAGGTCGTAGGTCGTGAAGGCCGCAAGGGGCCCGTGCATCGGGACGGTCGCCTTCGCGGAGTAGGAGAAAAGCCCCTGCGGCGTGATGACATCGAAGAAGAACTCGTAGTAGACGACCGGCAGGTTCTGCCAGTCGCTGTAGGGCGTGAAGGGCTCGAGGGCGGACATCTGGAGGTCGAACTCGATGCCGTCAACCGTCTCGTTCGTGACCCACCCGGCGATGAGGTCGCGGGCGGCGCGGCCCGAGGCCGCGTCGTCGGCCTTGTCGTCCATGTCGGGGTCGTCGGCGTCGCCCCCCGCGGCGAGGGGCGCAAGGACGGCGGCGGGCGCAAGAAAACCGAGGAGAAGGAGGATGGCCAGAGCCGGTCTTGCGGAAGGCATGATGGACGGGCCTTTGACCCGCCTTGAGCGTACTTAACGCTTTGGCTAAAGACAGCCTCCTCGTCCCGTCAGCGCGTGAATCCGTGGCGCCGGCGCAGGTCGCCCTCCGACTGCTGGAGCTTCTCCATGAGCACGGCAACCAGGCCGTCCAGGTAGACGAGGGCCGCCTCCTCGAAGACGGTGCCGAGAGGCGCGAGCGCCTGTTGCTTGGCGCCGGTCGGCAGCTTGAGGAGGATGACCTTCGACCCGAGGCGGGCGACCGCCGAGCCTTCGTGCGCGGTGAGGGCGATGACGGGCGCCCCGCCGCTTGCGGCGAGGTTCGCGTAGTCGACGGAGGAAGGCGTCTCGCCGGTCCCCGAGATGATGACCGCGCAGTCCTCCCTGCCGGGGGGGGTCGTTGGGTCGATCGACATGCGGACGATCGGGAGCCCTAGGTGCTTGAGCCGCATGGTGAAGCAGCGCGCGATGAACCCCGAACGGCCGGCGCCGTACACGAAGATGCGCCTCGACTTGAGGAGCCGGGCGACGGCCCACGCCGTGACCTTGGGGTCGACGCCCTCGACCGCGCGGGTGACCTCGGCAAGGAGGTAGCGGTGGACGAGGCGCGGGTCCGTCGGGGCCACTCCCCTCAAGGGCGAAGGCCCCCTAGTGGGCGAGGACCGCCTTGCCGCGCGTGAGCTTCATCTCCTTGCGGAGCGCGAGGCGCTCGTAGATGACCTTCATGTACATCGCGTCGTGCTCCATGAGCGGCGAGGACGAGATTACGGTCACGTCGAAGTTGTTCTCGAGCATGCACTCGGCGAGGGGCTCGAAGCGCAGGTCGCCCTTCTTGATCGGCGTGTAGCGCCGCTCGTTGCCCCCCTCGTGCTGGACGCCGGAGAACTGCGTGTAGAAGACATCGGACTTCGTGATCTCCTTCGTGCGGTCGAAGACGTCCTGGAACTCCTCCTGGCGCTTGAGGAGCCCCTTCTCGCGCGCGTGGATGTGCGCGAAGTTGAGGACGGGGTGGCAGCGCTTCACCTTGTCGCAGACCGCGAGGACCTCGTCGAGCTGGCCGAAGACCATCTGCTTGCCGGAGGTCTCGAGGCCGAGCTTCGCGCGGATCTTGCGGGCGGCGTAGGCCGACTCGATCTCCTTGAGCTTGGCAAGGACGCTCTTCATTGCGTCGGCTCGCTCCGGCGTGTGGTAGAGCCCGAGGTGCGTGACGAGCGCCCGCGCGCCGAGCGCGTCGGCGACGACGCCCCCGTAGACGACCGCGTCCATGGAGCGGGTTGCGACGAAGTCGTCGCCGAGGAGGTCCATGTAGTAGGGCGCGTGGATCGTGAGGTGGACGTCGAGGTTGCGCGCGAGCGCGCCGGTGTCGGCAAGGTCCGCGTAGTCGGCGCCCACGGAGGTGTGGAGGACTTTGAGCACGTCGCCCGGCTCGATCGGCGCCTGCTCGTTCGGGACCGGGAGGAGCTGGGGGCCCTTGGGCAAGGGCTCGGTCTCGGG
>DATEUP010000203.1:0-11681 GCA_035283065.1 Thermoplasmatota archaeon | reverse complement strand
GCGTTCCCCGCGCTCTTCGCGCTCTTCCTGCCGCTCGCGCTCCTCGCGGCGGTCCCCTCGTTCCTCCTCGCTCAGCTCGCCCAGAAGCGCGTGGCCCGCGCGCAGGGCTGCACGACGGAGTTCCGCCTCATGGGCCAGTTCCTACTCATCTCCGTGCTCTTCGCCTTCCTGTTCCGGTTTGTGTTCGCCGCCCCCGGGGTCACGCGGCGGTTCGGGCCGATCACCCGGCAGGGTGCGCTTCGCATGGCCAGCGCCGTGCCGCTGGCGTTCATCGCCGTCGCGGGCGCGGCGATCATGGCGATGGCCGCCCTTGACCCTCCGCAGGGCTCCTACCTGTGGCTCCTCATCCACACGGCCGCCAGCGTGAACGCGATCATGGCCGCGTTTGCCCTGCTCCCGGCACCGGGCCTTCCGGGCGCGGACATCTGGCGCGGCTCGAAGGCGTTCATGGTTGCCCTGATCCTCGCAACGGCAGCCCTCTTTGTCGCCCTCGCGATGCTCACGGGCGCGCCGGTGATCTGAAGGCCTATTCGTCCTTCGGCTTCGCCTCGCCTTGGTCGGTCTTCGAAAAGAGCGTTGCACGGGAGCCGACTTGCGCGGCGGCCTGCGCCTTGCCCATCGCCTCGAGCGCCGGGCCTGGCTTGCCCCCCGGCTTCGACTCTTGGAGGCGCCGCCCGAGTTCTGCAAGGAGGCCAGTAATCGACGCCTGGGCGTTGGAGGCGGCGGAGAACTGCGCGACCTTCTCCTGCCCGAACACGGAGGTCCAGATCACCATGGGCGAACTTTGGACCTTGGTCTCCCCGTAAAACCACGCCTCGGCGCGGTAGGGCCGCTCGACTTCGAATTGCTTGACGAGGCGGACGTCCTGGGCAAGGACGGCTGCCTTGCACGCCTCGAAGACCTCGTGGGGGGAAGCCGCCGCCCCCATGCGGAAGTACTTCGAGTCGCGGAAAGCGAGCTCCTCTTGGAGGAGCCGGCGCAGCATGGCCGTGTTCGCCTGGCCGACCGTCGAGAAGGCTGGGCAGACGACCTCAGCGGCGCGCGTCCGCATCGAGGCCGAGTGGAACTCGCCGAGGGCGTCCTCCCACCCGGCAGTCGCGTTTATGAACGAGCGAGTGCAGACCTGCGGGTCGAAGTAGAACGCCACGGTCTTTCGCTCGCCCGGCCGCAGGTTCCCGAGGTGAATGCGGTCGCGCCGCTGCTCGAAGGCGGGCTCCATGCGTTCGAGGCGCAGGACTTTCTCGTCGAAGTCAAGCGACAGGCGCACGTCGGCGGCAAGCTGGCTCGAGTTGTTGTCCACGGCGACCTTGAGGCGCAGGAGGCCCTCGACGTGCTCGACGACGGAAGCCACGCGAAGGGAGGTCTCGCGCGCAAACTTGGCGACGGCTTCTGGTGAAGAGCCCGCGGAGACCGCGAGGAGCGCGCCAAGCGCCTGGGCGACAGCAGTATCGTCCGAGAGTTTCTCAAGGGAGTCGAGGTTGAGCTCCTCGGCGCGACCTTGGATCTGGGAAAGCGTGGACTTCATCGGGTCGAGGAGCCACGGCGAGGGTTCCCCCGCAAATCGCCCGACGGCAGCGAGGAGACCGTCGCCCTCCTTGTAGATCGCGACATCGCGGGAATCGACCGACGCGATCACAAGGGAGCCCTCGGCCGCGACCTTGTCGCGGACCTGGGCGGGGAGCAGGACAAAAACATCGTCGAGGTTCGCACCCTCGACTGTCTTCGAGGCGATCAGGTTCTCTGAGTGGTCGAAGAGCAGCACGCCTTCGATGTACACGGGGAAGGGCGCATCCGAGGCAGGGCCGACCGGCGCGCCACCCTTGGGCGCCGACACGGGCCGGGCCGCCGCCTCGTCGATCATGGCGCTCGCACGCTGGCGCGTGACGAGGGCATAGGCGCCGCCCGCCGCGGCCACGATGCCGAGAAGGAGGAGCCACGGGAAGGCCGTTTCAAACACCGTGGGCCCTTTGAGCTCGATGCGGACGGTCGTGCTGTTCGACTTGCCCGCGGGGTCTTTGACAATGATCGTCAAGTAGAAAATGTGCGTCCCGTCGATTGTGGGCGGCGCGCGCACGACCAGCCGTCGGCTTGCACCGTCGAGACTTACCTCGGCGCCCTCCATGCTGTTTCCGGGACCAATGGACCAAGACATGGTCGCTGGGTCGGGGTCGTCCACGTCGGTGGCGAATTGCGCCAAGTCGAGGGTGAGGAGGTCGCCGGGGCCCAGCCTGAGGTCGGGAATGGGGAGGATGCTGGGCTCGATGTCGGGCGGGTTTTGGAGGTGGAGCGTAAAGTTCTGGTACGTGAAATTCTGGAAGTCGAAGACCCGCAGCGAAATGGAGAAGTTGCGTTCCCACTCCGTCGAGCGGTCCGGGTAACTGTCGATGGGGTTCCACCGGAGGGTGCCCCGAAGGCTCCCCTCCGAATAAACGAGCGACATATTGGCGGGGCCCTCGATTAGCTGGAGTGTCAATCGGGTTCCATCCGGGTCGGACACGACGATTTCGTAGGAATAGGCATGGAGGATGTCCGCGGCGGTGACGGGCTGCGACTCGAATACCGGGGGCTGGTTTTCCTCGTCGGGCTGCTGGCCGATGAGGACGTCGAAGGGCCATCGCGTGTAGTCACGCCCGTCGAACACGGACACGGTGAAACTCGGGCGGCCTGTGAGGGCGGGCGTCCAGACGAGTTCGTGACCCACCATCGAGGCCCCGGGCGGGCCGTCGATCGTGAAGGCGAGCCCCGGGATGTCTTCCGTGTCGTTGTCCGACACATCAAACGAGAGCGAGAACGTGAGACCCACGAGCCCGTAGAGTTCGGTCGGGGCGGGAAAGCGAAGGAAATAGGGAGGGTGGTTCACGGACACATTGTAGAGTAGGGTCGCGGAGTTGCCCCGCAGGTCAAATGCGCGGAGCGTGACCTCGAACCGGCCGGCCTTGGAAAAGGTGTAGGTCGTCCGGAAGCCCGCCGCCGGGTTGCCCGTGCGCGTCGTGAGGACGCCCGTCTCGTTGACAAACGACCACTCCATCCGGACGATCCCGACGTTGTCGTTGTCCCCGAACGCCTGTTGGAACACGAAGCCGTCCCCCCGGCGAGTGCGCTCGTTGACGCGGTCCTCGAGGAACGGCGGTTGCCCGTCTCTGACGTTTACGGTGACGGTCTGGGCCTGGGAATGGTCGAAGGTTACCGCCCCCTCGAACCCTGAGCCGGCCACAACCGCGGCGGCATGTGGCGAGGCGTAGGCGCGCGTGCCATTGGCGTCTACAAACTCGAGCACGAAGAGGGTGGGCGTGAAACCCTGGCCGTCCGTCAAGAGGGCGGCTGCCAAGGCCCCCGATCGGTTTCTCAAGGTCACATTCGAGCCGCCAAGGGGGGCGCCGTCGCGCAACACGAGGACCCGCAGCGACCACCAGACCTCCGCCTGGCCGGCGGGGTCGGAGCGGAACGTGGAGTTGTCCGCGGCGGAGTCGTAGAAGCGCACGAGGGCGCCCCGGCTTGCATTGACGGCGAGGAACGGCGGGGCGGGCGCGCCGGCGACCACGGAGTTCCACAGGGTGACAACCGAGCCGTTTGACGCCGAGATCCCCGTCTTCGTGAGGTTGAGGAGTCGGGCGCCGGTGAGGTTTGCCGAGGAGAGGGAGTACGCGGCAAGGCCCACGGCGCTTCCTTCGACCGTGAGGTTGCCGGACCAAAAGCCTCCCGAAGAGCTGAGCCGGATTGCGTCCGAGCCGCCCTCGACCCGCACGCCCTCCAGCCAGGCGCCCCCCGAGGAGGAGATGTTGAAGCCCGCGCCGGAAACCGGCCGAACGGTTGCGCCGACGACGCGGAGGTTGTCGCTCGTGTTTGCCAAAACGCCAGCCGTGGTCGTGGCTGTGATGAGCAGCCGCTCGAGGCGCGCGCCGGGGCAGGCCCGCAGCGATACTCCGAAGGCCCCCGAGGCGACGGTCAAGTCCGACAGCGTCAGGGACGAAGTTGAAAGGGCGGCGACCCCCGACGCGGTCAGGTTGGAGAGCGTGGCGTTTGAGATCCGGACCGAGGACGATGCGGTGAGGGAGACCCCGGTCGCGCCTCCGCTTGCGGCCAGCCCGTCAAATGTCGCCTGCGAAAGGGCGGAGGCCCAGACGCTGACGCCCGCGTCCAGCACCGCGACCGTCAGGTTCGTGACCGCGAGGCCGGTGACATTGGCCAACGAAAGGCCTGTGAGCCCGGCGCGGACCGATGCGTCGGAAAGGGAAACGCTTGAGACGTCGACGAAGGCCACGGCGGTCTGGAACGCCGAGCCATTCATGTCGAGGTTCTGGAGCGCCACGCCCGAGGCGTTTTCGATGAGGAGCCCGACTCCCGCGCCGGCCCCCGCGAGGGAACCGAGGGTGAGGCTTACGGAGGTTGCGTTCGCGATCCGCACGCCCTGGGTTGACACGGCAAGCGTGGTGACGATCGTGAAGCCCGTGATGGACACTGTGGGGACTTGGTCGAGGGAGGCGGCTGTGTCTCCGCCCGAAAGGTCGACGGTGAGGCCCGTGATCGAAGCGGCCCCGAGGGCCCAGAGCGCCGGGCCGGAGACCCCCGAGAGGGAGACGCGCGTGAGGCTGAGGTTGCCCGCGCCGCCGACGCGCAGGCCGCCCGCCGTCCCCTTGACCCCGGAGTCGGTCAGGTCGAAGTCGTCCACGGGCCCAAGGTCCCCACCCCACAGGCCCCCCGTCAGCGTGGAGTTCGAAACCACGATTGAAGGGGCTTGGAATGCCACGAGTGCAGTCACCCCCGCGTCAACCGTGACATTCGAAAGGACGAGGGGCCCGGTCACGAGGGCGAAGAGCCCGTTCCCCGCCGCGCTGTCGATCGTCGAGTCGGACAAGTCGACGGAGCAGCTCCCCGTGACGCTGAGGCCCGTGCCGCCCGTGGCCGAGATCCGGAGGAGGTCCCCCACGAGAACCGCGTCCAGGCCCTCGATTCCGCGCGACCCGCCCTCGACCGAGGTGTTGAGGGCGCTCAGCCGCCCGCCCTCGAGCGCAATCCCCCGGTTGAACGCCCCGGCGATCACGCTGTCCGTGAGGTTCATGTCCGCGCCGGAGCCGAAGAGGGCGTCCCAACCGACGTTGGAGAGCAAGGACGAGCGGATGTCGGCGGAGCTCCCGTTGACGAGGACCCCCGATCCTGCCGCGCCGTCGATCGTGAGCCGCAAGGCGTCAAGCGACGAGCCAAGGGTAAGGGAGAGGACATCGGCCCTCGCACCCGTAAAGGACACGTCCGTCAGGCGGACGACGCAGGCCGAGAGCTCGAAGGGCGCAAACGAGTCGATCACCTGAACATCCGCCAAATCGACCTGGCACGAGGAGCCGGCCACAGACGCCAAGACGCCTCGGCCGGGACTTTCAAGCCGGGACGACGCGCCCGACAAGAAGGCCCCGGAGGCAAGCTGGACGGTGAACTTGGAACTCGGGCCCGCCGCCCGAAGCACGGCGGTGTCGAGGGCGAGCGTCCCGCTCGCCGAGACGTCGAAGAGGAACGGGGTCGCTGGGGCATCCTGGAGGTCGACCGTGGCGTTCAAGAGCTGGAGGTAGCACCCGGGAACGAGAACGGCTCCCGAAAGGACCGCCGGGTTGTGCGCGAGCCACGCGGTCGTTGCGACCGTCCAGCTTCCCGTCGCGTTCGCGGAGAAGAAGACGCCGTACCGTCCGTTGCGCTCGAAAACGCCGTCCGTCAGGTTGAGGCTCGCGCCCTCCGCGCGCGTCCCGTTCAGCCCGTTCAGCCGCACGGTCGCGCCCGTTAGGTTCAGCGAGCCGCCGCGCGCCCAGAGGCCGTCGCGCCCGTTCGACTCGACGACAAGGGCGACGGAATCGAGCCGCGTGCCGTTCGTGAGGACGACCCCCTCCTCGCCGTTTCCCGAAATGTTCGATACGGCGACCGAGAGCGTGGAGGCGGAGGCCGAAAGCCCGGCGCCCGTGTTCGAGGCGAGGTTGCACGCGTCCAACGTGAAGTTCGAGGCGTTCACCAGCGCGAGGCCGCCGCCGATGTTGCTCGAGAGCTGCGTCCTTGCGAGGCCGCCCCTGCTCGAATTGAGGAACCTCGCGCCCGGCCCCAGGTTCCCGACGGCGGACGAGTCGTTGATGAGGACGCCGCTGCCGCCGCTCACCAAGAACCCCGCCGCGCTCCCCGTGGCGCCCACATTGCGCAGGAAGACCGCGGACGACGCGTTCAGGTTCACCGCCGCGGGGTTGCCGCCTTGGAAGGAGGAGTCGTTCACCCATAGGGACGTCGTGCGGTTCGCGCTGAACGCGGGGCCTGCGCCCACGGCCGTCGCGTTGACAACCGCGACAAAGCGGCTGTCGCTCAGCGCGATGACATACCGAGTCCCCGTAACGGAGACCCTGTCCATCGTGGAGTTCGTGAGGTTCGAGGCGAGCACGGCGGAGCCGCTGGAGGCAGTGCCGGAGAGGTTCGTGAGCGTCAAGCGGTCGACTTGGGCGGCGCCGAGGATCGGCGCGGAGGTCGTTGAAAGGTCGATGTCGAACAACGTCACGTTGGAGGACCTCGTGAGGAGCACGCCCGCCGGGTAGCTAGTCCCCGTCAGCCCCGAAAGGGTGAGGTTTGTCGCGTTGTCGAGCCAGGCGGCGAAACGCCGGATGCCGCTCCCCGTGAGGGGGCCTTCGAAGGAGACGTTCGAGATGTTCCAGAGCGTGAGCACGGAGAGGGTGCCCGTTGCGCTTACGCGCCCGCCGGTCACGTTCGTGGCGCGGCTGATCCCGATCGGGCTCTGGCTCGTGTATGTCGTTATCGCGACCGAGATGTCCCAGAACGAGAGGTTCCAGGCGTTGCCAAGCACGAGGATGCCGTCGCCGCTGTTCAGGGTCACGCTGAGGTTGGCCACGGTGAGGTTCTGGCAGCCCAGGCAGCGCAGGCCGAAGGTCGAGTACTGGATCGACAAGTTTTGGACCGAGGAGGGCGCAAAGGCCACGCCGGCAAAGGTCACGCCATCCCACTCGCCCTCGACGGGCGTGTTGTCGTTGACCTCGAACAGGACCGGCGAGGCCCCAGTCCCGTTGACGAGCAGCCGCCCGAGGATTGTGAGGTTCTGGTTTGCGTCGAATTCCAGCCAGCAGCCGGCGTCGATGACAAGCGTATCCGTGGCGGAGATCGTGATCGTGTCGTCCATCCGGTAGTGGCACGGTGCGCTGATCGTGTCCACCGAACCGCCGGCGGAGGATTGGAGGAGGTTCATGTCGAACGTGGTCCCCGTCCCGGGGGAGGCCCAAGGCGCGCCTTGCGCCGCCCCGGCGAGGAGAGCGCCCAAGGCGGCCAGGGCGAGGAAGGCCACAAGGATCAGGGGGGGTCTCCAGCCGCGCGCCATCCGGCCCGGCCTCGCCCTCAGCCCCTCTTAAGGGTTTCCCACCCAGAAACGGAGCGCGGGAAGGGTGGTCCAAAGAAAGGAAGGGGGGCCCTTGCGGGCCCCCCAGAAGGCCGGGGTAGGCGGCCTTACAAGCTCTTTCGCCGGCGGGAGGCCAGGAGCACCGCCCCCACTGCAGCCACCGCGATGAGGGCGAAGCCGCCGTCGAAGCCCGGCGTGCTCCCGATCGGGCTGCAGTTGTTGAGCTCCTGGCAGGTCGCCGCACGCATCCGGACCGAGTCGCTGTACGTGAGCGACTCCCAGCCGTTCGCGTCCCGGATCTGCACATAGACCGTGACCTCGCCGGAGGTCGTCTTCGCGTCAAAGACCGCGGTGTCCGTGAAGGGCACCCAGGTCGAGGCGTTGAAGGAGGGCGAGAGCGAGACTCGCATCTCGAGGTCGCCCGGGAAGTTGTCGCGGCCCTCAAGCGAGAGCGTGAGGAGCGGGTTGATCGACGAGCTGTCGCCGCTGTTGATGATGAGCGACCCCGTGGGGGCCGTCGTGTCCATCGCGATGCGGTCGACAAAGGCCTGCGACACGCGCCCGTTCACATCGCGGAAGCGGACGTACACGGTCTTCGAAGGCCCGTCGCCCGACGAGAGCTCGAAGTAGTACTTGCCCGCCACATAGGGCTGCCAGTTCGCGCCGGGGAAGTAAAGCGAGTTCGAGAACATGACGTCCGCCACACCCACGTTGTCCGTGGCGCTCACCGTCACGATGACCCCGCGGCCCTTCGCGATCGTCGCCGAGTCGCAGCAGCCGGGCGTGCCCGCCAGGAAGTCCGCGAGCGACTGGCCCGTGTAGGTCACCTCGACGGTCCCCGTGGGCGCGTTCACGTCCACGAAGAAGTCGAGCTGCTGCACGGCGGCCGGCAGCCCGTGCGTGTCGAACGCGCGCACATAGAGCGAGTGGGCGCCCGAGGCCTCCGGCAGGTCGAAGACCCAGTTGCCCGAGCCCCCGTAGGAGACAAAGGTCGCAAACGTTGGGTCGTCGGAGATGTCGACGCCCTCGACGCCCGCCGCGTCCGAGACATTCACCGCGACCGTCACGCGGTTCGAGTTCACGTAGGTCGTGCCGCCGTGCACTGTCGCGCCCACGAGGAAGGCCGTGAGCGTCGGCGGGCTCGTGTCCACGAGGATCGTGTCGTTGTAGGGGGTCGAGCCCCGCCCGGCCGCGTCAATGACCTGGATAAAGGCGGTCTTCGTGCCGTCGGCGCCTGCAAAGGTCCAGGGGACCACCATCTGGTTCGTCCTCTGGAACTCCCCGGCCACGAGCGGCACCGTGTAGGTCGAGTAGGTCGCCATCGCCGAGTCGGACGAGACGCGGAACTCGCGCACACCGTTCGTGTCGGACCCGATCAGCGTGAGGTCGACCGTGAGGCTCGTGGAGAAGAGGCTGTTGTTCTGGATGTAGATCGCGCCGAGCGGGTTCACCGTGTCGAGGATGATCGACTGGTTGATCGGCAGCGACCAGACGCCCGAGGTGTCCTGGAAGCGCACCCATACGACCTTGCGGCCGTCGCCGGGGGAGAGGACGAAGTCCGCCGCGCTTGCCATGTTGCGGGGGCCCGAGGGGAACGAGAGCGCCTCGTCGGCCTCGTAGTGCTCCACGCCGTAAGTGTCGCTCGCGGAAAGGGCGAGGGACACGGTGAGCGAGGTCGTGTAGAGCGCGTCGCTGTTGATGTGGACCTCGCCCGTGGGCGGAGTCGTGTCGAGACGGAAGGTGACGGCTCGCATGTCGAAGTTCGGGCCGCTGAAGGCGAAAACGGCCATGGTGTTCTCGTCCTCGTTGATGTCGACGTTGCCCGCCGAGTACGTGTTCCCGAAGGTCGGGGCCGGCATCCACTTGAGCAGCAGGCCCGCCCAGTCGACGGCCGCGCGCTGGGCGCCAGAGTGGGCCCCCACATCGCCGATGCGCCACCAGGCGCTGCCCGTCGCGGCGCTCCAGTCGTAGGTCCCCAGGCCAATCCATCCGCGCCACGCGTTGTCCCTCTCGAGCACGGAGGCCGCGAACATGCCGTTCTGGAGCTCGAACCGGACGAGGGCCTGCCCGCCGGTCAGGATTGGGTTCGCGAGGCTGTAGTCAGTCATAGGGCCCGAGCCGTCGTCCCATGCCACGCCCCAGTAGCCGTTCACGCCGTCGTCAAGGCGCACGACCCCCACGTAGCCGGTCTGGGAAGTCCCGTCGTTTGCCAGGAACCCGGCCAGGAGCGTGCCCGCGTCGCCGGCGCCGCCGGTCGAGACCAAATCGCCGCCAACGATTGTGACCGCGACGACGCCCTCCACGTCGTGGGTGTCCGAGAGAGGCCAGGAGTCGTTTGCGTACGTCACGCCGATCGAAGCCGAGGCCGACGCGGAGTTGAGGTCGAGGCCGTCCTGGAACGTGGCCCCGTCCGAGACGGTCCACGAGTTGCCGTTGATCGTGCCCGAGGGCCCGGCCGGGAAGTCGTCGATGAAGAAGGTCCCGACTTCCGTCGCGTAGTCGAAGGAGAAGGTGACGGCGTCGGGCTCCGACTGCGGGTCGTTTGCGAACACGGTCAGGCGGAACTGCACCCACTTGTCCGTGGGCGCGGAAATCGGCGTGTTCACGGCGGCCGCCTGGTAGCTCGACCAAGGCGAGCCCGTGTCGTTCATCGACGAGTGCCACTCGAAGAGGCCGACCCCGCCCATCGCGCCGTCGGTCGTCGTCAGGTTCACGAATGTGACGCGCGCGCCCGCGAAGAGGCCGCTGTCCCTCGGCGCACTTTCGTACGTCCCGCTCGAGGCCTTCAGCGGCAGGCCAATGTCGAAGAGGTCCAAGTCAGCCGAGACCTCGCCGCCGGCCCCCCACCAGCCGCCCCAGGTCCCTCCGTCGAGCCCGGCCCACGGGTGGAAGCTCCCGATGGCGGAGGTGTCGAGGTACACGCTGCCCAGGGAAACCCAGGTCGACGTGGCCCCGTCAAAGAACTCGCCCTCGAACATCGTGGCGTCGGCCGGGTACTGGCTGACGCGGAATTCCGTCAGCGTCCCATAGGGGACGAAGTACCCGGTGCCGAAGTACGAGGCCATGTTCACGTTGCCGGACGCCTCGTCGTAGCTCACGATGTCGATCAACGCGGCGCTGCCGGACCCGTCGTCCCAGAGGACGATCCCGATGAAGGAGCCGTCCACGTCGCTCTTCCAGCCGACCGAGTAGATGTACGCGTAGGGGTCGGCGTACGTGAGCGCGGTCGAGGTACGCAGGGTGAGGGTCTGAGCGGGGGCGGCCGAGAGGTCCATGCTCTCCACATGGTCGATGTGCGGGTCGTACACGGAATTCGAATAGTCAGTGGACAGCGTCAGGAGGCCGCCCGCGACGACCGCGTTGTCCGAGTAGGTCCACAGGCCCGTGTCGGGGTTCCCGTTGACCGTGAAGTCGTCGTGGTTGATCATGCGCAGCGCGAGAGTGCCCGCCCCGCCGACGGTGAGGCTCGTCCCGAGGGTGCCTGCTTCCCATTCCGAGGCCAGGTCGACGCCGGCCGCACCGGTCTCCTGCCCACTGATGTTCGCGGAGACGGGGATGTAGGGGTTGCTTATCGAGGCCGTGTTCGTGGGTGGCTGGACGTCGTCGATCTGGATCGCGGCGCTTGCGCCTGGCGCAAGCCCGGTCAGCGACGAGCCCGCAAGCAGGACGCTGAGGAGCAAGGTCACGAGTGTTCGGCTGAACTTTCCCCGGCTGGGTGCATTAACCATGGAAGACCCTCTTCCGCAGCAACGAAGGCAACCCTATTTGACGCTTGTGGCAGACGGGGCGCCATCCACGCTTGGTTTCGCGCTTGGGGAGGCCGGAAAAGGCCAGAAAGCGCGCGGTCCTGCCCGTGTCGGCGTCAGTAGTAGCCGCTGTCCTCTTCCGCCTCTTCTTCTTCATCGCCGCGGCCGAACTCAAGCTCCTCGCCGCCGCCCTCGTCGCCGCCGACGGGGCGCTGCGCGCGGGCATCGGCCGCAGCCTGGACCGCCGCTTCGACCGTCAGGGTGACCGCGTGGCCGGCAAGGCAGCGGAAGGCGAGCCGGTCGCCGGCAACACCGGTGAAGAAGGAGGTCACGCCGCACTCGATGCAGGGGACCTCGTCGCGCAGGCTCCTCGAGCTTGGGACCCGCGCCGCTTGGAGCGCCTTGCTAAGGATCGGGACGTGCCCGGCGCCCCCGCAGATGAGCTACGCGCTCGGCCGGCTCGTTGACGAGGGGAAGCTCGCGAGGCGCTCGGAGGGGCGTGCGGCGTTCTACTGCATCCCCGGCACGCCGGCGGCCGAGGCCGCCTCGAAGATGCCTACGGGCTCGAG
>DATEUP010000202.1:0-4426 GCA_035283065.1 Thermoplasmatota archaeon | reverse complement strand
GCCTCTGGCCAACCGGGAGGCGCGCGGCCTCGACGACGCGGTAGAGCACGCCCCGGCCCACCGTGCGCTTCGAGATCGAGCCGACCTCGACGAGCTTCTTGAGGGCGTACTGGATCTGGACGAGCGTCTTTCCGGCAAACGCCTGGTGGACGTCCTTCGGGCGCCACTCGCGCGAGGCGTCGCTCTGGAGAACGCGCAAGACGTCATCGTCAAGGGGCATGGAGCGGTAAGGCGCCTCCCTGGAGCCGAGCCGCAGGCCCCAATTTAAGGCTTGGGCGCCCCGCCTCATGCGGCCGGGGGGAGTTCGACGCAGAAGGCCGCCCCCTTGGAGGGCTCCCCTTCAATGCGGTCCTCCACCCAAACGCGCCATCCGAACCGCTCCGCGATGAGGCGCACGAGCGTGAGGCCCGTGCCCGAGTGGTAGCCGGAGGGCGCGCTCGCGCTGCGGTCCGGGCCGATCCTCGAGAACATGACCTCCTTGGCCGAGTCGGGGATCCCCGGGCCCTGGTCGAGCACGCGCACGACCGCGGGGCCGGCGGCACCCCGGCGCATTTCGACGGTGACCGCCGCCCTGGATCCCGGCGTGTACTTGATCGCGTTGTGGATGAGGTTGTAGAAGAGTTCCGTGCTGAGGTAGTCCCCCCGCGCTTCGACGCGCCCGGCGTCGTTCTTGAGGTCGACCTCGACCTGCCGCTCCGGGAAGGAGGCCATGGACATGCCGATGGCCTGGCGGATCGCGTCCTCGACGTCGACGGAGCCCGCGGGCGGCTGGCGCCAAGCCCAGCGCAGCTCCGAGATCTTCTTGATGTTCGAGATCAGGTTGTTCGCGCGGTCGATCTGCCCGAGGATCTTCGTGAGGTAGGACTTGCGCTGCGCGGGGGCAAGGTCGGGCGCTGAAGCCAGCAGCTCCGCGTAGCCCCGCACGCCCTGGTTCACGTTCGAGATGTCGTGCGTGATGAGGTCGAGGAAGAACTCCGCAAGCTCCTTGGCCTGCTCGACTTCGCGCTCCGAGCGCTTCCTCGCGGTGATGTCGAGGATGAAGGCCGCCGACCCCTGGTACTTGTCGCCGGCCATGAGGCTCTGCGCCGAGACAAGAACGGTGGTCTCCTCGCCTTTGGAGTCCCGGAGCGCGGTTTCGTAGACCGACGAGGCGCCGAGCCTCCTTCGCATGAACTCGGAGTCGGCAAGCTGCCGGGACTCGGGGGCGATGACCTCGATGAAGCGCCGGCCGACGACCTCGCCGCGGGCAAGCCCGACCATCTCGCAGAACTTGGCGTTGGCAAACACGATCGTCCCGTCCTTGTCGTCGACGACGACCCCGCCCGTGTTCACGGAGGCGATGGCCTGCTGCACGCGCCGGGTGGCGCGCTCGCGCGCGGCCGCGACCCAGAGGACGGCACCGAAGAGGAGGCCGGCCGAGAAGAACGCGGCGACCGAAAGGGCGCGCAGCTCGCCGCCAAAGAGCCGCAGCTCCTGGAAAAGGACCGCGAGGATCGCGAGGACAGCCCCGAAGACGGCGCCGAGGAGGAGTTCCCGGTAGCCTTGGCCGGCGCCATCCGCGGAGCCTGCCCGAGCGCTTGCCACCCCTCTCTTCCCCCGGGCCGCGATGTAGGCGCACCTCATTTGAAGGTTGCCGCCGCAAAAGGGCTTTAGTCCGCGCCGCGATCGCCGGCCGGAGGTCGATTGTGGGAGCAAGCCATGCGCGCCTCTCGGCGAGAGCACGGACGCCCTTTGCGGTGGACGCCTTCGGCGAAGAGGGCGGCTTCCTAACGCACCCTTTCGTCCGCCCCCGGACCCTCGAGCACCGGCCCTACCAGCTCGCCATCGCGCGGGGCGCGCTCTCCGAGCCTTCCCTTGTCGTCCTGCCCGGCGGCCTCGGGAAGAGCACGGTGGCCGCGCTCGTCGCGGCCGAGCGCCTCCGGCAGGCCGGGGGTTTCGTGCTCATTCTCGCGCCGACGCGCCCCCGCGCGCGGCACCTCAAGCTCGCCTGCGCCGCCGCGCTGTCGCCGTCTTTGAGGGTCGGGGAGGTCACACCCCGCACGAGCCGACGGGTGCGCCGCGAAGTCTTTGAGAACGCCGGCGTGGTCGTCGCGACCCCCGAGCCTATCGCCGACGACCTTTCCGCAGGCCGGCTCGACCTCAGCCGCTGCTCCCTGCTCGTGGTGGACGGGGCCGACCGCACGGTCGGCGACTTCGCCTACGCGGAGGTCTCCAAGGCGCTTCGGCGGGACCGCCCCGGCGGGCTTGTCCTTGCGCTCACGGCCCCCCACGCCGGCGACCGGCGCCGTACCGCGGCAATCATGGACGCGCTCGCGCTGCGACGTCTCGACCTCCGGACGCGGGAGGATGGGGACGTGAAGGCCTACCTCGCGCCCCAGCCCCTCGAGGTGGTCGAGGTCGAGCTTGACGGGCCGTTGCGGGCCATGCAGGAGCTCTTGGAACGCGAACTCGAGCCGGAGGTGCGGACGCTTGCCCGGCTCGCCGCGTTACCGGAGGTCCCCGCGCACCTTGTCGGAAGGCGGCACCTTGCCGCCGCCGGCGAGTCCCTGCGCCGACGGCGGGGGCGCGACCGGGGCGAGGCCTTCGAAGGGCTCAAGGCCCACGCGCGGGCCATGTTGCTCGTCCAGGCGCTCGAGATTTGCGAGGCGCAAGGCGCAGGGCCGCTCCAGGAGTTCTTGGCGGGGCTCGGCGCAGGGCCTTACGCGCCGCGCGCGGAGCGCGCGCTTGGGGCCTCCAGGGCCGTTCAGGAGGTGAAGGCCCTCGCGCTCGCCCAAGCGAAGTCCTTGCACCCCAAGGAGGCCGTTGCGGTCGCCCTGGTGCTCGACCTGATCCGGCAGCGGCCCGGGGCGCGGGCCTTGGTGTTCGCCGAAACCACGGGCACCGGCCGCGCGCTTGCCGACGCGTTTTCGTGCGGCCCTCCCCTCGGGCCCGGGCTATCGGCAAGGGCCCTTGAGGCGCCCAGGGGGCCTGGAAGCGATGGGGCGGCGGCCGAAGCGCGACAGCGGGAAACCCTTCGCGCCTTCGAAAACGGGCGAGTCCAAGTCGTCGTTGCCACGCGGCTTGCGGCAGGGGGGCTTCCGGTGCCGGACGCGGACCTCGCGGTGTTCCTTGGGGCCTCGCCCTTGGAGGTCCGCGCGGTCCAAAGGCGCTCCCGGAGGGGCGGGAGGGCGCCTGGCCGCCTCGTGGTCCTCGCCGTGAAGGGCACCCGCGACATTGCGGCTTTTGAGGCTACGGACTCGGGCGGGGGCCGCGCGAGGGCGACACCCCGTTTGCTCAACGCCAAGATGGGCGGGTCCCGCGGGCCCGCCAAGCTCAACCACGCGCTGCCCCTCGAAGAGCCGGCGGCCGCGGCGGGGGCCGCCGAAGGGGGGGGAAAGTCCCAATGAGTGAGGCCCCGATCCGTGTGCGGGCCGCCGGCCGGAAGGACCTCGACGCGCTGGGTGCGCTCTACCTCAAGGCGGCCCGAGCGTTCGCCGCGAAGGACGAGGCCTACGCCCTCGCGCTCGACGCCGGCCGAATGTGGCGCGAACACATTGAAGACGGCCTCAAGGAGGAGCGCATACGCGTCCTCGTGACGGAGAGCGGGGCCAGGCAAGTCGTGTCGTTCCTGGTCGCGCGCGTCGCCCCCTCGCCGCCCGGCGCCGCACGGCCGCTCGCGGGCCTTATCGAAGGAGCTTTCGTCGAAGAGGCGTTCCGAAAGCAGGGACGCCTCAAGGCCATGGTTGACGAGGCCATGCGCTGGCTCACCTTCAAGCGAGTCCCCTCGGTCGACCTCATCGCCGACTTGCGCGACGAGAGCGCGCGGGCCGCCTGGAAGGCCCTTGGATTTGCCGATGTCCAGGCGGTCATGCGAAGGACCGTGCCGCCGTCCGACTAGCGGTAGATCGTGTCGTCCGAGGGGGCGTAGGCCCTTTTCGAAAGGTCGGCGATGAACCGGCAGTCGTTGGGGCAAAGCGTGAGGCTGCGCACGCGCAGGCAGTCCGCGCGGCAGATCGTAGATTCGTAGCGCGGGCAAGGCCGCGAGCCTTTTCGCGAGGCGCAAAGCGGGCAGCGGGGCCGCATCCCCTTCGAGGGCGCCGTGTGGCCGGGGGGTTTCCGCTTTGCCGTCCTTGGGCCTCCCGGGAGGCTGTCCCCCGTTGACGAACGGAGTCACAAGCAACCTTTATACCCGCGCCCCCGATGGCCGATCAATGAGCCTCCAGGAGAAGGTGCTGGAGAAGATCCAGAGCGACTTGTCGCGCGAGTGGCGCCCCAAGGACCTGCTCGCCGAGATGCCGTTCGTGAAGCCCCCGCAGATGAGCTACGCGCTCGGCCGGCTCGTTGACGAGGGGAAGCTCGCGAGGCGCTCGGAGGGGCGTGCGGCGTTCTACTGCATCCCCGGCACGCCGGCGGCCGAGGCCGCCTCGAAGATGCCTACGGGCTCGAG
>DATEUP010000201.1:0-12962 GCA_035283065.1 Thermoplasmatota archaeon | reverse complement strand
CCGGCGCGGCCACCGGCCGTGCCGCGACCGCCGGCCTCTCGACCTGCGCAGCCTTCTTGGGCGGGACGACTGCCGGCACCGGCTTGGGCAGGGGCGCCTCGTGCTCCTCTTCGCCCGCCCCCTCGAGCAGCCCCTCGAGCTCCGCAATCAGGTCCTCCTCCTCGAGGGCCGCGCGCGACTTGGGCTGGCCACCCTTGGCCTCAGCCTGCTCGGGCTTCGTCCCATCGTCCGCGAGGAGCGACTCGAGCTCCACCATGAGCGTGTCTTCGGCCTCTTCCTCCAGGGCGGGCTCCGGGGCCTTCGGCGCCGGGAGAAGCGCCTCCTCGGCCGACGGCTTCACGAGCCCGACTTTCTTCAGCGTGTCAAGCACGCGCTTCTGCGCGTCCTCCGGCGCCTGCGCCGCCGGGCGCGGCGC
Source organism: Thermoplasmatota archaeon (assembly GCA_035283065.1). Taxonomy (GTDB): domain Archaea; phylum Thermoplasmatota; class DTKX01; order DTKX01; family DATEUP01; genus DATEUP01. The sequence goes on along the minus strand of DATEUP010000201.1, from coordinate 12,547 downwards.
GGCCGCAGGTGCCGCGGGTGCGGCGCGGACGGGCGCCGCCTTGGGCTTGTCTCTCGGCGCGGACGGCACGGCTGCCTTGAGCCGCCCTTCGTCGTCCTCTTTGAACCCGAAGTCCGCCACCATTGCGTCGAGCTCGTCCTCATCGGCCTTTTTCGGTTCGCGCTTCGGTTCGCCGGCCTCGCCCTTCTCCGCGATGTCCGCAAGGACGCGGTCAAGCTCCTCGTCCGCCTTCTTGGGGGCCTTTTCGCCCTCCTTTGGCGCCTCGCCCTCCCCCTCGGGACCTTCGTACTTCGAGGCAATCTTCTTCCATCGGTCCAGGAAGTCCTTCGTCATTTTCTTCTCGGAGTCCCCGCCCTCTTTGTCCGCCATTGGGCCACCTCCCCGAGTCGAAGCAACGTGGCCAAGCGGGACGTCGGGATTAATCGTTCTCTCCTATTTTTGGAATGATCGCACCATAAATTGGAATAGTGTATCTGTTTTTTGGAAGTGACTTTCCGAGCCATGGTAGGAGACCCGGAGGCTCCCCCCTAGGACTCCGCTCGAGGCACCGCAGAGCGGCCCCGCCCGCGGTGGATCCGCCCCAGCGCCCGTTACCAGGCCCACTTTCTTCCGCGTCTGAAGGACCCGCTTTTCGGCCCCGCCCATCGCACAGCAGCGACCAGGCCAAGCACGCCCATGATCGGCCGAGCGAAAGCACCAAACTCGGGGATTTCGTTGGCCGTGCCCCGCGTGGTGTTCGTCGTGCTTGTCCAATTGCCCGTTCCGTCCGGGTAGCGCCCCCACTGGACGAATGCCCCCTGCGGCAGGACCACCTGGTCCACGTATGTCGAGTTGTCCCCCCCGCCTGCGGAGCAATTGTTGCACCGAATTTCGACGACCGTGTTCCTCGGTCCGGTCCCCGCTTTGATCGAGATGTTAAACACAGCAAACCCGCTCGAGTTGGTCGAGCCTGTGAGGTTTAGAAAGGCAAGCCAAACGTCGGGCTGGCCGCTTCGTATTTCGTAGACAAACAGCGACATCTGGGAGCTGCTGGTTAGGTCCGTGCTCGCGCCCGTGGTGTCGTAAATCTCGACCCAGTCGGCGCTCACATTCACCTCATTGACCGTCAGGTTGTTCTGCCCGCGCGATCCGGAGGGTGCGGCGAGGATGCGCACGGGGCTCGGCTCCGGTGAAAACCCGTAGACCACCTTCTCGATTCCAGTTGCGCGAAGGCCGCCGTGACCGGCGATCGTCACGCTGAACCAGCTTGGCGTTTCGGCTCCCACCCCCACGTCGACCGTGAACAGCCCCGAGAATTGTTCCCCCGGCGCGAGCGAAATCGGGACTGGGAGCCTGACCTCGACCGTGCCACCGTCGTTTAGAGGTGCCGACGCGAGCGGCCCTGCCGATAGGTCGGCTGGATCCAGCGAGCTGCGGGGCGCGCTGTCATTGAACACGGAAAACGACACCAGGTCCGTGGGGGTCGCCCCGTCGACAACCGCCTGGAAGCCGTTGACCCGTGCGATCTCCCCGTTCGTGCTTGGCGCGGCGACGGCAAAGGCGAGGATCGGCAGGTTGTTGCCGCCCTGAAAGACGTTCCTTGTGCTAGTCCGCTGTTCGTCGAAATAGAGGGTGTTCCCAAGGGTGCGCGTGGTGCCGTCCCTCACCGTTGTGCTGTCGCCGTGAGACGCCGCGTCCTGCAGGTAGAAGACGTAGCGTATGTCGGCGCAGGAGCCCCCGCAAAGGGCCGCAAAAGAGACCTGGGTCTCCAGGGCCGACGAGTTGAATCCGACGGCCAGGCTGGCGGCTGCCCTCGCGAAGTTCTGCGCGGCGGGGTTCCACTGCGCGATTGAGGTCTCGGTCTGCCGGGGCGAGCGGCCGTACCCGCCCCCCGTGCCTCCGATTTCGACAATCGCATCGACGCCGAGGCCAGCAAATGCCGTCCACCCCGTTGAGACGTTGATGTCGGTGTCCACGTAGATGGCCGCCAAGTTGCTAGGGGGCCTCGAGGGTTGAGGCACGGGCTCGCTCGGGGTGCCCGAACTCCCCCCCGAGGGCTGGGCGGGGGAGGGGCGCGTCGGCCGGGGCAGCAGGGCCGGCGCCATGACGGAGCCTGCGACCTCGAGCATGAACGAGACTTGGCGCGTCGAAGAGCTCACTTCCGCGCGCGAGGCGACGATGTCGAGGCCAGCCTCGGGGCCGGTGCCAACGTTCGGCGCCCCCATCGTGGGGCCGGAAAGGCCGGTGCGCACGTCCCCGAGCGGGTCGGGGTTGGCCGGGACCGATTGGTTCCAGTCGGCGAACGCCCCGTCGATTTTCACGAAAGGAGGCGCCTCGCCGATGTACCCCAGGGAATATCGGGAGGGTGGAACAAAAGACCCAAGCCCCGAGGTGCCATCCTGCGCAGCGCTTGCCTCGACGTCTTGTGGCCCCGCGATGTACATCCGGACGACGCTTCCGACTGGTCCGGTGCCTCGGCCGTACAGCTCGATCGTCTTGCCAGGAGCATCCCTAAGGAACATCTGCGAGCTCGCTTCGCCAACCGGAACACGCAGGAGCGCTCCGCCGCCACCTCCGGCTGCGACCGCTTCAGTGGCGCTGCCCACGACGACCCGGGTAAGTTGCAACCCGCCGCCGTCGGGGCTCTCCACCCGAAGGGTTAGCGCAAGGAGCCGGACGTCCGCGCCCTCGGCCCGCGCCGTAAGTGTGAAGAGCCGCGACTCCCCGATCGTTGGCAGGACGGGGGCCATGATGCCATCCTGGGTGAGCTTCAACACGCCGGGCAGCGTCGTGATAACCGCGTCGCCCACATCGCTGTTGCCGGCCGCATCCTGCGTCAATGCGAGCACGAAAGGCCTGGCCGAATCGCCAAGACCGATTGCGCGCAGCGCGACGGAGCCCTCGAGTTGGTTCCCGGTCCAGGCCGCTGCCACCCCACCCGTGTGGAAGAACCCTGAGGCGTCGGCGCGGTCGGGCGCGGCTCCGGGGAAAGCGTGCAGCTCGCGGGATTGGAGCGCTCCGTTGAACCCGGTGAGGACGACCAAGAAGTCGACGCCGAGCCCGAGGGCCAAGAAGCCCGTTCCCGTGCTGCGGTCGGCGTCGATGAGGATGCGGTAGGCATCGGCGCCCGATGCGTTAGCTCCGCCTTCGAAGAGGAGCGCCCCCTGTTCGAACTGGAGATAGAAGTAAAGGTCGCGGGAGTCGGCCCGCGCCGAGAATCCGACCATGTTGATGTTGGGGTTGGACCCTTCGTCGGTCGCGGAATCGCGCACGATTGAGTAGCCCGCCCAATCGCCAAAATTACCATCGATATGGACGACAGGCCCAGGGTTCAAGGTGGAGTAGAGCGGAACAAGAATGCTGGTAAGGACCAAGAGCGCGAGGGACGCGGTGAGCACTTTGCGTCGGGAAGCGGCGCGCCGGGGCATTCCTTGAAGGGCGCTCGTGGTCCCGCCGTTCACACGACCGCCGTTCACACGACCGCCGTTCACCCGGCCTCCTGCAAATCGTGATTTGGGGATGGGCCGTGGCGCGGGTGGCGCTCGAGGGGGTGTTAACGGTAGCGAGGGGGGCCCCTGAACCGACTCCGCGCGTGTCTCGGGAGTGTCGATCTTGGGTTCGTCTCCCTTCAGGCGCACCCCCTGCGGTTTCTCAAGGGGACCCAGCACCTCAGCGATCGCTTGCTTCGCTTCGGCGGTTAGTTCCTCGTCAAAAACGCCCGCGGCCCCTTCAGCCTCGGCCGCCGGTTGCTGGGGAGCAACGCCTTCTGGACCCGCCGACAGTTGGCCTACAAGGAGCCCCTCGAAGTCCGGGAGCTCGAGCTCCCCTTCCTCCTCCTCAGGGGAATCTTTCGCCCCGGGCGTCGGGGGCCGCGCCCCGCCGACGCCCGCCTTCGCCGCCTCGCGCCTTGCGCGGAGGGCGGCCTCCTCTACCTCCTCTTCCTGCAGCTCCCTTAGCAGCTCGCCAAGTTCGCTGGGCATTCCGGGAGGGCCTCCGGGTGCTCCCTTGGCCCCCTTTCGCCACCGCTCGAGGAACTCCTTTGTGAGCTTTTTCTCAGGGTCGCTTGCGCCCTTCTCCGCCAGACGATCCGCCCCCGAAGGCCAGGCCTACCGTGGGCCACCCGACACTTCGGCGCGAAAAGGTGGGCCCCCGGGCCAAGCCACGCCTCTTGTATATGAGCCCAGCGTCCGTCGGCTCGGTGGCTGCGAAGGAAGGGCCATGCCAGGCTCCGGGCGCGACGAAAACTCACTCCACCGTGACGGTCTTGGCAAGGTTCCGCGGCCGGTCGACCGAGCAGCCCCGCAGGTCCGCGATGTGGTACGCGAAGAGCTGGAGCGCCACCGTTACGGGGATCGGCGAGAGCATCGGGTCGACCTCCGGCACGAGCACGGTGTCCTCCGCGACCTTCTGAAGTTCCGTGTCCCCCTCCGTGCCGATCGCGAGCATCGGGGACCCGCGCGCCGTGCACTCCCCGATGTTCGAGAGCATCTTCGGGTAGACGGCGTCCTTCACGGCGATCGCGACGACCGGCAGCTCGGGCCCGAGGAGCGCGTTCGCGCCGTGCTTGAGTTCGCCGGCCGCATAAGCCTCCGCGTGGACGTAGGAGATCTCCTTCAGCTTGTGCGCGCCCTCGACCGCCGACGGGTAGTTCACATGCCTTCCGATGAAGTAGACGTCCTTCACCTGCGCGTACTTGCGCGCGATCTCGAGGATCTTCTCGTTCTGCCACAACACGGACTGCACGGCCTGGGGGAGGCGGCGCATCTGCCTCTGGTAGTAGCGCAGTTTCTCGGGGGCCACCTCGCCGTTTGCGCGGCCGACGGCGAGCGCGAGGAGCGTGAGCGCCACGATCTGCGTCGTGAACGTCTTCGAAGCCGCCACGCCGATCTCGGGGCCCGCGCGCGTGTAGATCATGCGCTGCGCCTCCCGCGTCACCGAGGAGCCCACGACATTCGTGATCCCGAGCGACGCGCTGCCCCTGCGCTTCGACTCCCGCAGCGCGTTCAGCGTATCCAGCGTCTCGCCCGACTGCGTGAGGGCCACGATGAGTGCCTCCTCCGGGAGGGACTCCGTGTACCGGTACTCCGAGGCGATCTCGACGGACGCCGGGACTCGGGCGATCGTCTCGAGCAGGTACCGGCCCACGAGCCCCGCGTGGGCCGAGGACCCGCAGGCGAGGATCTTCACCCGCCGCACGGGGCGCAGCCCCTCGAGGAGCGCGTCGATCTCCGCGTCCCCGATGCGGCCGAGGAGCGAGTCGGCAATCGCCCTCGGCTGCTCGAAGATTTCCTTCAGCATAAAGTGCTTGTAGCCCGCCTTCTCGGCCGCCTCGATGTCCCAGTCGACCGTCGAGGGCGCGCGCGGCCGCGATGCAAGGTCGGCAAGCGCGCTTACCGCAAACCCCTTCGGCGTGATCCGCGCGACCTCCCCGTCCTCGAGGTAGACGACCCGGCGCGTGTGGCGGATGAGCGCGGGCACATCCGACGCGAAGAACATCTCCCCCTCGCCCACCCCCAAGACCAGCGGGTTCTCGCGCCTTGCGCCCACGAGCACGCCGGGCTCGTCGCCGTGCGTGACGACCACGGCGAAGGTCCCCTCGACCTCCCGCAGCGCCCGCGCCACCGCGTCCTCGAGACCGCCCTTGTACGCGCGCTCCACGAGGTGCACGAGGACCTCCGTGTCCGTCTCGGAGCGGAAGACGTGGCCCTCGCCCTTCAGCGCCTCGCGAAGGCGCGCGTGGTTCTCGATGATCCCGTTGTGCGCGACGGCGATCTTGCCCGTGCAGTCCGTGAAGGGGTGCGCGTTCGCGTCCGAGGGGCGGCCGTGGGTCGCCCAGCGCGTGTGCGCGATCCCCGAGAGGCCCTCGAGCGGGCGCGCTTGCGAAAGCGCGCGCTCAAGCTCCTCGACGCTGCCCGCCCGCTTGAGAACCTCAAGGCCCGCAGGCCCGTTCACCGCAAGCCCCGCGCTGTCGTACCCGCGGTACTCGAGGCGGTGGAGGCCCTCGAGCAGGATCGCCTGGGCTTGCCTTGGCCCCGTGTAGCCGATGATCCCGCACATGAAGGGCCCTCCCTTTAGAGAACCAAGGCGTCGTTCGGGACGTCGCGCGTGACGTGCGTCGGGCCCTCAACGCGCGCGCGGCGCCCCACGACAATCCCCGGGGCAATCACGCACTGGGGGCCGAACGTGCAGCTGTCGCCGATGATCGCGCCGAGGTCCATCACGGGGATCACGTCGCCCTCGACCATCATGAGGCGGTCGCCGTGGTGGGTCACGAAGTGCGTGCGCGTGAGCGTGCCGTCGTCGATCACGGAGTTCGCGACATACGATGAGCCGCCGATCGAGACGTTGTTGTGGATCACGCTGTTGCGCACCTGCGTGAAGGGGCCGATCGTCACGTTGTTGCCGATCGAGGTCGAGGGGAACACGACGACGCTGGGGCCGATGTCGCACCCTTCGCCGATGACCGTGGGGCCGCGGATGTACGAGCCGCTGCGGATCACCGTCCCCTTGCCGACGGTGACCGGCCCCTCCACGATCGCGCCAGGCTCGATGACCCCCGCGGTCTTCGCCGCGGTCCTTTGGAGGATCTTCGCGTTCACCGTGAGGATGTCCCAGGGGTAGACGATGTCGAGCCAGTGGCCTTCGATCTCCACGCCCTGGATCTTCTCGCCCCTCTCGATGAGCGCCTGGAGGACGTCTGTGAGGTCGAAGCGCGAAGCGCGCACGGACCACTCCGCGAGCTCGAAGACCTTGGGGGAGAAGAGGTAGATGCCCGTGTTGATGAGGTCGGATGCGGAGGCCGCGGGCTTTTCCGTGATGCCCTGCACGAGCCCCCCGTCCATCTTCACGACCCCGTACTTCGAGGGGTTCGGCGAGAAGGTCACGACCATCGCGTTGGCGTCCTTGTCGCTCCGCTCGAGGAGCGCGCGCAGCGTGTCTGGCTCGACGAGGTTGTCGCCTGGAAGCACGAGGACGGGCCCCTCAGCCCCCCCCTGCCGCGCCTGGAGGAGCGCGTGGGCGGTGCCGAGCTGCTTGGGCTGGACCGCGTACGTGATCGAGACGCCGAAGCGCCGCCCGTTCTCGAAGTAGGACTGGATGCGCTCGCGTTGGTAGCCGATCACCATGTGGATGTCCGTGATCCCGTTCTCTTTGAGCGCCTCGACGACGTACTCGAGGATCGGCCGGCCAGCGACCGGGAGCATGACCTTCGGGCGCGTGAGCGTGAAGGGGCGGAGGCGCAGGCCTTCGCCCGCGGCCAGGATCACGGCGCGCATCGAGGAGATGTGCCCCCTTCCGCGTTCGGAGCGCGAAGGCCGTGTAAAACCTTTGGGAGCGGTGCCCGCGCCGCTCACGATCTTGCCCGCAGCGCTCCGCGATTCGCGGAGAGCCCCGGCCTGCAAACGCCTGCGCCCACTGCGGCCTCGCCCGCTACCTCCTGCTTTTATACCTCGGGGCGCGCTTGACGCCTTCGCTTCGCGCCGTGGGGGGAAGTCCGTCCAGTCCTTTGCGCTTTCCGTCAAGAAGATCCGCTCGCCCATTAAGCGGATCCTCATCCCCACGGACGGCTCGGACGCCTCCTACAACTCGATCATGCAGGGCGTCCGCTTCGCCGCGATGCTGCGCGCCGAGGTCATCGGCCTCCACGCCGTCGACCCGAGGAAGCACCCCGAAGCCAAGGCCCACGCGCACGGGACCCCCTTCGCGCAGATCCGCGACACGCACCCCCAGCTTGCCAAGGCCATCGAGGAGTACTTCCTGCCCTTCCGCCAGCTTACGCGCACAACGCGCATCGCGATCCAGACGACCGCCACGATCGGCGAACCGGTCGAGGTGATCCTCCAGGCGGCCGACGTCCTTGCCGCCGACGCGATCGTGATGGGCACGCAAGGGGAGTCGCCGAAGGCCGAGCTCTTTGCAGGTTCCGTCGCACGAGGCGTGTTCTCGCGCTCGAAGGTCCCGGTGCTCGTGCTGCCCCCGAACACGCAGATCCAGACCGAGGGCGCCGACAAGGAGGTCGTCGAGATCGCCGGCGAGGTCACGACGCGGCCGCGGATTCTCGTGGGCGTCGACGGCGGCACGGGCTCCCCCGAACTCGCCTCCGAGGCCATGCGCTTCGCTCGCGTCCTCCAGGCCGAACTCTACTTCATGCACGCCGGCGCGCAGTCCAACCCCGAGGCCGGCCAGATCTTCGAGGCGCTGAAGTCCATGGCGAGCCAGTACTGGATCAAGGTGAAGGACGTGAGCATCGGGAAAGACCCCGTGGACGCGGCCATCGAAATCGCGGACAGAGAGTACATCGACTTCTTCATCTTCGGCACGCGGCTGCGCCTCAAGAAGGGGCTCATGGCGAAGCTCCAGGAGCGCGCGGTCGAGCGCGGCTCCCTCTTCTTCGGCTCGACCTCCGACCAGCTCGTGCGGCGCGCGGAGCGCCCCGTCCTCATCGTCCACCTCGGGGAAAACTAGGCCGCCTTCGAGGCCCGACTGCGCTTGCGCGCCTTGGCTTTCTCGCGCGCCTCGAGCGCGCCGCCCTCGAGCGCGTCCTCGACAATCACGCGCGGGACGTCCGGGCGAACCTTCCACACGGCCTTCAACACGAGCTCGACCTGCGCGCTCTTCGTCATCGCGTAGGGGTCGTCGAACCCCGGTGTTGCGAGCATCTCCTTGAGGATGAGGCGCACCTGCGCGACGGGAAGCTTCGCAATCGCGTGGGGCGAGCGCCTGTGCTCCTTCTCGAGCGCGTTGCGGATCCCCACGACCGCTGCCGTCCAATAGCCGATCGGGCGCGCGCGGTCGCTCCCGACGTTGCGCACGAGCCCGCACCGGAGGCAGAAGGACTTGCGGACAAGGGCGCGCTGCTCGACCGAGGCGCTCGAGGGAGGCAACCACACCTGCTCGTGGTGCCCGCAGTCGACGTGCTCGTGGTCGACCCCGGGGCGGACCTTCTGTGCGCCCATCGCGGCGCCCCTTGGGGCGCGGGCGTCTTCAAGGCTTCCTAGGCTTGCGCACGGCGGGGCCCTGCCACACCCGCGAACCTTGATATCGGGACGCCCCCCTCGATCGAACGCTGCCCTCCAGCGCAACTCGCGTGGAGAGGCCTCCCTTTACAGGCCCCCCCTTGAGGTGAACGCCCCGGATGCTGCGTGGAAAGAGGGGCGGCGTGCGGGGCCGGGAGACGCCCCCGCCTCTTCCCCCCCGCGAGGAGCGCGAGAAGCCCCTCTCGTCGATGACCTTCCGCGAGCGCGCGCGCTACTACGACGAGCTCACGGGCGTCTTTGCGATCTCGAGGCGCTACTTCGTCATCGGCGCCTTCGACGGTGCGCTCACCGTCCTCGGCCTCATCCTCGGCGCCACGGGGTACTCGGACAGCCCCTCGCTCATCCTCGCTGCGGGCTTCGCGACGAGCGTGGCGCTCGCCGTGTCGTCGACCTTCGGCGCCTTCGAGGCGGAGAGCGTGGAGCAGGACCTCGCGCACGACGAGATCCAGTCCGCCATGCTCCGGAAGGTGGGGGGCGACAAGGTCGCGGCCCACCGCTTCGCGAAGGTCGTCTCGTCGCTCATCCACGGCGTCGCGCCGATGGTCGCCGGGCTCCTGCCCCTCGTGCCCTTCCTCCTCGTCCCCGGCGTCCTTGCCTTCCGCCAGGCGATCGCAGTCGCCGCGGGCCTCACCTTTGTGTTCCTGTTCGTCCTGGGCGCGTACCTCGGCACGCTCACGCGGCGGAATGTCGCCGTGGCGGGCGTGAGGCTCGTGGCGGTCGCGATGGCCACGGCCGCGATCACCTTGCTCATCGGCGGGCACGGCGTGCTCTGAGAGAGGCCTCGTGCCAAACCATCAAATCGTAAGGCCCGTTTGGCGCAAGTCCGCGAAGGGGGGAAACCGAAACGTCCTCGGCCACCCCGGCAGGCGTGGGCGGCGGCGCTTCGCGCTCGGCCTTCGAATACCTCTCCGAGGCCGTGTCGCGCCACTTTAAGGTCCACCACATCGAAGGCGACCGCCGGCGCCTGGCGTTCTTCACGAAGGAGACGAAGGGCGGCGACCCCGTCGTTACCGACAGCGACCCCGTCGACCGGGCCTTCGACGACCTGCGCATCGAGATCAAGCAGCAGTCCTATGTGGCGACCCTCCAGCTCGCCGACGGCGTCGGGGTCGTCACGGTCTCCCGCGTCGTCGACCCCTTGTTCCGGTCCTCGCGCGTGAACATGGCGTTCCTCATCCTCACGCTCGTCTCGGTTCAGTCGGCGGGCGCGCTCCTATGGGCCGGCTACATCTCGCCCCACGGCCCCCGGCCCGACGAGCCCGGCGTCGACTGGCTCTCGGCAGATGCGCAGCTTGGCGGCCTCCTCTACTTCGCGCTGCCGCTCATGGGCATCCTCGGTCTCCACGAGATGGGCCACTTCATCATGGCGAGGCACTACCACGTCCGCGCCTCGCTCCCTTTCTTCATCCCGTCCGTGCCGCCGCTTGGCACGTTCGGCGCGTTCATTTCCATGCGCGACCCCCTCCCCTCGAGGCGCGTAATCTTCGACATCGGGCTCTCGGGGCCCCTCGTCGGGTTCGTTGCCTCGATCGGCGTCACGGCGATCGGCTCCTTCCTGATGGCTGCGACACCCGCGCCCGTCCGCCCGGAGGTCGGAGGCGGCGTGACGCTCGGCACACCGCTCCTCTTCAACTGGCTGCTTTCGGCCACGCAGGCTCCGCTCGAGTCCTACCTGCACCCCACGCTCTTCGCGGGGTGGGCGGGCTTCCTCGTCACGGCCTTCAACCTGATCCCGGCGGCCCAACTCGACGGGGGCCACGTCTTCTTCTCCCTGATCCCGAACGGACCTTCCCGTGAGTCGCGCGCGATCGCGATCTCCTTTGCCGCGGTCATCGGCATTGCGGTCTTGGGCAGCCTCCTCGGGTACAGCGGCTGGCTCCTCCTCCTCTTCATCGTCGTCCTCACGATCCGCCACCCGCCGCCGCTCAACCAGATCTCGAAGCTCGGGGGGCGCCGGCTCCTTGCGGGCCTAGCGGCGATCCTCGTGTTCGCGATCTCGTTCTCGCCGGCCCCGATCCAGGAGGTCCCGGGCGACTACAGCTTCGAGGTTACGGTGCCCGGCGGCTTCCTCGAATTCCCGGCGGGGGGACTTGCCAACTGGAGCTTCAACATCACGAACGCCGGCAACGCGTTCAACGAGCTCGAGGTCAGGGTTTTGGGCGTTGTCGGTCCCTTCAACGCCTCCTTCGAGGGGTCGGGCAATTCGACCCGCGCGCTCACGAACCTCGTCGAGTACGTGAACCGGACGGTCAACGTGACCGTACGGGCCCTTTCACACGTCGAGGGCGAGGAGGGGCAGGTGTACCTGCACGTCTGGCCGGTGCAGGCGCCCCACCTTGCCAGGCTCGTGACCGGGACGGTAAGGACGGTTGCCGCTCACCCGGCTGTCGCGCTGTCGGCCGGGCCGCCGGTCGAAGTCGCCGCGGGCGGCGTGGCGAACATTACGCTCACGGTCACGAACGCGGGGGACGTGCCCCTCAACCTCACGGTCGATGTGGCGGACCTCAACGGCAACTGGTCGTTTGGCTTCGGGGCCCCTAGCCTACCGAACCTCACGGTGGCGTTGGGCGCCCTGGAAAACACGACGGTCTCTCTCTTCGTGAGAGTCTCGGAGAACGCTTCGGCGGGGGAGGCGGAGACCTTCGAAGTGCGGGTGGAGGACCCCTCGTGGCCGGGCGTCCGGGCCTTGGCGGCGGTCGAGGTGCGCTCGACTGGCTAACGCTTGCGCGCAACAGCAAGGATCGCGGCCCCGACAAGCGCGCCCGCCACGGCCGCCGCTTCGAATCCGGGCAGGACCTGCGCCGGGGGCGCGACAAGCACGCGAGCTTCGGCCTCACCGGGGTGCGCCGCGGCAAACGCCTCGAGTGAGAGGGACTCGACGAGCGCGCCCGCGCTGTCCTGCACCTCGATCCGGTGCTGCTGGGCGGCGGTCGCGTCGACCACGAGCGTGTAGTTTTGCCCCGCGCCGAAGGCAAGGGGCAGGCTCGCGTTCGTGTAGAGGGCCGTTGCGCTAGCCTTGACTGCGATGAGGAGGACCGCCTCGGGCGCGCTCGCGCCGGCCCAAGGAACAAGGGCGTACCGCGCCGGCCCGCTTGCGGGGATGGGCGCCCAGTAGTCTCCCCCTTCGTGTCCACCTGCCCGCACTTCGTCCTTTGTAAGCGCCGGGGATCCCGGAAGGTTATCGAGGTCCGCCTCGCCGAGCAGGCCGATTTGGGTTCGCCCCGTGCCTGCCGACCCGCCGGGCACGACGAGGAGCCCGACCGCGTCGGAGGCCGTGTGGTTCTTGGCAGTCACGTTGAGTTCGACGATCGAAAGCCCCGGCGCCGGCGGCGCCGCGTGGAACTCGAAATCCTCGCCCGTGGGGCCCCACGAGGATTTCCAGGCGTACTCGACGGGCTCATGCGGCGGTTCGCCCTCTTCGGCTGCGAGGCTCAGGTTCTCGGGAAAGACGAGGTGCGCGGTCGAACCGGCCTGCAAGACCCGCGCCTCGCCGGCATCGGCTACAACGAAAAACGCCTCGTTGTGCGGCCGGT
>DATEUP010000200.1:0-4435 GCA_035283065.1 Thermoplasmatota archaeon | reverse complement strand
GATGACCGAGCACGCGCTTGAGAAGGCGTTCCGGGACTTCCCCGACCGCTTCAACATGGCCGATTACTTCCTCTACGAGCGCCTGGCGGAGGGGGCGGGCGACCGGGTCGCGGTCCGGACGCGCAACGAGGAGCTAAGCTACGCGCAGGTCGCCGAAGCGGCAAACAAGGTCGGCAACACGCTGAGGAACCTAGGCGTGCGCCCGGAAGAGCGGGTCCTCATCTCGCTCCACGACACGCCGGAGTTCGTCGCCACGATCTTCGGGACCCTCCGCATCGGCGGCGTCGTCGCCATGGTGAATCCCCTCCTTCCACCCGAGGAGCTCCGCTACTACCTGGACTACACGCGCGCGCCGGTCCTCGTGTGCGCCTCCGAGGTCGCCCAGAAGATCGCGCCCTTTGCCCTCGAGGTCCGGACCCTCGAGGCCGTGCTCGTTGTCGGCGAGGAGATCCCGAAGGGCGCCGTCTTCCGGAGCTTCATGGAGGCCGTGCTCGAAGAGTCGCCGAAGCTCGAGCCCTACCCGACGCACCGGGACGACCCGGCCTACTGGCTCTTCACGTCCGGCACGACGGGAAGGCCGAAGGCCAATGTCCACCTCCACCATGACTTCCCGTGGAACTGCGAGCGCTACGCGATCGCCACGGTGGGCTACAACGAGAAGGACGTGACCCTCTCGGTCCCCAAACTCTTCTTCGGGTACGCGACCGGCTCGAACCTATTCTTCCCGTTCGCGGTGGGCGGCACCGCATGCCTGTTCCGGGAGCGCGCGACGCCGGAGGAGATGTTCAAACAGATCGAGCACTTCCGCCCGAAGCTCCTCGTAAGCGTCCCCACGATGATCTTGCAGATGGCGAACCACCCCGAGGCGAGGAGCCACGACTTGTCGTGCCTGCGGGCCGTGTTCTCGGCCGGCGAGGCGCTACCGGCGGAGCTCCATCGGAAGTGGAAGGAGACCTTCGGCGTCGAGGTCCTCGACGGGATCGGGAGCGCCGAGCTCTTCCACATCTACATCACGAACCGCCCGGGCGATGTCGTGCCCGGCTCGCTTGGCAGGCTCGTCCCGGGGTACCGAGCAAAGATCCTGGGGCCGGACGGCCATGCGGTGAAGCCGGGCGAGATCGGCACGCTCCTCGTGCACGGCGACAGCGCGGCGGTGGGCTACTTCCAGGCCCACGACAAGACGAAGGAGACTTTCCAGGGCGACTGGGTGCGCTCGGCCGACCTCTTCCGGGTCGACGAGCACGGGCGCTTCTGGTACAGCGGCCGAACGGACGACATTTTGAAGGTCGGCGGGATCTTCGTCTCGCCGATTGAAGTCGAAGACTGCCTCCTCGCGCACCCGGCTGTCGCGGAGTGCGCGGTGCTGGGCTACCAGGAGGAGGGGCTCGAGAAGCCCATCGCGCTCGTCGTCCCGAAGGGAGACTTGCAACCGACCGCGGCCCTTGCACGGGAACTCGCGCAATTCGTTAAGTCCTCGATCGCGCCTTACAAGTTCCCGCGGCGCGTGAGGTTCGTGAAGGACCTGCCCAAAAACGACCGCGGGAAGGTCGAACGCAAGAAGCTGCGCGAGGCGCTTGACGAGCGCGCCGTGGCCGAGGCCTTCGACACGGACCCGAAGGAGAACCGACCCGCTTGACCGACTGGCGAATCGTGCACATGCCCTGGACCGAGATCGCAAGGCGCCTCCACGGGAGCGACCCGCCGCCAATCCTTGTGCCGCTCGGCGCCATCGAGGCACACGGCCCTCACCTGCCGCTCGACACCGACACGCTGATTGCCGAGGCGCTTTCGGCCGAGATCGTCCATGTGTTCCGCGAGACGCATGGCCTCGAGACGCTCGTGGGACCGGCAGTGCCCGTTTCGGCGGCGTCCTGGGCGGCCTCGTTTCCGGGGACCGTCTCGCTGAGCTTCGAGGCCGCGCGGGCCGTGCTTGCCGACGCCGTCAAGTCCATGGCGCGCTCGGGCGCGAAGCAGCTTGGCCTCGTGAACCTGCACTTCGACCCCGAGCATATGCGGGCCGTGCGCGAGGTTGTGAAGACCACGCAGGCGGGGGGGCTCAAGGGCCTCCTGTTCCCCGACTTCACGCGCAAGGCGGTGGCCGCCCGGATTGGCGGCGAGTTCGCAAGCGGCGCCTGCCACGGCGGGATGTTCGAGACGAGCCTCGTGCTCGCGTCGCGCCCGGAGCTCGTGAGGCCCACCTTCCGGTCGCTTGAGCCCCGGGATGTCAACCTGGCGGAGGCGATCCGATCGGGCAAGAAGTCCTTTGAGGAGGTCGGCCTGAAGGAGGCCTACTGCGGGAACCCGGCGCTTGCCACCCCGGAGGAGGGCCGGCGCCTTTACCGGCTGCTCGCGGAGATTTTCGTGGAGGAAGCCGTCGCCGCCTGGAAGGGCCCCTAAGAGGCGACCCGGAGCCTCGACCCGCGTTCGACCGTGACCTTGCGCTCCTTGAGGTCGGCGAGCAGCCTTAGCGCAAGCCCCTCGTTTCGGCCGAGCGCCTCTGGTGGGTGCGAGCCGGGCACGTCGAAGGCGCCAAGCGCGAGGAGGTGGACTGCCGCCGCGCCGGTAAAGGCCGTCGTACGCGACATCGCGGTGAGGCCCCCCTGGGCACGGTCGACCAGGCGGAAGTCGAGGCGCTTCGGGCCCCGCTGCGCGTGGATCTCCATGAGCACGACGTCGGGGTTGCGCTCGGCGGGGTACGCGCGGGCAAGCTCCGCGGCGGTCTTGAAAAGGGGCGTGGGGCGCAGGGCGCCTCCCGCGAGCCGCCCCTCCTTCTTGAGCGCGCGCATCGCAATCAGGTGGCCCGGCCACCGGAGGGTCATCTCGCGCATCCAGGCGCAGTCAGGGTACGAATCGAGCAGGGTGCGCAGCCCGTCGCTGGGGAAGGCCTCAAGGCTCCCGAGGGACCCGTCCTTAAGGCGCTCGGCCTCGGAAGGAGCAAGGGGGTCGGGCGCCGCGTTCCGGCCGCGGCGGCGCATCCGCGCGGGTCGCAGATATTCGGCCATCAGGTCCTCCGCGTTGAAGTAGACCGCGTGGCGGAAGTCGATGGGCCCCTTGGCGGGGGGCGCCCGTTGCGGGAGTCCCCCTACGTAGATTGTGAGTTGCGTGAGCCCGCCAAGCTCGCGGGCGGCAAGGGCAGCGATCACGTGGCTAAGGCCCGGCGCCACACCCACATCGCGCACGAGGGGGACACCGCTGCGCTTTGCGATCTTGTCGAAGTGGGGGTTCGCGGCCTCCGGCGTGAAGCTCATGTCGACGACGGGCGTGCCCATCGGCAGGACGTCGGGGATCGCGGCGTCGGCGATCGAGCCCGGGAGCGCGATGAGGCAGGCGTCCGCCTCGCGGACGAGCCTTGCGACCGCCCCGCGCTCCGTGACGGCGTTAAGCGGCGCGTGCCGGATCCGGCGGAACTTCTTCGGGATCCGCGGCGCGACGGGGTCGACGACGACAACGGCCTCGGTGTCGGCGCGCTCCGCGAGGTCGCGGGCGACGGCTCGGCCCTGGGCGCCGCCCCCGAGGACGACATACGAGAGGGCCACGGGAGCGGAACGCGCCCGGGCGATTTAGCCTTGCACGTTGGCGCGCCGCTCATGCGCTCCGCCGGCGGCGCCAGAGGAGGAACCACAGGGCGCCGGCTGCGAGGACCGCCAGGAGGAAGAACGGCAGGAGAGGGAAAGACGCCGGCTCTTCAATCGTGGCCTGGGGGCCTGGGCCCTGCGCGGGGTCGACCGTGAGGACGAACACCCGCTCCTCGTAATTGAGGGTGGGCGCGCCGGGGTGCGCGGCGCGCGCGGTGAACTGGAAACTGCCCGGCTCCGTCGGTGTGCCGCGCAGCGTCCCGTTTTCGTCGAGCCGGAGTCCCGGGGGAAGGGCGCCATCGGTGATGGACCAAACCGCGGGCGTCGCCGAGCCCACGGCCTCGAGCGCAAAGACCAGCGCGACGCCGACGCGGGCGTGCGGCAGCGTCGTGTTGTTGACCGACAGGCGGTAGACCTCGAGCGTGAGGTTTCGTTCGTCGTGGAGGGCCGGGTAGCCCAGGTCGTCGACGGCCAGGTGGACGCGGAAGAACCCGCCTTCGACGGCCGCGCCCGAGAGCGTGCCGTTCCGGCTGTCGAGGACGATGCCGTTTGGCAGGCCACCGGCCGACCATCGGACCTCTGCCGAGGTGTTTTGCCCCGAGTACTCGAGGAGGGTTTGAGGATAGGGGAGGCCGACCTCGACCCAGGGCAAAATTGAGGTCACGATCGACAAGGCCCGCACAACGGGCGCCACGCGGAGCGAAAACACCCGCGAGTCGTTGCGAGCGGCCGCGTCGGTCACGGTGATTGTGAAAGCGAAGTCGCCAAGGCCGGAGGGCACACCCGACAGGCGCGCGAGGGCCGGGTCAAATGAAAGGCCAGGGGGCAGGCTTCCGGAGGTGAGGCTCCACGTGAGAGGC
>DATEUP010000199.1:0-8068 GCA_035283065.1 Thermoplasmatota archaeon | reverse complement strand
CTCACGATCCGGGCCCGGCTGTAGGGGTCGTCCCCGGGGCCGGTGCCCGCGTGCGGGGGCACGCGCGGGAGCAGGCCTGGCCGCGACGACCCGGCAACCTCGACGTCGGCGGGCACGCCGAGGATTGTCGCAGAGGCGAGCGCCTCGAAAACGCGGTTGCAGAGCTTCTCGTAGTCCTCGAGCAGGCGCGTCCCCTCGTCGACGAGCCTTGTCGACCCGCCGAAGGGCCCGCCCGCCTGACGCTCTACGAGGCCCCCGCCGAGCCATTCGTCGAGGCTGGCAACGAGGCGGTGGGCCTTCTTGTACGGGATTCGCAGGGCTCGTGCGGCTTCCGCGAGCGACGGGTACTTGAAAACCTGCCGCATGAGCGCGTCGCGGGCAGGGGTCATCACGGAGCCTTCGTCCGACTCGACCCAGACCTTGCAGCGGACGCGGTAGGCCACTGCCTAGGATGCCCCCAGCCTTTGGCGGCGCCCGGCCTCATATGCGTATGGCTTGACAATACGTACATCGAAGGGGGGGCTTCAAGGCCCCCTCATAATTCAAATGGCGTCTGGGCGTTTACCAAAGGAGGGTTTGCAATCCCGGCCCCGGCGAACCGGAACGCCAACATCTCGGCGGGTTTCGAGTCCTTCTTCAAGGGTGCGCCCCCCGGCTGCATCCGACTCACCGTCGGCGAGCCCGATTTCCCGACGCCGCGCGAGGTCGTGGAGGCGGCCAAAGCCGACCTTGACGCTGGCGACACCCACTATGTCCCAACAGCCGGCAAGGATGTCCTCCTTATAGCGATCCAGGCCAAGCTGAAGGCCGACAACGCCCTCGACTACGGCCTCGACGAGATCACCGTGACGGTGGGGGCCAAGGAGGCGCTTGTCGACGCCTCGCTGGCACTCCTCGACCCCGGCGACGAGGTCCTTGTCCCGGCGCCCTACTGGCCCTCGTACGACGCGATCGCCGCCTTTGCGGGGGCAAGAACCGTGGCGGTGCCCACGGAGGCGGGTGCCCGCCACCTCGATCTCGAGGCCCTGAAGGCCGCGGCAAGCCCTCGCACGAAGGCCGTCCTTGTCAATTCGCCGAACAACCCCACAGGAGCCGTCTACGCCCGCGAGGAGCTCAAGGCGCTCGTCGACCTCGCCTGCGACCGTGACCTCTTCATCTTCAGCGACGAGATCTACGAGCACATGGTTTACGGCGGGCGGCGCCATTTCGCCCTCGCGGCCTTTCCAGGCGCCTTCGAGCGCACGGTCACGGTAAACGGCTTCTCCAAGGCCTTCGCGATGACGGGCTGGAGGCTCGGGTACACGGCGGCGCCAAGGGCCCTTGCCGTCCCGATGCGCCGCGTCCACATGCACGCGGTCACGCACCCTTCGTCCTTCGAGCACCGCGCGGCTGCGGTCGCCCTAACGCGGTGCGGCGAGAGCGTACGCGCGATGGTCGCGGAATACGACCGGCGCCGCAAACTCATCCACGAGAGGCTGGATCGCGTGAGGGGATGGCGCTGCCCGGAGCCAGAGGGCGCCTTCTACGCGTTCCCGGACATCCGGGGGACGGGGCTCACCTCCAGCGCCGTTTTCGAGCGGCTCCTTGAGGCCGGGGTCCAGGTGATCCCCGGGCACCTCTTCCCAGGCGGCGAGGGGGCGCTGCGCCTCTCGTATGCCACCTCGACGGAAAACCTCGAAACGGCCGCGGCACGGATAGAAAGGGCCTTTGGCCACGCTTGAAGATACGCGTGCCCGCCAAAACCCCGGCAGATTCTGCCGCCATCGCCTGCCGTTTATCTCAAGGCCCCTTACGTCCTTCTGGATGTCGCTTAGCCTTTCCCGCAGCCCCCCGGAGCCTCAGGGCCCTACGGACGGGAGCCTCGAAGAGATCCAGGACCGCATCGAAGCCCTGAAGCGCGAACGGGACATCGTGCTGCTTGTCCACAACTACCAGTACCCGGAGATCCAGGCGGTCGCGGACATCCGCGGCGACTCTCTCGAGCTCTCGGTTGCCGCCACCCAGGTGCCCCAGGCGAACATCGTCTTCTGCGGCGTCGACTTCATGGCCGAAACGGCCAAGATCCTGAACCCGGCCAAACGCGTCTTCATCCCCGACAGCCGCGCGCACTGCCCGATGGCCGCGATGACGGACGTCGAGGGCCTTGCGCTTGCCAAGGAGCGCTACCCGGACGCCGCGATCGTGGCTTACGTGAACACGCGCGCGGACGTGAAGGCCGTCGCCGACGTCTGCTGCACGAGCGCGAACGCCGTGAACGTGTGCCAGAACCTCGAGGCCAAGACGATCATCTTCACGCCTGACCAGAACCTCGGCCAGTACGTGCAGCGCAAGCTCCCGGACCGCAAGATCGTGATTTGGCCGGGCTACTGCCACGTCCACCAGAACATGACCGCTCCGCAGATCCTGGCTCTCAAGGCGAAGCACCCTGCCGCCGAGGTCCTCGTGCACCCGGAGTGCCCGCCCGACGTGATCGATGTGGCGGACTTCGTCTTCTCGACTTCGGGGATGCTGAAGCATTGCCGGTCCTCCGCGAAGAGCCAGTTCATCATCGGGACCGAGCGCGAGCTCACCTACGGGTTGCGCCGGGACTCCCCGCAAAAGGCGTTCTATGTCCCCGAGCGTGCGGTCTGTCCGACCCACAAGAAGGTCACGATCCACAAGGTCCTCGCGGCCATGGAGTCGTTCACCCCGGAGGTCCTGATCGACGAGGAGACACTGGTCCGGGCTCGCGGGGCCGTCGAGCGAATGGTCCAATACTCGCGCCGCGAGTGAAACGCGCCCGCGCGGCGCTCGAACGGGCCATCGCAAGGGTTATCTCCACGGCGCGCCCCCTCGCCTCAGGGGGCAAGCGTGGAGGGGCCGGGCGCAAAGGCGCGAAGCGCCGACCCGTCCGACGCCGCCGCCGTCCGCGAGGCGGTCGCGAGGCTCAACGATGCGGCCCGCACCGCCTTCGGCGAGGGAGACCCGCAGGGCGCGCTCATGGGGCTCCAGAAGGCCGCCTTGCTCGCGAGGTCCGTTTCGGACTTGGGAGTTGTCGGCGCGTGCCTCGTGGAATCGGCCGAGGTCCTCGCGGCGATCGGCGAGTACCAGGAGGCCGAGCGCTTCTTGGGCCGCGCGCGCGACCTCGCGCGGGATGAGGGCCTGGAGGCGCTGAAGGGGGAGGTCTACCGTGGGTACGGGTCCCTCTACAAGGCGCGCGGCCGGCTCGACGAGGCCGCCGTGTGCTATGACCGCGCGCTCGAGCGCCTCGAATACACGACGGACGACCGCGCCCTTGCGCGCACGCTCCTCGGCCTCAGCGAGGTGTACCTCCGCCAGGGCCGCGGCGCGCCGGCAACCCACGTCCTCGCCCGCGCGGCAGCCCTCAAGCCTTCGCCTGACCTTGGGCTCGCCGTGCGCCTGCACCTCAACCTCGGGCGCGTGGCCTATGCGTCGGGCGACCTTGGCTCGGCCACGGCCCAATACGCGTCGGCCGCCCAGGCGGCCCGCAAGGGGGGGCGCACGTTTGACCAGGAGGTTGCGGCCCTAGGGCTTGCCGGCCTCCACCTGGAGGCCGGCCGCCTCGAGGATGCGCTTGAGAGCCTCAAGGAGGCGCTCGCGCTCTCCATCGTGGCCTTCGCGCGCGAGCCCGTCCAGTCCGTCGAACGGGCGCGCTTCCGCGCGATGGGCGAGCGGCTGCTCGCCCTCGACACGGCCGCCCTGCGGAGCGCGCCGTCGGCAAGGCTGCGCCGCGGCGTCAATGAGGCCGTGCGCCTGCACGACGCCCACCCGCTCGTCCTTACCGGCGGGGAGCGCCCCTACGGTTCGATGACGTTGGCGCTTGAGCCGCGCGCGGAAACCTCGCCGACTCGAGGCTCCGCCAATGCGGCAACGGTCGGGCCCCAGAACCTCCGAAGGCTCAAATAACCGCCCCCCGATCGCACGGGCGGGGGAAGTGGCCTGGCGGAAGGCGATTCCCAAGGGAAGACCCTGCGCGCGCAGGCGCGCTCGAAGGCGAGCCGGGGCGAGTTCGACGAGGCGCTGAAGACCTACGTCGAATCCGTGAACGCCTTCCGCACAAGCGGCGAGCACAACGAGCTCGCCTTCACGCTCGCGGAAGTCGCCGAGAGCCTGCACCAGAGGGGCAAGGACAAGCACGCCGCCCTCTTCTTCGACCAGTCGATCGCGGCGGCGGCCAAGACCGCAGACCCGGCGTTCCTCGCGCCGATCCTTCGGGACGCGGGCCTTTTCCTCAAGAAGACCGGCTCGACGGAGCGGGCCTTCGAGATGCTGAAGGACTCCCTCGACCTCTTCGAGATCCTCAAGGACGAGTGGAGCCAGGCCCAGATCGCCCACGAGCTCGGGGGCATGGCATTGGCACGCGAGTCGCTCGACGAGGCCCTCGAGTGGTACCGGCGCGCTTTGCCGCTCGCCCCGGAAGAGCGCGACGCGGACCTCCGGATGCGGATCTTCTTCGAGATGGGTCGCGCCTTCCGGAAGAAGCAGCTTGCCGACCGCGCCCAGTCGTGCTTCTCGAACAGCGCGCTCCTTTCCAAGAAGATCTTCGACGCGGAGTACCTGATCGCCTCGCTCGAAGAGCTCGGCGACCTTGCCTACGGCCAGCTCAACACCGGCACGGCCAAGCGCTACCTGAAGGAGGCCTACGCGATGAATGAGGGTCTCCTCACGTCGAGGCGCTCGGGGCCCTCCGGCGAGGAGGACCTCGTGCACGAGAAGCGGAAGGACGTTCTCGTCGGCAAGCTGATCCAGACGTACCTGGCCGACCCGAACGCCTCCGTTTCGGAGAGGGAGATTGCGGAGTTCCTCGCCCACCTGCACAAGCGCCGGGACGTCCCCGGCCTTGCCGCCGCGCTCTCGAAGATTGCGGAGTACTTCCGCGTTCGCGGCGAGCACGCGCGCGCCGCGCGCTTCTTCGAGAACGCCGCAGGGGTCTTCGAGCGGGCCGGCATGTCGGCCGTCGCCGCGCAGATCGCCGAGATCCTCGGCGACCTCTACCGCGACCGCGGGCTCCCGAGGAAGGCGTTCAACCGCTACTGGAAGGGCCAGAGCGTCCTCGAAGGCCAGCAGTCGGCCGACCTTGCGCTCCTGCGCCGGCGCCTCCAGGAGCGCCTGGAGGCGCTGCGGCCCCAGCTTGCCCAGAGCGCCCACGAGGGCGATGAAGCCGTCGAGCGCGCCTAGTCCTTCAGGCGCCTTCGCGCGGAGGCTGCGGCCACCACAAGGACCGCAAGGGCCGCGCCGCCGACCTCAAAGCCCGGCGTGTTCAGGCGGTGCTCGTTGACGGTCACCGTGATCGTCCGGTTCTCGGTCACGGTCCCGTCGGAGGCGCTCACCGTGACCCGATAGGTCCCGGGGTCGAGCATGGTTTGCACGCTGCCCCCGCTCCCCAGCGCATGGGTCTTTCCCGCCGCGTCCACATACGACCAGCTGATGCGAAGCGCCGCCGCGTCCTCGGGGTCATCGTCGGAGCCGAACGCCTGCAAGTCGATGTTCGAGCCCTCCTCGAAGGTCGGCAGGGTCGGGCGGACGATCGTGACCGTGGGCCTGCGGTTCGTCTTGGCGACCTGGAACTCCCAGGTGGGCTCCCGGATCGCCTTGGCGCCGGCCGCGTCGAAAACCTGCACCGAGACCGTGTAGTTGCCCGCGTCGTACTGGCCGGGGCGCGTCCGGTCAAGGACGGTCTTGAAGACGAAAGTGGGCGAGACCTCCTGGGGGACCTCCTCGCCGTTCACGAACCACTTGAAAAAGAACTGCCCCTCCCTGTCCGAGTCCACGACGCTCGTGACGGAGAACGTGATCGTGTCCCCTTCGTGCCAGGCCGTGAGGTTCACCTCGTCCTCCCTCGGCGAGTAGTCGTCGAGGAGCGGGGGGTCGTTCACGTTGAGGATCTCGAGGAACGTCGTCTTCTCCACGTCGAGGCGGACCCCCTGCGAGAAGTCCATGTTGTCGAACGCGTCGAGCACGAAGAAGCGCACCTGGACGGGGCCGTCGGTGAAGTAGCTCGAGCGCTGGGAGTCGAGGACGAAGATGCGCATCACGGGGTCGAAGGGCGTGAGGAGCGAGTTGTTGATGCGCACGAACTGCGAGACCACCGGGTCGTCGATGATGCCGTAGTACCGCAGCGAGTCCCCGTCGAGGTCGTAGAATTCGCCCGAGAGGTTGAGGGAGAACTCACTGCCCTCGTTGAAGACGATCCGGTCGAGGCGGCGGTCGGTCGCCCGCGGAGGGTCGTTCACGGCCGACACGCAGATGTCGGAGACGAAGCTCGCCGTCAGGAACCCCGAGTCGGTTGCCGTCCACGTAATCGACTGGCAGCCATTCCAGTTGGCAAAGGGGGTTACCGTGACGAACCCCGACGTGCTGATGTCCACGGCCATGTGCCCGCCCGAGACGCCCCCGGCGGTGAACTCGAGGTCCACGTCGTCGACATCGTGGAAGATCCCCCATAGGTTCACCGTGGTCTCGGAGTCTTCGGGGAGCGCGGTCGACGACCAGTTGACGGCCGCGTAGTTCCAGACGCGCGGGGCATCGTTGACCGGCAGGACCGTGACATTGAGCGGGATGTAGAGGATGTGGCCGAAGTCGTCGCGCACGTTCACCGTAACGATTTCGCCGCCGTTCCAGTCCGTGACCGGCGTGATCGAGAGGGTCGTGCCCGTAAAGCCAAACGTGAAGTTCTGCGAGAGCGCCACGGTGAATGGCGGGTACCCCATGCGGCCCTCGGGGTCGTAGAAGAAGGGCCCGAGGTCGATCGAACCGCTCGTGTCCTCGTCGATGATGATGTCCGGGAGCGGGCTCAGTTGGACGGGCGGGCGGTTCGGCAGGATGAAGTTCACTTCGTAGTTGGCCCAATTGCGTCCGACCCAACCGGTGGCGCGCGCGACATTCAGAGTGGTCAGGGCGCCGTCGGCGGTGAGGAGGAGCAGGGTGTAGATCCCGTCCTCCGTGGCCTGGAAGGTCGCGATCGAGATGTAGGGGCTGAAGACGAGGTTCGGCCCCTGGTAGCCCCAGTTCACGGCGTCCCTGACGACCGTGCCATTCGGCGCGAAGACGAGCGCGCGGTACCGCTGGGCGAGCGTGACGATCTCGCTGTTCTCGCGGTCGAGTGTGATGCCGATGGAGATCGAGTCGTTGCGAAGCGACGGGATCTGGAACCAGTCCCCGCTGTCGTCGCGCCCATCGATGCGACCGCGGAGCTTCACGGTCGTGTTGGCGAAAGCGCCCTGGGACGGTCGGTCGTTGTCGTCCTTGGCATAGCCGCCTATGGGGTTCACGCTTACCGTATAAGTCCAAGGATTGGTACCGTCCGCGTTGAACGAGCCGTTTTCAACCGCGTAGACTTCCAGCAGGTAGCGGCCGTCGTAGAGCACGGGCGCGAAGTCAAAGGAAATCGGGCCCGTCGAAGTCGCCGACCGGCTGTCGCGGCGCGCGCTCGAGAGCGAGTGGTTGAGGGGCGTCGTGCGCACCCCCTTGAGGTCCATGAGTTGCGTGAGGTACATGTCGAACATCGCGGTGGCGCACGTGTAGGAAAGCTGGACGCGGTAGGTCTGGTGGTTCGGACCCATGCTGTCGCTCACGTTGATCCAATAGTAGTCCGAAAGGAACCTCTCGGGAACCCAGATCGATACGCAGTCCCCTTGGGCATTGTAGGTCAGCACCGAATAGGCCCAGCCGTGAATTGAGTTCGCGTTGGGGGAGGGCGTGACGGAGCCGCCCGAGGTAATCTCGGTCGCGTTGTACCCGCGCACCGCGAGATTGTAATACTGGGTTCCGGCCGCGTTCGAAGGACTGATCTTGATGTAGATGAGCTCGGTTTTCTGGATAATGAGGTCGAGCGTCGAGACGCCAAACCCGCAGTGGAAATTGTCGATGAAGATGCCCGAGTTCGCGATCTCTTGCGTGCAGCCCGATGCCGAGCACCCGT
The DNA here is from genome assembly GCA_035283065.1 of Thermoplasmatota archaeon. Classification (GTDB taxonomy): domain Archaea; phylum Thermoplasmatota; class DTKX01; order DTKX01; family DATEUP01; genus DATEUP01. The sequence continues at coordinate 147 of DATEUP010000199.1, read as the reverse complement.
CCGGGTGGTAGACCGTGACGCGCCCGTTGTAGCCCATGTAGAGCGCGAGCTGGAGGATCTGGCCCTCCCAGACGTTCATCTTGTACCAGTCCTCGACGACCGGCGCGGGCTGGGACTGGACGAAGACCGTCCTGTCGAAAAGCCCGA
>DATEUP010000198.1:0-2947 GCA_035283065.1 Thermoplasmatota archaeon | reverse complement strand
AGCGCCTGCTGGACCGTTTCAAGCGCTTGCTTGGCCACGAAGTACGACTTCGCGTAGTCCTTCCCGTCGCGCGCTTCCTTGGCCTCCTTCAGCTGCCGGAGGACCTCCGGCGGCGGCCTCGGCTTGATCTGCTTGGCCTGGTCGACGCCCTGCTTCAGCAGGTCGAACGTGATGCACACGGCGCACTCGCCGTTCACCTTGAGCGTCGAGCCCTTGCAGTCCGGCCGGCCCCCCTCGTGCTCGTCGCCCTCGAACACCTTCACGCCCGGGTAAGGCTCGCTCACCATGGGCTCGTCGTCCTCGACCTCGACCGGCTCGGGGCCGGGCTCCGGTTCCTCCTCCGGTTCAGGCTCCGGCTCCGGCGCGGGTTCCGGTTCCGGTTCGGGCTCCGGTTCCCTCTCCGGACCCGGCGGGGGCTCGGGGACCGCCCCGGCCTCCTCTTCCTCCTCCTCTTCGTACGCCTGCGGCGGGGGCACAGCCTCGGCCACGGGCCTCGCCTTTACCGGCGCTTCCGCCTCGACGACCTTGACCTCCGGGAGCGTCCGGTCGTCCCCCTCGGCGACCTTCCGCTGCGCGGCCAGAGCGCCCTCCGCGTCTCCTTGCGCGCTTGCCGCGAACTGGATCGCGGATTCGAACGCTCGCGCGGCCTTCGCCCGCCTTGCGACGCCCAGGAGGTAACCGGCCTTCCTCGTGTCGAACCCCTTCGCCTTGTCGACCGCGGCCTGGGCCCTGCGCACGGCCTCTTCGGCCTTGCCAAGGAGCCCGGCCGCCTTGAGGTCCGCCGCCTTGCGCTCCGCAGCCTGCACGGTGTCGAGCGCGCGGGCGACTTGGCCCGCCTTGAGCTGCTTGAGGGCCTCCTTCGCTATCCCCTCGGCCTCCGCCACGGAGACCCCGTCAGCCGCCATCTGCGCGATGCGCCGGACCGAGTCCTCGACCACGAGGAGCGCAAGCTCGCTGTTGTCCGCGACAATCACGTGGCCCTCCTTCGTCGCGAAGGCGAGCTGCGAGCCCTCGCGCGTCGCGTCGAACCCCCAGAGGTCTTCGGGCGCGTGCCTAAGCAGGAGCACGTCCCCGTGGCGGTTCAGGAAGTGGAGGTACGAGTAGTTCGTCGCCACCGCGACCGCCGCGCCCTGGCAGACGAAGCGCGCCCCCACGACGGTCTCGTTGGCTTCATACTTGAACAAGAGGTCGCCATCGCGCGAGAGCATGTAGAGCACGGCGTCCTCGCCGCCCGCCGCGACCCTTGAGCCGTCCGGCGAGATGTCGACGGCGCGCACGGCCCCCTTCGTCCGGAACTCCCAGGCCTTTCCGCCCCGCTTGTTGAACGCAAGGACCGCACCGTCCTCGAGGGCCGCGACAACGAGGCTCCCGTCGTCGGCGACGGCAAGGTCGAGCGCCGTGCGCTCGATTCGCTCCTTCCAAAGGAGGTCGCCGCGCCGGTTGAGGAGGTACACGGACCCCCGCCATGTCGCCGCGGCAATCGCCGAGCCGTCCGACGACACATCGGCCGCCCGGACGCAGTTGTCGACCTTGTAGCGCCAGAGCATCTTGCCGTCCTTCGAGAGCGTGTAGAGGTACTTGTCGTAGGACCCGGCCACGACCGTCGTCCCGCCCGAGGCCACCGCCACGCCCTTCACGAAGTCCTCGGTTGGGAAGGCGAACAGCTCCTTGCCCGCCGCGTCGAGGAGGTGGAGCTTCTTGTCCCACGCCCCGTAGGCCACCGCCGAGCCGTCGCGCGCAAGGGCGACCGCCCACGGCACATCGGGTGAGGTTACCCGCCAGCGCTCCTTGACTTCCACGCCCACACCCGCATCTCGACGACCCCCATGACGGGATTTAACCGTTCCCGTGATGCGCGTCTGCGCGTTGCAATAAGAGCGCTCACGGCGGCCCCGCGGCGATCCTCATGCCAGCGCGACGGCCACGGGGCCATCGCGCGGGGCCGCCTCGACCTTCACGCCGTAGGCGGAGAGCCCCGCGCGCCCGCGGAGCGCGTCCTCGACCGCCTTCACCGCTAGCGCGGGCTCGTTGTTCTCGACGCTGAGGTGCGCGAGCAGGACCTTCTTCAGCGGGCCCCCCGCAAAGCGCACGACCGCCTCGGCGGCCTGGTCGTTCGAAAGGTGGCCCCGGCCCCCCGCGATCCGCTCCTTCAGGAACTTCGGGTAGCTCCCGCTCCAGAGCCTGCCGCGGTCGTGGTTCGACTCGATCACCGCGAAGTCCGCGCGCCTGCCCTCCTCGAGCAGCGATTCGGGCACCGCGCCAAGGTCGGTTGCATAGAGGACCCTCCGCCCTTCGGCCTCGACGGCAAAGGCGCAGCAGTCCGCCGAGTCGTGGGGCACAGGGAGCGCGCGCACGTTGAAGGCCCCGAACTTCGTCGCGCCGCCTTCGGGGAGCGCCTCGACGCCCTCCGCGCCGAAGGTGTCCCGCACGGCCCGCGCGGTCGCGCCGTTCGACGCCACGCGGAGGCCCCGCGTGCGCAGGAACCGCCCGACGCCGCGCGCGTGGTCCGCGTGCTCGTGGGTGAGGAGCACGCCTTCGAGGTCCTCGAGCCCGATACCCTGCGCGCTGAGCCTGCGGCGCACCTCTTTGAGCGAGAGCCCCGCGTCGAAAAGGAGCGCGCCCTCGTCGGCGCGAAGGAGCATCGAGTTTCCGGCCGAAGAGGAACCCAAGACAACAATCTCCACGCGCGCACCCCCGTTCTCGCGCGCGGGAGCGCAGGCGCGCCTCTTTAGCGTTTCCACCGGGCCTCTGGCCCGCCCTTCGCGGCCGCCGCCTCTTCGTTGGCCGACCTCCAAGCCCCCTTGCCGCCCGGGAAGGGGGGGTTCCCTCCCGGGCTTGAAGGGGGATGTCACGCCGTGGGCGCCGGCCCGCCGACCTGCGCCGGGGGAGGCGCGTGCGAGCTCTCCGCCCACGGCATCTGGAGTTTCGCCAAGATCTCGTCGCGGAA
>DATEUP010000197.1:0-36804 GCA_035283065.1 Thermoplasmatota archaeon | reverse complement strand
GAGGCCGCCAGCACGAACGAGAAGAGCAGGAGGTCGATGTGGTTGCGCGAGAAGAAGAAGCCCGCAAAAGTGACGATCGTGAGCGCCTCGCCGGCGACCACAAGGCGCCGCCCGTCGAACCGGTCGAGGAAGAGCATGATGCCGCCTTGCGTGAGCGTGTTGGCGGCGTAGATGATCCCGAGCCACGTGTAGTCGAACCCGCCGGAGGCGGTCCGCGGCGAGAGTTCGAGCACGAAGAGCGGGAAGATGATCCACACGGCGTTCGCGCCGGTGTGGCGGACGAGGAACGAGAGGTAGACGTCCCGATTGCGTTTGATGACGTCGAGCGTGATCGGCTTCGTTTTCATGTCCTCGCGGGGCTGGGTGTGGAGCGTAAGGGCGATCCCAAAAGCCCCCGCAAGGACGACCGCGCCCGTGAAGTACACGCGCTCGTGGAGCAGGAGCGCGCCGTAGAGCCAGCTTGCGACCGCCGCAAAGGACACGAGGAGGTTCCCGGCGCCCCAGCCGAGGGAGCCCGCGGCCGCAAAGCGGCCCATGGGCAGGCCCTCGTCGTACGCGTAGGCGACGAGAGCCGGCGGGAACATGCCAGCGGCAAACCCGAGGGCGAACCGCGTAAGCATCAAAATCCAGGGGTCGAAGGCGAAAAGCTGGATCGAGGCAAGGACGGATGCCAGGAAAAGGCCGACGAAGAGGAAGCGGCGGCGCCCTAAGACGTCGGCCTTCCGGCCGAAGTAGATCCCCGTAATGAAGATGGAGAGCCCGTAGACCATCCCGATGTAGCCGATCACGAGGTCGGAGGCGCCAAGGGACTTCGCGTAGATCGGCGTGAAGAGGGCGAAGGAAGAGAGGGCGGTGTTGTAGAGGAACTGGACGCCGTAGGACTTCACGGGGGCCGCGCAAGGGGTCGCCGTTTAAGAAGGCTCGTCGGGGCCGCTATTTGTACAGGACGACAGCGTCGCCCGTGTGGACGCCAAGCCGCTCGACAGCCGATCCGTGGTGCACGGCGACCTCAAGGAAGTCGGAGGAGTTCGGGAGCACGCCGAAGGACTTGCCCGCAATCTCGCCGTACGCGGAGACGGGGTGGATCGCGATTCGCTTGCCCCCGACGCGCGCGTCGATGCGGCGGCCGCCCTCGAGCAGGTGGATCGCCATGGGCGCGGGGATCGAGGTGACGAGGTTGCCAAACGGGTCGATGTTGATTACTGCGCCCCGAATCTCTTTTGGCGTGTCATGGGCGTCGAAGGCCGCGAGCGTCGCGAGGTCGTTCACCGGCGGCCCGACGGTCTCTATGGCCACCCCGCCCGTAAGGTGCGCTGCCACGGGCGCAAAGATGTCGCGGCCGTGGAAGGTCCCTGAGACGGGTACGCGCCAGAGCTTGTGGTTCGCCAGCGCGAAGGCCCGCTTCATGCCGAGGCGGTGGGCAAGCGGCGCGAGGAGCCCGTTGTCGGGGCCGAGGAGCACGCCGTCGTCGGTCTCGATGGCAACCGCGCGGCGCTTCGTGCCCACGCCGGGGTCGACGACGCCGACATGGATCGCGCCTCGGAAGATTGGGCAGACGGTGAGCATCGAGTAGGCGCCTTGGATGATGTTGTGCGGGGGCACCGTGTGGTTGAGGTCGACGACTTCGGTGCCCGGCGGGGCAAGCTGGCGGATAACCCCGCGCATGGCGGCGGGGAGTTCGGTTGATCCGAAGTCCGTGGTGAGGGTAATCACGGCGGAAGGCACGCGGAGGGGGATGGCTCCCATGTGGCATAAGCCATTCGAACGGCGGCGGCAGGATGGAACGTCCCCAAACGGTCATTAGGGGCGAGCCGGAGATTGGGCGGTGATGGCGGGGCGAGGCACGAAGGCCGCTGGCATCGTGTTGCTCCTGCTCGCGGGCTTGGCGCCGACATCGTTTGGAGCCACGACGGTCGGCGCGCTCTCGGTCACGGCACCCGATTGGCAAGTAATCGGGCTGCCTGGCAACGAGTCCGTGGGGCGGACCCTCTTCCAGACGCCCGGGGACGTCAACGGCGACGGGTTTGACGATCTTGTCGCCTGGCGGGGCGCGAACGCGTCGGAAACGGGTTTCGTCCTCTATAACGGGTCTGCGTCAGGCCTGGACCTAGCAAAGCCCCGGACGGCGCCGGTGGGCCATGGGGTCCCCGGGTCCTTCCGCGACACCGGAAATCCGCTCTCGTGGGATTCGAGACCTTCGGGCATTGACATGGATCTCGACGGCATCGCGGACATGGCCGGGGCCTACGACGCGGGTGCCGGCTGCAGTGAGGATCCGGGGTCTCCCTGCACTTTTGTGGTGATCCACGACGAGGGAGTCGCGCTCGGAAGTCCAAGCCGCCCCCTCAACCAATCATCAGGGGTCTTTGACCCCGATCCAATCTCCGGCGGGGCGCCACGCCACGAAGCGGTCTATCTTCTCGGGCCAGTCCGCCCCGGCTCGTCGGCGGCGGTGCTCGGCGAAAGGGTGACGAGTCGCGACCATGCGCCGGACGGCGTGGCCTTCACGACTTTCACGCTCGTGGAATTCTCGGACCTAACCCGCTGGGGCCGTTCGTGGGAGGTGGCCGAGCCCCTCCCCCTCGCGAGCTTTGCGCGCCCGCCCCGGTTCGTCGCCGCGATGGACTTTGATGGAGACGGGCTTTCCGATATTGTCACCTGGTCAACCCCGGCAAATTCCCTGGCACCGCCAACATGCTGCAGCACGACACCCGGGCGCCTCACGGTCTACAACGGGACTGTGCAAGGCCTCGACCCGACTTCACCCATGGAGCTGCGGCTGGACGCGCCTCAGTTCCTCTTGGCAGACCTTGGTGGTGATGGTCACGCCGACCTTGCCAGCTATGGGGTGGTGGGTCCCGCCCAGGGGTCTGCGGGCCCGCCGGTCTTGAGGGTCACGGTCTTTCCATGGGCGGGCGGTCGCCTCCAGGATCGGCCGTCCTGGGAGTTCACCCTCGAGGGGCCTTCGATCTTCGCGGGCCAAGTCCCCGTGCGGCTACAGGGGGGCGACATTGACAGCGACGGTCGATTGGATCTGGTCTCGATGAAATACGACACGACGAGTGCCACGGCGGCGCATTTGCTCGTGGACCTGTGGCTCAACCCCTTGATTTGCGGGGATGGCGACCCGGTGGCCCCCGCCTGCGATGCCGACACCCAAAGCACGCCTTCGTTCTCGACCGAGGTGGTATTCAGCGGAACCGACGTGTACGCCGGCGACGGCGGCCTCCGCCTGAACTTGCAAGGTGACTTTGACGGCGACGGCCTAAAGGACATCACGGCGGGCTACTTCGGCGGCAACGCCCCCGAGCGCGGGCGGACCTCGACGTCGGGGTTTGTTGCGGTGCTCTACGCCTCAACGGTTCTTCGGGAGTTCTACGGGGTCTGGATCGACACGGACCCCGGACTTACGGTCTATCCCGCCTATCGGAACTACACGGTGACCGGCTCGGTCCTCACGACCCTCGAGAGCAACGTGTTCCGCATCAACTTCACTGGGCTACCCGATTCTCCGTACGTCGAGATCAGCAACGGGGGCGGCATCGCACGCTCCTCGGATGATTCGCGGTTCACGATCGATGGCGAATCCTCGTTCTTCCATGGCGACGCCATCAACGGGGCGCTTTGGATGTTCAGGTTCCCCGTCCGCTTCAACTGGTCATTCCCGGCGGGGATCTTCTTCGGGCTCGAAGCCGGATGGCTTGGTGGCTTGGCCTCGGAGCGCTCCGTTAATCCCCGGGCCGGGCGCCTCCTCGCGGCCACAGCGATCGAGGGGGACATCCAGATCGAGTGGGCGGGGGCCTCAGTCGAATCGGGCGCATGGGTGGCGGCCGATGCGCTCCTGAACATCTCAAACCTCACGCTTGGGTTTGCGGGCCTGCGCGGAATCGGGGTGCCTCCCGCCGCGTACGAATGGCAGATGGTCGACAGGTCCGGAACCGTCCTCACCGTGACGGCGGGCGGCCCGTTCCGGGCAACCCTTGCCGCGCCTTCCATCACCACAAGGGGGGTCGGCTACTCGGTCACCATCGCGGGGGACGCAGCTCGCCTCGGCGCTCCCCGGCTCAACTTTAGCCTCAATGTTGACGCCGACGCCCCTGAGTTCGGCGCCCACCTTCCCCTCGAGTCCGAGTGGGTCACCTCCACGCCCACCTTCACCGCCGTCGACATCTTCGACAACGAGTCAGGCGTCGACCCCGACCGAATCGAATATTCCTGGGAAAACGACGGCGCGCCTTTCGTCCGATGGGACCGGGCGACCGCTCTGCCCGGCCAGTCCGCGGCGGAGGTCGTCGGGCAGGCGCTCATCAACTTCCCCGAGGGGAACCTCTCCAACGTGATCTGGCGCGTGTGGGACAAGGTCGGCAACGGCCCGGCCGAGTCGCCGATATTCGGCGTCAAGGTCGACACGACCGGCATCACATTCCGCAACCCCCGGCCCTCCGCCCCCGAATGGCAAAACACGCAGTCGGTCGGCGCGAACGTGGAGATCCTCAGCGGCTCGAGCGGCGTCTACCGCGACTCGGTCGAGTACCGCGTCTCGACTGGCGGCCTCTTCGACTTTGGGCCTTGGACGGCAGCCCCAACGCTCCCCTCGCCCCTCGACCCGGCGTTCGTCGCGACCACAGCCCTCGTGCTCGCGGAAGGCGACGCGAACTGGGTCCAGTGGCGCGCGGACAGCAACGCGCGCGTGGGCCTTCGGCTCTCGGACCCTTTCCAGATCCGCGTGGATTCCTTACGGCCCATCATCGACACCGTGCAGCCCAATGAGACCTCGATCTTCCCCTTCGGCCCGGTTCCGTTGTCGCTCTCGGCTCACGAAGGGAGTCCGCAGGGCGTCGCGCAGCGGGGACTCGACGCCGTCTCGCCGGGCGGGGCAACCTACCGAATCAAGGGGCCGGTGGATCTCGACTTCGGTCCCGTCCTGCCCCTATCCACAACGTTTGTCTCCACCGATGGGTGGAGCGCTTCGTTTGCAAACAACGGGGCGTTCGAGCGGGGCAACTCGACTGTCGAGTTCACCGTGAGAGAAAACGGCGGGCGCACGGTGACCGCGCTCACGACCGTCCGTGTCAACCAAGTGCCGACCTTGACCGTCGTGTCGGAGCCCGCAAACTTCACCGTGGCTGTGCTTGCAAACCTCACCCTCAGCGCCGTGGCCGCCGACCCGGATGGTCAGCCCCTGCGGTACATGTGGAACACCTGTACTCCCATGCCCGCGCGACCGCCGGAACCGCCGCGCCCTCCGCCGCCTCTCGGGTTCAACGCCTCCCTCACACTCTCATCTGACGCGCCCGAGGCTATGGCCACGACAACCGCGCGCACCATTATTCTGTGCCTCATTGTCCGCGATTCAATGGACGGCGAGATCCGGTCGAACGTGACCGTCCAGGTCGTCGTCCCGCCAGCCCCCGAGCCCGAGCCGGCTGCGCCTCAAGTCACGGTCCCCACGGCGGACGCCGGCTTTGCGGCCGTGATCGTCGTGATCGCAGCCGCCGTCGCCGCGCTCGCGCTCGTCCTGCGCCGCCGCCGCGCGCCCCCCGACAACGTTTAAGTCCCGCGCGCTTCCATCGGCGGCTCAACGCTGAGGTAGCCTAGCCCGGGAAGGCGCCAGTCTTGAAAACTGGTGTTCGCAAGAGCTCGGGAGTTCAAATCTCCCCCTCAGCACCTGTCGCAAGGAATCCGCGAAGAAAGGGGAACGGGAATGGCGCACTCAGGTGGGCGATTCTAGGTCCTGCCAGCCCGCGGCCTTGCATCGGAGGGTAAGCAAATGGTGAAAACGCTCGTCCAAAAAGTGAAGTTCAAAGCCGCCCCCGCGAAGCTCTTCGAGATCTACATGGACTCCAGGAAGCACGGTGCCGCGACAGGGTCGACCGCCAAGGTCGGCAAGGCTCCGGGCTCGCCGATGGAAGCCTGGGACGGGTACATCACGGGCAAGCTCCTCGCGACCGTGCCCAAATCGTTAATCGCCCAGACCTGGCGCGCCTCGGACTGGAACGACAGCGACCCCGACTCGTTCCTCATCCTCCACTTCGAGAAAACGCAGGGCGGCAGCCTCCTCACGATGGTCCACGCGGGCGTGCCCGATGACCAGGAAGAGGCGCTCGACGACGGCTGGAAGGAAAATTACTGGGGGCCGTGGAAGGCGTACCTCGGCGAGAAGTAGGCGAGAAGCGCGTACAAGCGCAAGCGCCCGGTCCGCGGACGCGCCGGTGCCTTGCGTCCGAGCCCCGCAAGCGCCCACGCGCGGTCGGAGCCCCCATACTCGAGTTCGGCGAAGCGCCCTGCCGCTCGGCTCGAGGCATTCACATACCGTAGCGTTGCAATGTCCTGCGGGATCATTCGGATGTCCTCAATCCTCCATCCTCGGGCCGAGCGATCCCCTTTGTACCGGCCCCCGGAGCCGTCCATAGACGGGCGAACCTATATGGGTCTCAAGGGCAAAGGCCGGCTCCATGAACCTCTGGGAGATCTCCTTCCGCGCGCAGTACGACTACCCCTTCATCGAGATGTCCCGCCGCTACCCCGGGACCCCGATGTCCCTCTGGTGCATCTGGAACCGCGAGCTCTTCCAGGTCCCCACCCACCGGACCGACGTGCTCGAGGCGATCGAAAAGGAGCTCAAGAAAGGCGGCTGGATCATCGAGAAGTGGGGCGACGCAAACGGCGGGCGGACGTTCTTCCTCAAAGACACCTGCGCCCGCTGGAACTCGATCTGGAACATCGTCGAGCCCCACTCGGGGCTCATCGCGCCGCCTGCCGTATTCGCCGACGGCTGGTGCTACACGCGGGTCCTCTCGTTCGAGGAGGAGACGACCCGGGCCATGTTCAAGGAATTGCAGAGCCACGGGAGGACCGAACTCATTTCGAAGCGCGAGCTCCCGCTCACCGTCCTTCCAACCAACGTTTGGGTCCACAGCCTTTTCGGCGACCTCACCGACAAACAGAAGGAGGCGCTCCTCAAGGCCCACCGCGCCGGCTACTACAACTCGCCGCGCAAGGTCGGCACTGAGGACGTCGCCCGAATGTCTGGCGTCTCCCGCTCCACCTTCGAGGAACACCTGCGCAAGGGCGAGAACCGCGTCATGGACGCCCTCGTGCCCTACCTCCAGCTCTATGCCCGGGGGACGAAAGAGCCTGCCAACCTCCCCCTCAAAAGCACGCCCCGCGCGGCGGCCGAAGCCGCCGAAACGGGCTGACGCCGGCCTTCACCGCAAGCCCGGCTGGACGCTGAATCCGCCCGCCCCCAAGTCCGCCACGTGGTCGCCCGGCATGTGCTTCGTGCCGCGCATCTTCACGACCTCGAGGTACTTGCGCCGGACCGTGCCCTCCTTGGGGTAGGTAAGGAGCACGATCGAGTCGACCATGTAGCCGTCCGTCCCCCACCTGTGCTCGTGGGGGTCCGTCTCCGAGGTCATGATGAGGACCGTGTTGAGGCCTTTCATGTGCGCCGTGAGGTCGTGGAGGAGCTCGCGGTACTGCCGCTCGCTCTCGACGGCCGTGTGGACCGCCGTGATCGGGTCGATGACAATCCGCGACGGCGAGATGCGCTCGACCTCGCGCTCGATGTGCTCGATGCCCTCGCGCGCGCCTTTCCGCAGCGCCACGCCGATGTCCGAGAACACGACCTTGCCTTGGTCGATGAGCGACTGGTCAAAGAACGAGAATCCCTTGAGGAACTGCTGGACGACCCACCCGGGCTCCGAGATCCCCGTGAAGTACACGCAGGTCTCGCCCTTCTTCGCCCCGTGGAAGAGCGTCTGGACCGCAAGAGTCGTCTTGCCGGTCCCCGGCGCCCCAGCGACAAGGACCGACGAGGGTACGACCCACCCGCCGCCCGTCATCTCGTCGAGGCCCGGGATCCCCGTCTCCAGCCTTCCTTCGATTGCAAGACCCCCGCCTGGATTCGCAGCGCCGCCTTAAGCACCGCGGCAACCCCGCGCGAGATTAAAACCTTCGCGGGGGCCGCCGTCCGTCTGGCCCCATGCGGTTCTCACGTTTTGCGCCGGCCGCATAAGGCTATAAGAAGGCCCCCGCGATCGAACGGGCATGGCAGAAGACGGCGTCGGCCTCGGCGTGATCCTCGCCGTCGCGTTCCTGCCTCCCCTTTTTTACCTCATCCGAATCCGCAACGCTGAGCGCTTCAGCCGAAACCCCATGCCCGTGATGCTCTTCGTGTTCGCCTGGGGCGCCATCGTCGCGATCATCTTGGCGTTCATCCTCGAGGACGCGCTCCACCTGCCGCTCGACACCTTCCGCCCCTCGCGGGTCCCTTCGCAACTCTGGATGGCCGTGATCCTCGCCCCCCTTGTCGAAGAGCCCGTGAAGGTCGCCGGCCTCTTCCTCCTGCGCAAGAAGCGCCTCGCCGAGGAGGAGGACGGGCTCGTGTACGGGGCCGCGGCGGGGCTCGGGTTCGCCGCGACCGAGAACCTCGCCTACGAGCTTGCCGCCCTTGCAGCCTACGGGACGACCGGGTGGCTCGTCACGTCGGTCCTTCGCACCCTCACGAGCACGCTGCTCCACGCGTCTTCCTCGGCCATGGCAGGGTGGGGAGTTGCCAAGGCGCGCAGGAACAACGAGGGGGTCAGCGCGTTCCTGCGCCTCCTCCTCATCGCGATGCTGATGCACGGCCTCTTCAACTTCTTCGCGTCCATGACGCTCCTTGCGACCGAGGACTACTCGGCGGCGCTCCTTTCTCTCCTCCTCGTGTTCATCTTCGCGAGCTTCGTCTACCGGTTCACGCGCGCGAAGATCCGCGAGCTCGACCGGCAGTCCGCGCACCCGCGGGTCGGGTGAGGGGGTCCACACGTGGCGGGGCTTGTCGTTGCGGCCCTTGGCGGCAACGCGATTCAGCGCGCCGACGAGAGAGGTACGGCGCCGGAGCAGCGGCGCAACCTGCGCAAGGCGGCCCGCGTCCTTGCCGACCTCGTGGACGCGGGCAACCGGCTCGTCCTCACCCACGGGAACGGCCCGCAGGTCGGCACGCTCCTCATCCAGGCCGAACGCGCGGCCGACGAGGTCGCGCCGGCTCCCGTCGATGTGCTCGTCGCCGAGACCCAAGGGTGGATGGGCTACCTCATCGCCGAGGCCCTCGACCGCGAACTCGAGGCCCGCGGGCGCGAGGAGCGGTGCGCGGTCGTCCTCATGCGCGTCCTTGTCGACGCCCGCGACCCCGCGTTCAAGAACCCTTCAAAGCCCGTCGGGCCCCACTTCGACCCTTCCACCGGCGAGACGGTCGGACGCGAGCGCGGTTGGGTGATGAAGCGCGTGGCCGTCGCCTCGGGGAAACCCACGGTGCGCCGCGTCGTGGCCTCGCCGCGGCCCCTCAAGCTCGTCGACCTCGAGGCCGTCCGAGCGCTCCTGAAGCGGGGGCTCATCCCCATCACGGTCGGGGGCGGCGGGATCCCCGTGGTGCTCAAGGACCGCGCGCTCACGGGCGTCGAGGGCGTCATCGACAAGGACCTCGCCTCGGGCCTGCTTGCCGCCGAGCTCAAGGCCGACCGGTTCCTCGTGCTCACGGACGTCGAGAAGGTCGCGTCGCACTTCGGCAAGTCCGACCAGGCCGACATCGACCGGATGACGGCCACGGAGGCCCGCCAGTGGATCGCCGAGCGCGAGTTCCCGCCGGGGTCCATGAAGACGAAGGTCGAGGGCGCGATCCTTTACATCGAGCGCGGGGGGAAGGAAGCGGTCATCTGCCACCTCGAGTCGATGGCCCGCGCGCTCGCGGGGAAAACGGGGACGCGGATCGTCCCGGACAGGCGGTAGCCTCGCGCGCTGGCAAAGCCCGGGGCTTTCAGTGTTGCCTCGTCTTTGCAAGCAGCCGCAGGATCTCCACATAGAGCCAGATCAGCGTGACCATGAGCCCGAAGGCCGCGTACCACTCCATGTATTTCGGCGCGCCCTGCGCCGCGCCCTGCTCGATGAAGTCGAAGTCGATCACGAGGTTTAGCGCGGCGATCCCGATGACGAAGAGCGAGAATGCGACCCCGAAGGGCCCGCTGTCCCAGATGAGGGGTACGCGGACGCCGAAGAGCGACATCACGACACCGAACATGTAGAACACCATGATCCCGCCCGTCGCCGCCGCGATTCCGAGCTTCAGGTTTTGGGACGGGTTGATGAGTCCGGTCGCGTAGACGATCAGCATGACCGCAAGGACGCTGAAGGTGAGCACGATCGCCTCGAACACGATGCCTGGGTAGATTACCTCGAAGATGACCGAAAGAACACCGAGAAACAGCCCCTCGAAGAGCGCGTACAACGGCGCCGTCACGGGGGACCAGGACTTCTTGACGATCGTGACGATTGCGACGACAAGCCCGCCGATCATCCCGACAAGCATGAGGGGCATCACATACTGCGAGCCGCCGTAGGAGAGTTGGATCCACGAGTAGATCGCCGTAATCGCCACGCAGAGGGTGAGCACGCCGGCCTTTTTGGCCGTGCCCTCGAGCGTCATCGTGGCGGCGCCGACTTCACGCGCGTAGAGTCCTTGAAACGTCCTGACGTTGAGGGCCGGGTTTGCGCTTGGCATGGGAGTTCCCTTGAGGGCGAGCCCTCGATCGCCCCATCAGGCTCTTGGAGAAAAAGCAAACGGTCGGGGGAAGCCCCCGGGCTTAGTCCCCTGGACAACCTTGATTTGTGCTCCCCACCCTGCCTGGCGCTTGGGGCCTCGGTCTGTTCTCGAAGCTCGCTTCGTCCGTCACGCTCCCCGACGTCACCAAGCTCTTCGAGGCCCCCCCGCCGGGAACCATCGACTTCGGCCTCGGTGAGCCCGACTTCCAGCCCTCGAAGCAGGCGGCCGCGGCGCTCGAAGAGGCCGTCGAGGGGGGGAAGAACAAGTACGTCTCCACGCTCGGGCTCGGGGCGCTGCGCTCTGCGCTAGCCAAGCGGCTCCAGAAGTTCGACCCCTCGGTGGCGGCCGAGCACGTCCTGATCACGGCAAGCGGCACCCACGCGCTTGCCCTTGCCGCCCAGGCGCTCTACTGCGAGGGCGACGAGGTGCTCGTCCCCGACCCCGGGTTCTTCTACTACCGCCCGCACGCGCGGATGATGGGTGCGAAGGACGTGGGCTACGCGCTGCGCGCCGAGGAGGGCTTTGCCCCCGACGTCGACGAGATCGCGGGCAAGATCACCGGGCGGACGAAGGCCATCGTCGTGAACTCGCCCTCGAACCCCACGGGCGCGGCCTTCGACGGACCCACGGTGCGCGCGATCGCGGACCTCGCAAACGACAAGGGGCTCACGGTGATCTCGGACGAGGTCTACTCCGACCTCGTCTTCGACGGGGCCTTCACGTCCTTCCTCGGCCGCGCGGACAAGCTCGTCTACGCGAACTCCTTCTCGAAAATCCACGCGCTCACGGGCTGGCGCATCGGCTACGCCGTAGCCAAGCCCCCCTACTTCAGCGAGCTTGCCAAGATGTTCTTCTACCATATGGCTTGCGTCGCCGAGCCCATCCAGTACGGTGCGCTGGGCGCGCTGTCGACCCCCGAAGCCGAGCTATCGAGGCGCCGCGATGTGTTCCGCAAGCGCAGGGACGCGGTCGTCCGGGCGCTTGCGGAGGTGCCGACCCTGAGGACCGTGAAGCCCCGCGGCGCGTTCTACGCGTTTCCGGCCTTCAAGACGAAGAAGCCCCTGACCTCCGCGGAATACTCCGCCGAGCTCCTCAAGGGCGGCGTGAAGGTCACCGCCGGCTCGCAGTTTGGCCCCGCCGGCGAGGGGCACATCCGCCTCTCCTTTGCGCTCGACCCTCCGCGGATCAAGGAGGGCGTCGAGCGGATCGCGCGCGTGGCCGAGCGCTTGGGTTAGGGAGAGGGCGCCCGTGCGGATCATCGAGGCATGCGTGCGCTACCCGCCCGCCAAGGGCGGCGCCGAAACCCACGTCCACGCGCTTGCGACACGGCTGAAGGCCCGCGGACATGACGTGACCGTTTACACTTCCAACCTCAACACGGAGTTCCCCATGGCCAAGCTCGACCTGCCCTACGACCAGGTCGACGGCGTCCCGGTCCGGCGGTTTTCCGCCCGCTCGCTTCCCGGCGGCGCGCACTGGGTCTACATGCCCTCGATGAAGGCGATGTACAAGGACCGCGCGGACATCATCCACGCGCACTCCTACGGCTACCACCAGACGCACATCGCGGCCAAGGCGGCGGCCAAGCTAGGCGTCCCTTTCGTTTACACCCCGCACTACCACCCGCCCTACTCGACGACCGGCGGCGCGGCGCGCAAGGGGCTACGCGCGTTCTACGACAGGGCGCTCGGGGGGAAGCCCTTCAAGGCGGCTTCGCTCGTGATTGCCGTCTCGAGTCCCGAGCTCGAGTGGATGCGCCCCCTCATCCCTCCCTCGACCCGCACGGTCGTCATCCCGAACGGGATCGAGCTCAAGCGCTTCGAGGGCGGCGGGGACGGGCGCGGGTTCCGGGAGAAGCACCAGCTCTACGGGCCAGTCCTGCTTTACACAGGGCGCCTTGCCGTCAACAAGCGCCTCGACTCCGTCATCAAACTCATGCCAGACCTCCTGAAAGAATTCCCGGACCTCACGTTTGTCGCCGTCGGCGAAGACCACGGAATGGGCAAGGAGTGGCAGGAGCTCTCCGCCCGGCTCGGCGTCGAAAAGCACGTCAGGTTCCTCGGCCACGTGAGCGCCTCCGACCTTGTCGAGGCCTACCGCGCGTGCGACGCCTACGTCCTTCCCTCGGACTACGAGGCCTTCGGCATCGTCCTGCTCGAAGCCATGGCCTGCGGCAAGCCGTGCGTGGCCACCAGGGTCGGCGGCGTCTCGGACATCGTCGCCGACCGCAAGACGGGGCTCCTCGTTCCCTACGGAGACTCCGGCGCCCTGCGGTCGGCGATCCTGTCGGTCCTTGGCGACAGCTCGCTGCGGCGCGAGCTTGGCGCCGCGGCCCGCGCGTCCGTCGGGGAGCGCTTCGACTGGGATTCGGTGGTCAGCCGGACGGAGGCCGAGTACCGGGCGCTCCTTGAGGGCGGGGCTCCCGCGTGATAGCCGCCCCCAAACCGTTTTGAAGTCGCGACGCTCGATCCCCCGCCACGGACGACTTCGACGAACCCCGGGAAGAGGTGAAGCGGACCGGCCGCGCGCACGCCTATGCGTGGGTCACCGTGCTCGCCGCGGCCCTCGCCCTCTACCTCGTGGTCGCCGTCGCCGGTCCCCGCGCCCCCTCGGTGACCCCGTTTTTGGCGGCCGCTGGCGGAGCCGCCGGGGCCGCGGCCGCGGGCATCGCCGTGCAACTTGCCGAGCGGAAGAAGAAGCTCAAATTGCCCGTGAAGCTCGCTTGCATCGCCCTCGTGGCCGCCCTCCTCCTTTTCGCATCCGGCGGGGTAAGGTACACGTACGGCTCCG
This sequence comes from Thermoplasmatota archaeon, assembly GCA_035283065.1. GTDB lineage: Archaea > Thermoplasmatota > DTKX01 > DTKX01 > DATEUP01 > DATEUP01. The sequence continues at coordinate 23,435 of DATEUP010000197.1, read as the reverse complement.
TCGGCGACCTCGCGGTAACGCTCGAATTTACGCCACCATCGATCGCTTCGGGCTCGCCCGTCGCGGTCTCGGGGAACCTCACCCTCTTCAACGTGGGCACGACCGTCGTCCGGGTGAACCCCCACTTCGAGGTGCGCCTCACGAACCCCACGGGCGGCGCCGTCCTGCGGTTTTCCCAGGGCTGCGTCGGCCGCGTGGCGCCGCAGGTCGAGGCCGACCTCATCGAGCTGCCTCCCGACGGCTATCTCCGGTCGGCATTCTCGCTTGCGGTTGTGTGGTCGGCGGGCGACGGCCCGATCGCACCGTGCGGAGCGGCGCTGCTTGAATCCACGGGCGACTACCAGCTCTTCGGGGTCGTTTCCTCGGGCCCTTTCAACGCCCCCGGCCTCGTGCCCGTCTGGGCCGGAGAGTTAACGAGCGAAGGCAAGACGCTCCAGGTGCGTTGAGGGGCGGGCCCCAAGGCGCGCGGCACCTTCTTCTTGCGAGCCGCGCTTCCACTCCACCGATGAGCGAGATCATCGAGTGCGTCCCCAATGTGAGTGAAGGGCGGCGCAAAGACGTCCTCGACGCCCTCAGGTCGACCGTCGCCGAGGTGCCGGGCGTGACACTCCTCGACCTCGACCCCGACCCCTCCCACAACCGAGCCGTCTTCACCTTCGTGGGCCGCGGCGCCGCCGTCTCGGAGGCCGCATTTCGCCTCGCGCGCCGGGCAGCCGAGCTTATCGACCTCAACCACCACAAGGGCGAGCACCCGCGGATGGGTGCCACGGACGTGATCCCCTTCGTGCCGGTCGAGGGGGCGACCATGGCAGACTGCGTAGCGCTTGCCAGGCGCCTTGGCGAGCGCATCGGGCGGGAGCTTTCGATCCCTGTCTTCCTTTACGGCGAGGCCGCGAGCCGCCCCGACCGGCGGAACTTGCCCGACGTGCGGAAGGGCGAATTCGAAGGCCTTCGCGGCGCAATCGGCAAGGACCCCGCAAAGGACCCGGACTTCGGGCCTCGGGCCATCCACCCGACCGCGGGCGCCGTCGCCGTGGGCGCCCGCCCCTTCCTCATCGCCTACAACGTGAACCTCAAGTCGCGCGACGTCGGGCTCGCCAAGGCGATCGCATCGAAGGTCCGCGAGAAGGACGGCGGCCTCCCTTCCGTCCGCGCCCTCGGCTTCGAGCTTGCAGACCGCGGGCTCGTACAGGTCTCCATGAACCTCGTCGACTTCACGAAGACCCCTCCGGCCGCGGCCTTCGCCGCCGTTGCCCGCGAAGCGGCCTCGCGCGGCGCCGAGGTGCACGGCAGCGAGGTCGTGGGGCTCGTCCCGCTCGCCGCGCTTCCCCCGAACGCCCTCCGCGCGCTGAGGCTCGAGGGGTTCTCCGCCGAGCAGATCCTCGAGGTCAAGGTTTTCGGTACCAGCGATGCGGGCTTAAACGCGCGAGTCGCTGCGGTCATGGGTGCGACGGCGGGCGAGGGCGGCAAGAGCCTCGAGCCCTTCCTCGACGCGCTCGCCTCGGGTGAGCCCACCCCCGGCGGAGGGGCTGCGGCGGCCGCGATGGGCGCCCTCGGCGCCTCGCTTGCCCTCATGTGCTGCCGTCTGCCCGTCGACAAGCCCGAGTTCCAGGGGCGCCGCGCCATGTTCGAGGAAATCGCGCGCGTCGCCGACCGGCTCCAGCGGCGCTTCACCGAAGCCGTCGACGAGGACGTCCAAGCGTACAACGCCGTCGTGGCGGCCTTGAAGCTGCCGAGGGCCACGCCCGAGGAGAAAGCCGCGCGCTCGGCGGCCCTCCAGAAGGCGTTCAAGTGGGCCACGAACGTGCCGCTCCAGGTCGCGGAGATGGCCGCCGACACCCTCGACCTGCTCGAGCCCCTCTCGCGCAACGGGCTGCCGGGCGCCATCTCGGACGTCGGGGTCGGCGCCAAAGCCGCCCGCGCCGCCTTCGACGGCGCCTCCTACAACGTGCTCATCAACCTCGGGTCGATCAAAGACCCCGCCTTCGCGTCACAGGCCAGGGCGCGCCTCGAGGCCGCCCGCGCGCGTGCCGAAAAACTCTCGGCCGCCATCGACGACAAGGTGCGCCAGGCGCTCGCCTGACCGCGCCCCCCTCTCATTCCCACCGGAAGAGGTACACCGCGAGGAAGAACCCGGCCGTGCCCCAGACCAAGACGCCGAGCACGGGCCACACGATCTCGACAAGGCCCGCGCCGTTGAGGCCCACATCGCGCAGCGCCTCCGTAAGGTAGCGAAGCGGCAGCGCCCCCGCGATCGGCTGCATGAAAGCCGGCATGAGCGCAACAGGCAGGAACACGTCGCCGAGGAACATCATGGGCATCGTGACGACGTTGGCCATTGACTCGGCCGACTCGATCGTCTTGGCGTACGAGGAGACGGCGAACCCGAAAGTCGTGAACGAGAGCGACCCGAGGATGATGAGCCCGACCAGGATGATCGGGTTGCCCTGGAGCGAGACCCCGAAGCCGACGACCCCGACCAAGAGGATCAAGAGCACCCCGAGGAACGTGATGACCATCCGCGTCGTGATGAGCGCCGCCAGGATCGCGCTCTTCGACACGGGCGTGACCTTGAGCCGGCGAAGGATGCCCTTCTGGCGCATCGTCGTCATCACGCCGGCAATCGCGAACACGCCGTTGAACATCAGCGTCATCCCGATGATGCCGGGCACGAGGTAGTCGATGTAGCGCCCCTTCGTCACCTGGACCTCGTGGGGGTTCGGGACGAGCACAGGGTTCGTCTGCACGAGCGCATTGTTGACCCCCGAGAGGATCTGGACCACGACCGTGAGGGCGACGCGACCGTTGCCCGTCGTGTCCGCGGCAAAGTAGACGTCGAGGACAGCCGGGGGGGTTCCGTTCGAACCGTTCGGCGACTGGGAACTCGCGACCCGCGCCGTGTAGTCCGCGGGGATCACTAGGTAGACGTTGATGTCGCCGTTTGTGAGGGCGGCCGCTGCACTCTCGTTCGCCGCAAATTGCTCGACCCGGACATTCGGCGCGCCGTCGATGAGCTGCGTGAGGTTCGCCGATGCCTCGCCGGAGTCCGCGTTAACGACCCCGACCTTCAGGTCAATGACCTGGGCGTTTCCGAAGACGAGCCCGAGGAGGACCATGAAGAAGATCGGGAAGAAGAAAGTCCAAAAGACCGCTTCGCGGTTGCGCAGGAACGCCCTGAAGTCGGCCCTTGCAAAGGCCGTCGCGTTCCGCAGCCACCGGTTCTTCATTCGCGCAGCCTCCTTCCCGTGAGGCTCACGAATACGTCCTCGAGCGAGGCGCTGCGCAGGCGCAGGCCTTCCACCTTGAACCCGTCTTTCGTGGACTTCTCGATGAGCGCGTGCATCGTGGCCCCGGGGTCCGTCGTGAACACGGAGACCGTGCCGTCGGCAACCTGCACTTTGGTCGCGGAGGGCAGCCCCTCAAGGTCCGCGGCCGCCACGGGCTGGGAGGGGCTGAACTCAATCGCCTGGCTCTCGCCAAGCGACCGGATGAGGCCCGCCGGCGTGTCCTTGGCCACGATCTTCCCCTGGTCCATGATCGCCACGATGTCGCAGAGCCTCTCGGCCTCCTCCATGTAGTGGGTCGTGAGCACGACGGTCTTGCCGGCTTTGCGCAGGTTTTCGATGACTTCCCAGAGGTTTCGCCGCGCGGCCGGGTCGAGCCCCGTCGTCGGCTCGTCGAGGAAGATGATCTTGGGGTCGTTCACGAGCGCGAGTCCGATCGCGAGGCGCTGCTGCTGGCCGCCCGAGAGCTTCTCGACAAAGTCGTCCGCCTTCGCCTCGAGCTGGACGTGGCTGATCACCTCGTCGGTCGGCAGGTGCCGGTCGTAGAAGGTGCCGAAGAGGTCGATCGTCTCGCGCACGGTGAGGCGGTCGGGCGTGGCCGTCGCCTGGAGCTGGACGCCGATGATCTGCTTGATCTCCGCCTTCTTCATCGCGCGGTCGAGCCCGAGGATGTGCACCTCGCCCTCATCGGGGTCGCGGATCCCCTCAACGATCTCGAGCGTCGTGGTTTTTCCGGCTCCGTTTGGCCCCAGGATCCCGAAGATTTGCCGCTCTTCGACCTCGAGGGAGAGCCCGTTCACGGCGACGAGTTCGCCGTACCGCTTCACGAGGTTCTTGATTTCGATGGCGGGCACTCGCGGTGACCTCCAAGGCCCCCCGAAAGCGGGGGTCTTTTTGAAGACTTGGTTTGTCGCTGAGACGCCCTTCAAGTCAGGCCAGCCGCTTGTGCATCTCCAGCGCGTCGTCTCCGCTCTCGTAGTACCCGGGGATCCGCCGGAAGAGGAGGTAGCCCTCCTTCTCGTAGAGCAACTTTGCCGCTTGATTGCGCGTGCCCACCGTAAGCACGGCCGCGGTGACTCCCCACTCCCGCATCTTCGACTCGCCGGCCCGCATGAGCAGCCTGCCGACCCCCCGCCGGCGGTAGTCCGGGTGCACGTCGACCGTCACGACGAGCCCGAACCCGCGGTCGCGCGCGACGGTCACGAAGCCAATGATCTTCTCGGCGCCGGCGGGGGCGCCCCGCTCCGCAACCACCTGGGTCGAGACGCGGTCGACGGTCTCGACGAGGAACTTGCCCCTCAGGATGTCCTCCATGAGGCCCCGCGCGTAGCGGTCCTCCGGCGGGAAGCAGAGCGCGTCGATGGCCGTGAGCGCGCCGAGGTCGGCGGCGGTGGCCTCGCGCATCGTCAGGCGTGTTGGGGCTTCCACACGAGGGGCACGGCAAGCCCCCCTAGGTCAATCTTGGCCTTGCGTCCCCGCAGGGCGCCCCGGGGCACCCTACCTTTATAGAGGCGCGCGGCGCGATGCAAGGCCGTGAAGCGGAGGATTCCCGTGGCCCTCGGGCTCCTTGCCCTTGGAGCCATTGCCCTGGGCGGCGGGGCGCTTGGCGCTGCCGACCTCACGGCGGGTATCGAGGGGCCCGCGGCCGCGTGGGACAACACGCCCTTTGACGCGACGTACTGGGTCGCGAATGGAGGCGACGCAGCCGCACCCCCCTTTGAGGGCCAGTTCTTCGTGGACGGGTCGCCGAGCGGCTCGCCCGTAAGCCTTGGCCCCTTGACCGCCGCCGGCAACGGGTCCCAGGCCGCGTCCTTCACCCTCCCCTGCGGCGAACACCTGCTGCGGCTGTTTGCCGATTCGGCGGAGGCGGTCGCGGAGGACGACGAATCGAACAACAATGGCTCGAGGCGTGTCGTCGTCGCGCCCTTCGCGAACTTCTCCTCGTCGTTTTCGGGCTCACCCGGCGAACTTACCCTCTCACTCGACGCGAGCGCCTCGCACGGATGCGCGCCCCTCAACTTCACATGGCAGGTCGGGAGCGACACGCGCTACGAGGCCCTCGTGAGCTACACGCCGTTGGCGGGCAACCTCACGGTCAACCTCACGGTCCGCTCGCAGGCGAACGCCTCGCTCCTTTCAACCGTTTCGCGCGTCATCGTGGTCCCCAACGCCGCTCCCTTCCTCACGCTCCTCGTGCCAGATACCTCGATCCTAACGCTTGTCCCGCTCTCGGCAGCGGTCGAAGCCTCGGACCTCGACGGGGCCGTCGTGTCCTACTTCGTTGACTTCGGAGACGGCAACACGACCGCGTTGTTCCCCGAGGCGAATGGCTACCAGTACTTCTCCAGCGGCAACTTCTCGTTCAGCGTCACCGTGACGGACAACCTGGGGGCCACCAATACCTCGACGGTGGCCCTCCAGGTGTCGAACCGACCCCCGGTCGCCGAATCGGCCTTCGACCTCTGGTACACGGAGCCCGGCAAGACCGTCAAGTTCAACGCGAGCCACTCGACCGACCCCGAGGGGTTTCCCCTCGCGATCCGGTGGGAATTCGGGGATGGCACGAACGGCACCGGCGTGGTCGTGAACCACTCCTACGCGGAGGCGGGGACCTACACGGTGACCTTGACCGTCACGGACGCCGCTGGCGGCTCTAACAGCGCGGAGATCTCCATCCGCGTCGAGCGGCCGGCCTCGGACGGCACGCCCCTCGTCCTTGCGGGGGTCGGAGGCACCGCGGCCGTCCTCATCGTCCTCTACATCTTCATGCGTCGGCGAAAGGCAACCGGGGCAACCGCACCGGGCGAAGGCTCTTCTTCGCCGCCGCCCTCCCCGTAGCCGGGGAGTTTCGCCTCTGGTCAAGGCCCTCGTGAACTGCGGGCGTATCGCCACGCCGCGCGGCAGCCGCCCCCTCGGCGGGCGCGCCATGGGCGCGCTGTACGAGGTCGAGGACGGCGTGATCGTCATCGACGAGGGCGGCGTGATCCTCGCCGTGGGCCCCCGCTCGCGGGTCAAGGTCCCCGAGGGCGCCGACGAACTCGACGCTGGTGGCATGCTGGTCGTCCCCGGGTTCGTGGACCCTCACACCCACGCGGTGTTTGCCGGCGAGCGTTCCTTCGAAGTCGAGCACAAGGTTGCCGGCAAAACCTACCTCGAAATCCAGCAGATGGGGGGCGGGATTCACCATACCGTGGAGGCGACGCGCAAGGCCTCGGCCGACCACCTCGCCGAGACCGGCAAGAAGCGGCTCCACGAGATGCTGCGCCAAGGGACCACGACGGTCGAGGTCAAGTCCGGCTACGGGCTCGACACGGAAAATGAAATCAAGATGCTCCGGGCCATCGAGCGCATCAAGGCCGCCGCGGTGCAGGATGTCGTCCCGACGCTCCTTGCCGCACACGCCGTCCCGCGCGAGCTTGCCAAGGTCCGCGATGTCTACGTCCAGATGGTCCTCGGTGAAATGCTCCCCGAGGTCCTGCGGGAGGGGCTGGCGGCGTTCGTCGACGTGTGGTGCGACGAGGGCGCTTTCACCCCCGAGGAGTGCCGTGCGATCCTGGTCACAGCCCAGCGCGCGGGGCTCGGCCTTCGCCTGCACGCCGACGAGCTCGGGCGCGTGGGCGGGGCGCGGCTTGCCGCGGATGTCCACGCCGCATCGGCGGACCACCTGCTTTGCGCCACACAGCAGGACTTCCGCATCTTGCGCGACGCCGGCGTGGTTCCCGTCCTGGCGCCGGCCGCCCCGCTCGTGCTCCTCAGCCACAACTGGCCCGACGCGCGCGAGCTCATCCGCGAGGGCGTCCCGTTCGCGCTTGCCACCGACTTCAACCCGAACTGCCAACTCTCGTCGATGCAGCGCGTGATGGCGCTCGCTGTTTTTTCGATGCGCGCGCCCCCCAAAGCAGCGCTCACCGCAGCGACGCTCAATGCGGCTTGTTCCCTTGGCAAAGGGCACCTCGTGGGGAGCATCGAAGAAGGAAAGCTCGCGGACCTGGCCATCCTTGACGCCCACACGGTCGACGAGGCGGCCACGGAGCTCTCCCGAAATCGCGTGCATTCGGTGGTGCGAAAGGGCGAGATCTACTACAACCGTTAGGCCCGCCTACCGGGCCACGACCCCCGCAAGCCTCTCCAAGCACACCTTGAGCTTCTCTTCCGGCTGCGTGAGCGCGATCCGGATGAACCCTTTTCCATACTCCCCGAACCCTCGCCCTGGCGTGATAACCACCCCTGCGTCGAGGGCCTTGTCACAGAACGGCCCCTCCTCGCCGCCGACGTCAACCCAGAGGTAGAAGGTCCCCTTCGGCGGCTCCAACTTGAGGCCCAAGTTGCGCAGCCCCGCAACCATGAGATCGCGGCGCTTCGCGTACACGGCGAGGTTCTCCTTGACCTCCTTCGGCGGGGTCGCGCCGCTGTAGCGGCCGAGGCCCTCAGCCATGGCCTCCTGGATCCACATCGGCGTGCCCGAGTCCAGGTTCGACTTCACCTTCTCGAGCCCCGCAATGATGTCCCTGCGGCCAACGGCGAACCCCACGCGGTAGCCCGTCATGTTGAAGACCTTCGACATCGAGTGGAACTCGACTGCATTGCGCGTGTACTGCAGGAGCGAAGGGGAGCGGTAGTCGTCGTAGGTCATCTCGCAGTAGGCGTGGTCCGAGACGACTACGGTCTCCGGGTGCGTGTCGGCAAGCATCCCGCAAGCCTTCCAGAACATTTCGGGGGCGATCGCGCCCGTCGGGTTGTTCGGGTAGCCGAAGAAGAACATCCTGCACCCCTTCACGAGTTCGAGGTTCGGAAGGAAGCCGTTGTCGTGCGTGAGCGCGAGCATCACGTTCTCTGCGTCGTTGAGGAGCGAAGCGGACTGGCGGTAGACCGGGTACCCCGGGTTGGACGCCGCGACCTTCTCGCCCGGGTTTACATACGCCCGCGCCAAGTTCGAGAGGCCCTCCTTCGAGCCAACAGTCACGCAGACTTCCGAGTCGGGGTCGACTTCTACGCCGAAGCGCCCCTTCATCCACCTCGCGACGGCCTCGCGGATCCGCAGCTCGCCGCGCGAGGTGGGGTACCCGTGGCACTTCGGGTCTTCGAGGTGGTTCTTGACCGACTCCACGATGAAGGCCGGCGGCGGCAGGTCGGGGTCGCCGATCCCGAGCGAGATCACGTCGACGCCCGCCTTGCGCTTCGCGGCGATCTTGCGCTCGAGCTCGGCGAACAGGTACAGCGGGAGGCGGTCGATGCGCTTCGCGTACGGGGTCGTCGGGGGGTTGGCCATGATCGTCCCTCACCTGAACGAGGCCGGGTCTAGCTGCCCGGCGTACACAAAGGTCGCCGGCCCGCGCATCCACACGCGCGAGAGATCCTTCGGCACCGTGATATGGAGCGAGCCGCCGGGCAGGTTCACCTTGACCTCGCGGTCGAACTCCACGTACGAGCCAAGCGCCGCGGCCACGACCGTCGCGCAGGCGCCTGTGCCGCAGGCAAGCGTGAGCCCCGCGCCCCTCTCCCAAACCACGAGGTTGATCTCGCGGCCCGAGACCGGCTCGGCAAACTCCACGTTCGTGCGCCGCGGGAACCACTCGTGGCGTTCGAGCCTCGGCCCAATCGCCTTGGCTCTTTCCACCGAGGCCTCGGTGAAGAGGATGAAGTGCGGATTGCCCATCGACACGGCGGAGGCCGGCACGGTCTTGCCCGGCTCAATCTCGAACATCTGGCCCAAGTAGGTGCCCGCACCCGTCATCGGCAAGTTCGACCGCGCGAGCTTCGGCGCGCCCATGTCCACCGTCACGTCGGCAACCGAGCCGTCCTTGTTGAGGTTCAGCCGGCAGATCCGCATGCCGCCAAGCGTCTCGACCTTCATTTCAGTCGTCTTGGCCCGGCCCGACTCGAAGGCCCACCTTGCCATGCATCGGATCCCATTGCCGCACATCTCGGCCTCCGAGCCGTCGCTGTTGAGGATCCGCATGTAGAAGTCGCCCTTTGTCGACGGCTTGTAGTAGAGCACGCCGTCTGCGCCCACGCCGAAGTTTCGGTCGCAGACCTTCTTGGCAAACTCCGGCGTCTCCGGCACATCGAACTTCGTGGCGTCGACGATCAGGAAGTCGTTGCCAAGGCCGTGGACCTTGAGGAACGGGACGCCGGCAAGTTTCGGCGCCGCCTTCCGAGGGGGCGCACGCTTCGGGGCCTTTTTCCCCTTGCGCTTGCCCGCCACGCCCTCACCTCACCATCTTGATGTTCGCCCCTTCGCCGCTCAGGTCCTTGAACTGGCCCGCCTCGCGGAGGTGGTCCGGAACCGTCTGGGGGCGCGCAATGTCCTCGAGCGTCTCGCGCTTGCGGATGAGCCGCATCTGGCCGTTCCAGGCCAGCACCTCGGGGGCTCGGCCCCTCGAGTTGTAGTTCGAGGCCATCGTCATCCCGTAGGCACCCGCGTTGAGGATCGCGAGGACATCCCCCTCGGCGAGTTTCGGCAGCTGCCGGTCGCGCGCAAACACGTCGCCGCTTTCGCAGATCGGGCCCGCGATGTTGTAGGTCCGGTCGAACGGCTGGTCCATCTTGTGCACGGGAAGGATGTGGTGGTAGGCGTCGTACATCGCCGGGCGGATGAGGTCGTTCATCCCAGCATCGACCCCGAGGTAGACGCCGCCCGGCGTCTCCTTGAGCGCCGTGACCCTAGTGATCAGGTAGCCCGCGTCGGCCACGAGGTAGCGGCCAGGCTCGATGGCGAGCGCGGTCTCGGTCCCGCCGAAACTCTCGTTGAACACCTTCCCCACGCCCTCGGCGACCGCCTCCACGTCGAGCTCCTTCTCCTCCGGCCGGTAGGGGACGCCGAAACCGCCTCCGAGGTCAACGAACTCGAATTTCACGCGCGCTTCCTTCTCCACTTTCTTGGCAAGCGCGCAGACGACCTTCGCGGCCTCGAAAAAGGGGTCCGGCTCCAGCCACCCCGAACCGATGTGCCCGTGGATGCCCACGACGTTGAACCCGAGTTGCTTCGCCCTCAGGAACGCCGGCACGATGTCGCCTGCCGGCACTCCGAACTTCGAGCCCTTGTGCCCCGTCGTCGTCTTCGCGTGGAGGCCCGCGCCGACCTCCGGGTTCACACGGATTGCGATGTCGAGCGTCCGGCGGATCTTGGCCATCCGATCCATCTGCGAGACCGAGTCAAACGTCATGATCGGCTCGATCTTCGCCGCAGCCTCGAGCGATTCATTGTCAACGTTGACTCCGGTGAACAGGATCCGCCGCGCCGGGAACCCCGCGAGCATCGCGAGCTGCGCCTCGTTCCAGCTCACCGCGTCGATGCGCGCGCCGCGCATCTCGAGGATCCGAAGGACCGCCAGAGCACTGTTCGCCTTCATCGCGTAGTGGATCCGGACGTCCTTGAAGTGCTTCGAGAAGGCCGCCTTGAGGCGGTCGAAGTTCGCCTCGATGCGCCTCTGCTCGTAGACGAAGACGGGCGTGCCCGTCTGCTTCATGAGCTCGTGGACGTCGATGCCGTCGATGTCGAGGACGCCCTTCTTCTCTGGGTATTCGCGCACGGCCGCTCCCCCCTCTCTCAGGCGCCGCCGAAGAACTCCTTGTGTAAGACCCTTACGGCCCTCCCAAGCGCCTGGCCCGGCACCGCGAAGTTCACGGCCACCGGCGAGGAGCCCTCCGAGATCATCTCGATGTTGATCCCTTCCCGCCCGATCGCGCCAAAGACGCGGGCAGCGATGCCCGGCGTCGTCGACATCCGCTCGCCCACGCAGCAGATGAGCGCGAGGTCGCCCCGCCTGAACACGTTCTCGGCCACGCCGCCCTTCAAGCCCTCAAGCGCCCTCTCGACGCGCTCGGCCTCCGCCTCGTCGACGAGGATCGCGAAGTTCGACGCGGACGTCGAGACCGCGTAGAGGTTCACGTCGAGCGCCGCTACCGCCTCGAGGATGCGCGCGGCGACCTCGGGCGCAAACGAGAGGCCCGGGCCGTAGAGCCGCACGGACGCGAGCTTGTCCTTGTAGGCGATCGCCGTGAACACCTTCCCCGTCTCCCGCGCCTCCTCGAGGATCCAGGTGCCCTCGGCCGCCGGGTTGAACGTGTTCTTGATGTGGATCGGGATGCCGACCTCCTCGACGGGCTCCACCGTGCGCGCGTGCAGGACCTTCGCGCCGAAGTAGGCGAGCTCGGCGGCTGCCTCGTACGAAGTCTGGTGGATGAGCTGGGCCTCGGGGATGAGCCTCGGGTCGCAAGACATGAACCCGTCGACGTCCGTCCAGATCTCGCAGACGTCGGCATCGACGGCGAATGCGACGATCGCGGCGGCGAAGTCCGACCCGCCCCGGCCGAAGGTCGTGGTCCGAAGCTGCACGTCGGAGCCGAAGTACCCCGTGATCAGCGGGACCCGGCCCTCCTTGAGGTGCGGCACCACGGAGGTCTGGAAGTTCTCCGCAATCTTGGCAAGCAGCGGCGAGGCCTGCCCGAACCGGCCGTCGGTCACCATCCCGATCGTGTCGGACTCGAGGAGGACCGCAGGCGTCCCGCGTTCGAGGAACGCGTGGGCAAGCAGCGTGCACGAGAGCCGCTCGCCAAAGGAGAGCACGAGGTCGCGCGTCCGCGGCGTGAGCTCTTCGGTGTAGGCGACGCCTTGGAGGATGCGGCGCAGCCTCGCGAGCTGCCGGTCGAGGTCTTCGAGCGCCGCCTTGCGCCGCGGGGCGTCGCTGAGGAGTTCGCCGGCGATCTTGTGGTGCAGCGCCTCAAGCGTGTCCACGTGGCCGTCCACGTCTTTCTCCTTGGGGGGCGGGCTCACCATCTTCACGAGCGCGTTTGTAACGCCCGTGACGGCGCTTGCCACGCACACGACCTCGTGGCCGTCCGCGCGCTCCTTCGACACGAGCTCGACGACGCGCCGTATCATGGCCGCGTCCTTCACGGAGGTGCCGCCGAACTTCATGACCTTGCGCATGGGGGGAGGGCCTCCGGGAGTTTGCGGTCAGTCGCGGCCGATTCCAAGGACATCGCCCATCGTGAAAAGGCCGCCTTGCTTCGCCGAGGCGACCCACCGGGCGGCCTCAAGCGCGCCCGCGGCAAAGGCCATCCTCGAGTGCGCGCGGTGCGTGATTTCGATGCGCTCGGCGTTCCCGGAGAAGTACGCCGTGTGCTCGCCGACGACATCGCCCATCCGCACGGCGTGCACGCCGATCTCCCGGCCCCTCGGGCCCGTGATCCCGACGCGCCCGTGGACGAGCTTCGCGGGGCCCGAGGCCTTCTGGATGAGCTCCGCCGCCCGCCTGGCCGTGCCCGAGGGCGCGTCCTTCTTCTGGTTGTGGTGCGCCTCGACGATCTCCACGTCATAGTCGGGCAACGCGCGCGCGAGCCGCGACAGCGCCGCCCACCACACGTTCACGCCGACCGAGAAGTTCGGCGTCCACACGCCCGCCACGCCTGCACGCTTGGCTGCACCGGCGACAGCCTTGAGGTCCTTCTCGGGAACGCCCGTCGACCCCGACACGAAGGGCGTGCGCGACGCCACGGCCTCCCGCATGTAGGGCGCCGCCGAATCGGCCCCCGTCACATCCACGAGGACATCGAAGTCGCCCTTCTTCAACGACGCCTTGAACGCGCGCTCTGGCAGCACCTCGCCCGCCGACTCGAGGTGGAGGAGCGCTCCGAGCCGCTTCCCCGCGTCCTTGCTCCCCTGCGGCACGCCGGCGGCGACCACGTCGAACGCGTCGGGGGAGGCGATCGCGAAAAGGACGATCTCGCGGCCCATCCGCCCGAGGCCGCCGGCCACCCCGAGGCGCACGATCACGCGCGGGCCCCCTGGACCACGCCGGTCTGGCGCAGGACCGCCTGGAGCTTCTCGCGGTTGGCCGGAGCCATCGGCGTCATCGGCAGGCGCACCGGCCCCACGCGCATCCCTGCGAGGTTCATCGCTTCCTTTACGGGAATCGGATTCGACTCGAGGAACATCGCGTCGTGGACCGGGAGGAGCCGCTCGTGGATCGCGCGCGCGGGCCCCCATCGCCCTTGGAGGCACAGGTGGACCATGTCGGCGATTTCCTCCGGGATCAGGTTCGCCGTCACGGAGATCACGCCCTTTGCGCCCATCGCCATCATCGGGAAGGTGACCGCGTCGTCGCCCGACAGCACGCTGAAACCCCGCGGCGCGCCCGCAAGGACTTTCATGATCTGCGGGAGGTTCCCGCTCGCCTCCTTCACGGCGGCGATGTTCGGCACCTTGGCGAGCCGCAGTTGCGTCGCGGCCTCGATGTTGCCCCCCGTGCGCCCCGGGACGTTGTACACAATGATGGGCTTCTCCGACGCGCGCGCGATCTCCTGGAAGTGGAGGAAGTACCCCTCCTGCGTGGGCTTGTTGTAGTAGGGCGCGAGGCTGAGGACCGCGTCGACGCCAAGGTCGCAGACCTCCTTCACCTGGCGAACGGCCTTGCGCGTGTCGTTGTTCCCTGAACCCCCGATGACCCTCGCCTTGCGCACCGCGCCGACCACCGTCGCCGTGACCTTCGCGTGCTCCTCGGGCGTGAGCGTCGCGGCCTCGCCGGTTGTCCCGCACGCGACGATCCAGTCCGTGCCCGCCTCCTCGTGCCACCGCACGAGCTCCTTGAGCCGCTTCCAATTGACCGCCCCGTCGCGCTCGAAAGGTGTCACGAGCGCGACCATCGCGCCCTCCAGCCGCTGTGCCGCCACCCGTGTTCCCCCTAATGCTCGTTCAGGATCGTCATGGATTTCGTCTCGACAACAGGCCCCATCCTCCGGATCTGGTCGATCGCCCGGTTGAGCCCGCGGGTGTCCTCGGCGTCGACGAAGGCAAAGAGGTCGACCTCGCCGGTCACCTCGAGCACCGACCCCACGCCCCCGACTTTCCGGATCGCCTCCGCAGCGCGGTCGCTTGAGGCGCCGGGCCTCACCCGCACCCCGACGATCGCCCGGATCCCCCCGGTGCGCGACACGACGGTGAAGCGCTCGATCGTCCCCTCGGCGACGAGGCGCTTCACGCGCGCGCGGATCGCCCCCTCCGTCATCCCGACGCGCTTTGCGACCGCGACAAAGGGGGTCCGCGCGTCGCGCCTCAAGATCTGGAGGATCTTGAGGTCGGTCTTGTCCATCCTCCCAACCCCCTTTTGTTCGCAATTCGTAAGCGGGTTGCGGAAAGCGAAACGCGGGGATAAGGCTTGCGCAGGCGGCGGCCCCGGGCCGGTTCGGGACCGGCCGGTGCCTTCCTCTTTCCCGCCGGGGATCGCGTCAAATAGGGCCGCGGCCATGGCCGCCGGGGGCCCTGCTTGAAGGTCTTCATCCAGGGTTCCACGGGCGTCCTCGGGCGCCGCCTCGTGCGGGATTTCACCGCGCTTGGACACGCGGTCGTCGGGCTCACGCGAAGCGATGCGGGCGACGCGACGGTGAGGGGCGCCGGTGGCACTCCCGTGCGCGGCGACCCTTTCGACTCGGCCGCCATGTCGAAAGCCGCCGAGGGCTGCGAGGTCGTCATCCGGGCGGCCACGGCAATCCCCCGCTCCGCGCGCATCCGCCCCGCGGACTTCGAGGAGACGAACGCGCTTCGCACGGAGGGGACGAAGGCTCTGCTTGCCGCCGCCTCCCGCGTCGGCGCGAAGGTGTTCCTGCAGGAGAGCATCGTGTGGGCCTCGCGGCCGGCGGACGGCTCGCCCTACGACGAATCCGCGCCGGTCGCCGACGACCCGATCAACGCCGCCGTCGCGGAGGCCGAGCACCTCGCGAAGGCCATGGCCGCCGACGGCAGCCTCGTCACAACGACGCTCCGCTTCGGCAACTTCTATTCGCCCGACGCCTGGCACACCCGCTACATGGGTGAGCGCCTCGCCGAGCGCAAGATGCCCGTGATCGGCACGGGGGCAAGCACGCTTGCGATCATCCACTCGGACGACGCCGCGAGCGCCGTGGTCTCGGCCGCACTGCGCCCGCGCTCGGGAATCTTCCACGTGGTCGACAACGAGCCCGCGCCTGTGCGCGACTTCCTATCCACCTTTGCCGCCAAGATCGGCGCTAGGCCCCCCGGGCACATGTCCGCGGCCCTCGCCCGCCTCGGGGCCGGCCGCTTCACGGCCGAGTTCTTCACGATCCCCATGCGCACGACGAGCGCGCCCTTCCGCGAGGCGTTCGGGTGGGCCCCCAAGTACCCCACGTACCGCGAGGGCCTCGACCAGGTCGCCTCCGAATGGCGCAAGGAAGGCTTCCTTGTCGGCCAGGCCGACTGAGTGGCCCGCAGTGCGGTTTCAGTACCCGGCCTCCAGGTCAACCTTGTACTTCACCGACTCGCCCCGCGCGACCCGGTGGATGTTCTCCACGACATCGTCCCACTGCTCCTTGTGCATCCGTTCCGTGTAGGACGCCCGGTGCGGCGAGAGCACGATGTTGTCAAGCTCCTCGAAGGCGAAGTGGCCGGGCCTCGTGGACTTCTGGGCCGCCTCATCCTTCGGGTACACGTACCACACGTCGATCCCCGCCGCGCCGATCCGCCGCGACTTCAGCGCGTCGAAGAGCGCCCCCTCGTCCACCACGGGCCCCCGCGAGACGTTTACAAGCACGGCCGTCCGCTTCATCGCGCCCACCTGCTTGGGGCCAAGGAGCCCCTTGGTCTTCGGGGTAAGCGGGGCGAAGACGAACACGAAGTCGGCCTGCGAAAGCGTCACGTCGAGGTCCCCCGGGCCAACCACCTGCACGCCGAACTCGTCCTGCCCCGCTTCGTCCCGGCTCGCTCGCACGCCGATCACATTCATCCTGAAGCCCTTGAGCAGGCTGGCAAGCGCCCGGCCGATCGCGCCGTATCCCAGGATGACCGCTGTCTTGTGGCTCATGAGGACGCCGGGCACGTCGTCGTAGCGCAGCGTCCAGTCGCCCTGGCGGAGCTCCCGGTCGCCCCGCGAGACGAGTTTGGCCGCGTCGAGCGCAAGAGCGAGCGCGTGCTCGGCGACATCGAGCGCGTTTGCGTGCGAGTTGCCGACGGCCACGCCCCCGCGCCCTTTGAGGTTCTCGGCCACCGTCCGGTCCACTCCCGCCGCCCCCGTTAGAAACGCCTTCAGGCCCGGCGCGGCGTCGAGGACCCCCTTCGGCAGCCGGTACCCCACGAGGATGTCTGCGCCCTCCGCAGCCTTCGCGAGCTTCTCAACGTCCTCGGTCTGCGGGAACACGAGGTCCTGGCCGAGGCACCTCTCCTTGAAGTAGCGTACCGTGGCCTCGTTCAGGTTTTGGAGGAAGACGACCTTCATTGCGCCCCGGAGGGCGCGGAGCGAGGGCGGCCAATAAGGGTTTGCCGGAGGTGCGGCGGGGCCCCCCGGCGCCGGTTCAAAATAGGAGCCCTCCCATCGTGGCCGCATGCTCGTGTGTTTTACTTTCGAAGCGAAGCCCGGGAAGGAAGCCGAGTTCGAACGCCTCCTCAACAACGCCGAGGGCGGGCGCAAAGTCGCGCGGGCAATGGGCGCCAAGCGCAACTCCCTCTTCCTCAAAGGCGGCCGCATGGTGCGCGTTTTCGAGTTTCCCGAGGGGCAAAAGCCCGTCTCGCTCGGCGAGCTCGCCAAGGCCGACAAGGACATCGAGGCCTTCCTGCGCGCCCTCGGGCCCCTCATCAAGGACGGGTTCGACTTCCAGGCGCCCGGGAGCCTTGAGGCGTTCAACCAACGAGCCCTCGTGCCCCTCGCCTACGACGTCCGGCCGTGAAGGAACGCCCGCACCCGCGCACCTTATGTGGATTCGCGATGTTTTCCCCCTCCAAGGAGTTGCCGCCGTGGAATTCCACTTCGCGCTCAAGGGAAACGCCGAGGAAAAACTCGCGCAGGCCAAGGCGGCCGCCGCCTCCCGCGGCGTGACCATGATCGGCGACGCCAAGCAGGGCGAGTTCGGCGGGCTCATCACGGGGTCCTACGAGGTGGCCGGCGAGGACATCACGGTCTTCGTCACGCGGAAACCCATGATCGCAAGCTGGCCGATGATCGAGAAGCAGCTCCGGATCTTCCTTGAGGGGTGACCACCGCCCGCTCCTACGTCTTGATGTAGTGCGGGGCCGCTTTGCGCGCCGTGGCTGACCCCGAGCGCGCGTGGGTCATCCTGCCCTTCCGCGGGACGCTCCTCGAAACGCGGATCGCGAACGCGCTCCAGGAGGCCCTCTTCCAGGGCCGCGTGGAGGCCCTTGCCTCGCTGCTTGTCGATTTCCCTTTCGGCTCCGAAGAGCTCCAGAAGGACGCGGAGGTGCGCGCCAAGAGGCTCGTCGACCTCATCATGAGCGGCTCGATCGACTACATCGGCGAAGGCCCCTACCCGGCCCATTGGCGGATGGACGCCGCCCGCGGCGTGTTCCACTACGCCGGCGCGTCCCCCTGGTGCTTCGAGGCCTACCGCCTGCTCCTCGACCTCACGCTCGTCGACCCGCCGCCTGCCCTCTGGCCGGCGAGTTTCCCCGAGCCTGACAAGGGCGCCCTCGACGCGGGGGGGAATCTGTGGGACTTCTTCGGCGACCTCTCGAACGAGAGCATCGAGATCGATGCGTTCATGGGCAAACTCTTCGACAGTTTGCCGGTTTGGCTCTCGCCCGCCGAGTCCACCTTCACGGGGTTCCTCAACGAGAAGGACGTCGTGAAGCTCCGCGGTCTTCTCGATGCCCTCGGCGAGGGCCGGCGCGAGCGCTCGTCGTACCTCCGCGAGTTCTACGCCTACCTAAAGCGCGCGGAGGCCAGCAACCTGGGGCTCACCGCCGCGGCCGTGCCCGTGGGCACGCGCTGGCAGGACGAGGCCCCGCGGCGGATTGCCGAGCACTGGTGAGGGCCTGGGCTCACGCCAGCCGCACGGCCGCGTAGGCCACGACCTCGGCCATGGCCTTGATGTACTCGGCGTCCGCCGAATTCGCGTACTTGAGTAGCTGCGTCCGCTCGGGCTTGAAGGCCTCGAGCACGGCCATCGTCGGGCCCGGCCCGCACATCGAGATGTCGCGGCCACGCACCTGCCGGTCAAGCTCCTCGGCCGAACCCCTTTCGATCGCTTCGAGCGCATGCCGGTCCTGCGCGGCCGCTCGCGCCGCGCTCTCGTAATGCGTGAAGTCTGTCGAGGCAAGGACGCCGAGCGACCTGCCCCTGTTCTTGTCAATCACCTGGGCCAGCCTTTCCCCCACGGCCTTGGCCGAGGCGTAGCTCTGGTCGAGCATGATGATGGGGACGATCTTCACCGCGGGCGCGAGGTGTTGCATGAACGGCACCTCGACTTCGAGCGAATGCTCCTCGGCGAAGTCCTCGTCAGAGTGCGCGACCGCGCCTCCCACAAACTGCTTGGCGAGGTCCACATCGACCTTGGCCACCCCCAGGGGCGTCCTCCAGTCTTCGGTGCCCACGGACACCGGGTGTGCGATCATGTGGTGCGACGGGCCAACGATCATGACAGTCTCGGGGACGCCGCGCTTGGCGATGTCGAGGAACGCGTGTGCGGCCACCGGGCCCGAGAACACGTAGCCGGCGTGCGGCACCACGTAGGCCCAAGGCTTTCCAGGGGGCCAGGCCTTGGGGGCCGGCGGCACCTCCCCCGGCCCCACATTGTGCCTGTACGACGCCTCGATCTGGCGCACGAGGCCTCTCTCGGTCGCGTCGTAGAACTGCCCCGCCACCGCCGGACGGCGCACCACGTCGCTTCGAATCGTGGCCGGCCTATGTAGGCTTGCCGCAAAGGGGCCCGCGACGCCCCTATAGGGTCGCCTCGAACTCGTCCACCGTCGCGGTGAACTCGCTGTCTTCCTTGACCGTACCCCGCGCCTTCAGGACCTCACGCGCGAGGAGCCAGTACACGACCGCGAGCGCCCGGCGCCCCTTGTTGTTGCAGGGGATCACATAGTCGACGTACTTGTGCTCGTTGTTCGCGTCGCACAGGCCGACGACCGGGATGCCAATGTTCACCGCTTCCCGGAGCGCCTGCAAGTCCGCCGTCGGGTCCGTCACGACGAGCACATCGGGCTCCGTGAAGTGGTTGAGCTGCGGGTTCGTGAGCATCCCCGGCACAAAGCGGCCCGAGATCGACCGCGTGCCCGTGTGCTTCGCGAAGAGCCTCGTCGGCTTCTGCCCGTACTGCCTCGCGCTCGTCACCAGCACCTGCGGCGGGTCGAAGCGCGCGAGGAACTTCGCCGCGCCCCGGATCCGCTCGTCCGTCTTCTTCACGTCAAGGATGTAGAGCCCGTCGGAGCGGACCTTGAAAATGAACGGGAGCATGTCCTTCGACTTCTGCTGCGTGCCGATCTGCACGCCCGCCGTGAGGTAGGTGTCTTCGGCGATGAGCAGCCCCTCGGAGTTCAGGGTCTGGAGCTCGGTCTCCGCCATCGGCCTTCCTCCCCCACCTTCCGCGCCCTTGGGCCCTTGCCGGCTAGTCCCACTTGAAGTCGATCTCTTGCGCGCGCTTCACCGTGATCGGGATCGCGTCGGCTGCGTACTCCATCTCGGAGATCCGGATCGGGTCGTAGAGGTCCGCCGGCGTTTCGACCATAATCGGGGCCCCCATCGAAATCTGGAGTGCGCGGGCTCCAATGATCCTGGCCTTCTCGAAACGCGAGAGTTTCATAGGCATGCGGAAGTCCCTTTCCCGGGGGCGCGGGAGGCGGCGATCATGGCACCCCCATTTAAGCCTTATCAACCCCGAAATGTTGTCTGGCCCCGCGCCAGGACCTCTGCCCGTCCGCGAACTAGCACGACCCCCAAACTGGGCGCGGGGAGCCCGCCGTCAATTTTTATCTTCCAAGTTGAATAATTCTTGGGCCCTCTCCGGCCCTCTTGCTGTTGCCAGAGAAGTGTCCGCCGCCGGATACGTATAAATAAGGAACCTTTCATTTTGACTAAAGTCCCCCTCAATCCGGAGGACATCCAGTTACCTTGCATCTGCTAGGGTGGTTTGCTTTGCGGTCCCTCAATAGCGCGTTCGTGGTCGGCCTCCTCCTCTCTTCGTCGCTTGCCGCCCTACTCGTGGCCCCCGCTGCCGCCGCGCCCCAGCCGCTCTCGGCGCCGGAGCCGACGAGCGCGCCTGTCGCCACCGCCTACGCCGACCGCCCCGTCGTCCTGCGCCTCAACTCGGGCTCCCTCCTGCCCACCCCCCAGGTCCGCGACCCCTACTTCCTCGACTTCGACCAGATCACCCAGCAAATCCCCGCAGGCTGGGCGGGCATCCAGGCCGGCGGCCCCGACTTCGCCGCGATTTTCCACTACCCGGGCGTCGGGCTCTCCTGGAAAATCCTCAACTCGACCTACAACCCCGCGCTCCCCAACTCCCTGAACCTCACGATCAACTCGGGCAACGAGTCGGGCAAGATCTTCAACTTCGAGGTCGACATCGACCTTGACCACGACGGCTTCAATGACACGATCATCACGTACCCCTCCTTTACGACCACGAAAACCCTCGAGCCCGAATTCGTGAACCTCGACGGCTCCGTGCCTACAGTCCCAATCAGCGGCGACTACAACATGACCGACGCCCGCGTGTACCTGCGCGTTTGGCGCGAGGACTCGGTCCCCGAGAACAACCGCGTCATCGCCCGCGCCTACACGGGCTACATCTACCAGTCGAAGATCACGCTGCCCTGGATCAACCCCTCGCCCACGGCCGACCTCACAAAGCCCGACAACAGCGAGACCTACTGGACGGGCATCCCCGTGCTCTTCTCCGCCCAGGGCTCAACGGACCCCGTGTCGACGCTGCCCTCGCTCTTCTGCAAGTGGTCCTTTGGCGACAACTCGACCCCGCGGTACGGGGGGTGCGACGAAGTCATCACGCACCCCTACCGCGACGAGGGGTACTACACCGTCACCCTCAACGTGACGAACCCGCTCGGCTTCACCGACGAGAAGACAATAACGATCTTCGTCGCCTACAAGAACATCCCGCCGAGCGTTTCGGCCACCGCGATTCTCGACGGCAGCCCCTACGTGGGCTCCTTCCAGGGCTTCGCGGGCGTCCCCTACAACTTCTCAGCAATCTACGACGACCTCGACAACGGCCGCGCGAACGTCTCGCTCATCTGGGATTGGGGCGACGGCTCTCCGATCAGCACGAGCGAGAACGCGACCCACACGTTCACGTTCAACGGCACCTACAACGTGAACCTCACGGGGTTCGACGGGACGGACCCGGTGACATCGACGCTCGTGG
Organism: Thermoplasmatota archaeon; assembly: GCA_035283065.1. GTDB lineage: Archaea > Thermoplasmatota > DTKX01 > DTKX01 > DATEUP01 > DATEUP01. Next base: position 2,022 of record DATEUP010000197.1, on the reverse strand, counting down.
CGCAGATCGACAACAACCGCCCGCCCGCGATCCTGCTCAACATGCCTGACCGCGTGAACAAGGGCTCCGTCGTGCCCTTCTCGGCGGTCGGGACCGTTGACCCGGACGGCTTCCCCATCAAGAGCTGGCACTGGGACTTTGGCGACCCCTTCTGCACGGACGCGAACCCCTGCCAGTCGAATTCGCCGGTCGCCACGCACCGCTACGACGTCCGGGGGGTTTACCCCGTCAAGTTCACCGCGAGCGACGGCATCTCCCAGTCGACGACGACCCGCTACCTCGTGGTGAACGAGAAGCCCCTCGCCGTCTGCCCGCCCGCGATCCCCACAGAGACCTCGCGCACGGTGACCTTCGACGGCTCGCTCTCGAAGGACCCCGACAACGACACGCTGCTCTTCCGCTGGAAATTCGGCGACGGCGCCGACACGGGCTACACGGTCTCGGGCATTACGACCCATGTCTACAACGTCCCGAAGCCCGACGGGTACCCGGCCCAGCTCATCGTGAGCGACGGCCTTGCGACGGACGCGTGCACCGTAACCGTGCGTGTCGAACTCATCAACGAGCCCCCAATTGCGCGCATCTGGTACTCGGCCGACACGGTCTGGCTTGGGGACGTCGTGCGCTTTTCCGCGAACCAGTCCGCCGACGAGTTCGAGCTGCGCTACGGCTGGGACTTTGACGCGACCGACGGGGTCTCGTGCGCGGACGACTTCCGCCGCGACGTCTCCTACCTCTACCAGAGCCCCGGGCAGTACACCGTCACACTTTGCGTCACGGACAACAAAGGGAAGGCCGACGAGACCAGCGTGAACATCCAGGTCAAGGACAACGAGGGGTACTGCAACCAGATCTTCGACACCTCGCCGTTCCTTCGCCAGACGACTTCCTCGCCCACCGACAAGGAGGCCGGCGAATTCGACACGAACCGGGACGTCGGGGCCGCCAACATCACGGCCGTAAAGAAGGGGTGCTGGGTCGCCTACTCGATCGAGGTGAAGGCGAACGAGAAGTTCTTCGTCGACGTGCAGGTCGAGTCGACGCTGGAGGGCAAGCGTGTCGACCTCCTCATGTTCGATGTGCCCAACTTCCTCACCTACAAGGACAAGGACACCTCGACCCTGCCGCAGAACTCGCTCGACACGCGCTGCTCGGCGATCAACCTAAGCACCTCGATCCACTGCGAGGTGACGGCCCTCAAGTCCGGAACGCTCTACATTGTCGTCGACAACAAGGACCGGCCGGTGCTCACGGCCTCCGAGGGGCCCGTAAAGTACCATTTCTATGCCAAGATGCCCTGGCCGAAGCCGGGCGTCGACCCCAAGCTCGTGCCGTTCCTCGTGGGCGGGGCGGGTGCCGCGATCGTGCTTGTGGCCGCGATCTGGTACCTCGGCCGCCGTGCCGAAAAGACGTTCTGAGGGGGCGCCCCCCTCAGGGTTCTTCGACGAACTCCACGAGCACGCCATGGCATGAGGCCGGGTGCAGGAAACCCACGAGGCAGCCGCGCGCCCCGGGGCGCGGCGAAGCGTCCACAAGCCTCACGCCCTGCGCCTTGGCCCCCTCGAGTGCGGCCCCCGCGTCCTCGACCTCGAAAGCGATGTGGTGGAGCCCCTCGCCGCGCTTCTCGAGGAACCTCGCGATCGGGGACTCGGGAGCCGTCGGCTCCAGGAGTTCGAGGCGCGTCGCCCCAAGCGGAAGGAACGCCGCGCGCACCTTCTGGCTCGAGACCTCCTCGACATGCTCACAGGAAAGGCCGAGGACGCCTTCGAAGAAGCCGAGCGTCGACTCGATCGACTTGACCGCGATGCCCAGGTGGGAGAGCGCGCGGACCCCCTGGAACGCCCCGGCCTTCGGTTGAGCCATGGAGGCTCGATGGGCCCCCTGCGCGCATTAAACGTTCGGTGGCCACCCGCGGGCGGCCGCGCGCGATAGGGGTAAATACGGCGGGCGGGCCTCGGCGGAAGACGTGCGGGATCGCCTGGGGTCGCGCCCTCTCAAAGCCGCCTGGATTGCGGCCCTTTT
>DATEUP010000196.1:0-13632 GCA_035283065.1 Thermoplasmatota archaeon | reverse complement strand
CGCCTGGGGCACGAAGGCCGCCGCAGCCTCCTCAAGGCGAAGGTCGACGTCCTTCAGCTTCGCCTTGAGCGCCTCCGCCTCGCGCGGCCGGGCGCCCCCTTTCTCCCCCTGCATGTGCCTGCGGCCGCGCGGGCCCGCGCTCGCGGCCTCCGCGCGCGGCGGAGGTTCCCGCCCCTCCGCAAAGGCGCGCAGGAGTTCCGCCTGCGAAGGCTCCTTGCCCTCGCCCGCTTCGGGCCCGGGGCGCCAGGCTTTCTCGTCCAGCGCCCCGCGCACCGTGACGCCCGCGGCCACAAGGCAAATCCCGAGTTCGCGTGCGAGCTTGGCTTCCGCTGCGGCGGAGAAGCTCACGGCCCTCGCGCCCGCCTGCGCGAGCCTTGCGCACTCGGCCGCGCTCGGGTGCTGGGGCCCCGGCACCGTGGCGACGGTGCCCTCCTCGAGCACGCGCAGGCCGAACGACCGGGCCAGCGAGACCAATTCGCGCGAAAGGCCCCGGCAGAAGGGCGCGTCCATCTCCGCGTTGTGCACGCCTTCGGGCCCGCCTTCGAAGTATGTGGGCGACCAGCCCGTGAAGTCGAGGAAGTCGTGGGGCACGAAGAGGTCGCCGAGGCGCAGCCGCTCGTCAAGCGACGTCACCACGGAGGTCGTGAGCACCCGCGCGCACCCCGACTTCTTGAGCGCCCAGTACGTCGCCCGGTGCGGCATCCGGTGCGGCGGGGCCGGTGCGGCGATCGCCTTGGCCACCCCCGCAAAGGGCGCGCCCCCCACAAGCCCCCGAAGGACGTCGACGGACCCGTAGGGTGTGCGGACAGCTTCGAGCCGGACCTTCCCTTCCGCGCGGCCTTTCAGGCGGTCGATGCCCGCCTGCGATCCGATGACCCCGACTGCGAGGGCCCGGCCTTCGACCACGGCGTTCGAAACCCCCCTCCAACTTGAAAACCCACGCGATCGACGCTGCGCGTCGCAATGTCGAACACATTCGGGAAGAGGTTAAATACGACGGGGCCGCCTTTTTGGTCGATTGGTGCGCTGGATGGCCGGCACGCAAGCAAAGAACCCTTCCTACCGGGTCGACGACAGGGGCGAGTGGATCCGAATCACGGAGCGCGGCGAGGAGCGCACGGGCTTCTACTACGTCCGCGGCGGCCGCCCTTCGCCTTAGCGGGCCTTCGAGCCGCGCCGCTGCCGCAGGGCGTTCTTGCGGCGCGCCGCCAACTGAACGAGTTCGGCGACCCTAAGCGCGGCCTCGCGCATTTTCGCGGACTGCTGGCGAAGGCCGCCCGCCGCCTCCGCGAGCATCTCGACGTCGCCCTTCATCGCAGCGGAGGCCGCTTCGAGGCGCCGGAGCCGAAGGTCGGCGATGCGCGCCTCTTCCTCGAGGCTTTCAAGGCGCGCGCCGTCGGCCTTTGGGGGGGAAGGCGCGCTCCCGCCGTCGCCGCTCAAGCCGCCAAACCCCCTCAAGGAAGGACCCGGACCTCGGCGACGTCGGCGTCCATCTCGACAAACGACCCCTGCGGGATCTTCGTGATGTCGACCCGGTCGACCATCGGGATCCTCGACATGATCGCGCCGGTTGCCACGATCGTCTCGGCCTCGATGTTCACGATCCCCGCGGGCGCAAGGCCGTTGCACTTGAGCTCGTAGACCACGTAGGACCCGACGGTCGAGCCGCGGCCCCGCGGGAACACGAGGATGCGGTCGGCGACGTTCTCGCCGCGCACCGCCTGGTCCGTGTCCTGGATGACTCCGGTGAGGGGGTCGACCCCGCCGAGGAACGAGAGGGCCTTGTTGCACACCAGGGCCTTCCCCCGCGCGCGCCCCGCGCACACCTTGCGCCCCTTGAGGACCGCGCCTGCGCCTGCCGCACCCGCGCCTTCCCCTTCCACGCGCCCACCTCCCTTACCCGGCCTTCGGGCGGCTCACCCACGAAAGGAGCTCTTCGGTCGAGCCGTAGTACACGCGCTGGGACCCGAAGCCCTCCTTTGGCATGTAGAAGGCGGCCTTGGCCGAGTTCAGCCCCGTCACCTTGTGCTTGTTCTCGACGGGCGTCACGACCTGGCAGGTGTCCACGAGCACGTGGCCAAAGCGCTCGATCACCTGGACCTCCTTGCGCAACGACTGGGAAACGACCTTGGACGTCGAAAGCCACAGGTCGACGCCGGGGCGGATCCGTTCGCGCCCTTCGAGGAAGGTCGCCATGTCGATGAGTTCCTCGACGGAGAGGTGCGGGCAGCCGAAGGCGATGAGGTCGACCTCCTCGAGGGCGGCCGAGGAGAGCCTCCGCCTGCGCTCCTCCACGTCGCGGTCCGTGATCGTCAGGCGTTCGAGCCCCGCGAGGTCCTGGTCCTGCGCCTCGGGCGTCACGCCGTCGACGTGGAAGAGCGAGAGCGAGCCCCAGGCCGCCATCGCCGCCCCGAAGTTCTTGAGGTCGTCGTCCGACGGGCGGACGCCGCGGATGTAGGGGACCTTCGTCTCGACGGCCTCGCCGATGATTGTGCCGATCACGGGGAAGTCCGGGTGCTTGCGCTCCTTGTCGAGCTTCACCTCGACAAGGACCTGCGCCTTCCGGTTCTCGTCGAGGTGGAGCCCGTAGTTCGCCGTCTTGCCGATAATCGCGGCCGCAAGCGCGGAGGGCCCGCCCTCCCGGTTCGTGCGCGCGCCGATCCCCGAGTTCAGGAAGATGCAGTTCGCGCTCTCGGCGGAAGCGACGTGGTCGCCGAAGTCCGGGCTCCTGCCGATGAGGAAGGGTGTGCACGTGCAGAGCATCTCGAGCCCCATCTTCGCATAGGCCCGCAGGATCTCGCTCTGCCGCTCGTGGAAGTGGAGGTCGACGCCCATCTCCTCCCAGAGCTCCGGGTCGCGCCCGCAGGGGTTCAGCGTCGAGGGCACCGAGACCACGGCGCCTTCGCGCGCGAGGTCCTTGAGCCACCGCAGTCCCCCCTCGCGGATCGTCTTGTACGAGACCCCGGAGACGTGGGCCCTTGTGATCGGGATGAGGCCGTCGGCCCCGTAGAGGTCTCCAAGCGCGGCAAGGAGCTCCATCGCGCGCTGCTGGGCCGGCCCCTTCTCCCCCCCAAGGATGAGCTCCTCCGCGCGTGTGAGGTGCATCGTTCGACCTCCGTGGCCAAAGGGACGCGGGAAGCCTGCTTTGCCGCGCTTAAAGTTTGGGGGGCTCAGGGGCGCTGCCTTGGCGGCTGCCCGACCCGCACGGGCCCGAAAGCCGCCGCACCGGCGGCGACAAGGAGCCCGGCGGCAACCCCGAGGGCAGAAAGCCCCGGCAGGAACCGGCCGCCTGTGTCTTGGCCCTTGGGGAATTTCAGCTCGACCGTGGTCACGTTCGAGTAGTTCGACTCGGCCCCCGCGTAGCCTCCGGAGATCGCAACCGTGTACTGCCCGCTCGAGACGCCGCCCTGCTGCGCGAAGTCCCAGTTCCAGACGATCGTCGTGCCGTTGATGGGGTCGATGAGCGTGTTCACGATCTTCACATGGTGGTCGACGGAGTTCGTGGGCCCGTTGAACGTGAGCGAGAGCACGCGCAGCGCCGGGTCGACGCCGAAGGCTTCCTTCACGATTTCCGTGACGTTGATGTGGTCGGACTGGACCTTGAGGTCGGTAAGCGTCAGGTTGAACGGGTTCGTGACGAAGTCGACGCGCGACCGGTAGAGGTCGCCGTAGTAGTGGAAGGTCGAGGAGCCCGACGGCCCGGCAGGGAGAGGAGCGGAGCTTGCCGAGTACTGGAGCTGGAAGGAGAGCTGGGAGCCCTTCGGGAAGTCGAGGCGGCTCATCTGGCTGCCGCCCGCGTCGATCCGGAATTCCTCGGGGCTGGGGCCAAGCGTGGGCTTCGTCTCGGTCCGGAGCGTGCCGGCCCCGTTCCCGTTCACCTCGACCTGGATGATAAAGCGGGCGTTCTGCGCACCTTGCGTGGAGGACGCCCAGATCGACAGCCCCTCGAGGGCCTCGACGACCATCCCTTCTTCCGAGAGCGTCACGCTCCATGTGCCGACGTTCGAGACGAGGAAGCGCGGGAACGAGACGCCAAGCGCGTCGGTCTGCTGGCCTTGAGTTTCGTTGAAGGGCGGGACGGGCGTGATCTGCGCGCTCTTTCCGAAGTAGAAGCTCGTCACGCGGTTGCCGGTCGATTCCATGATGATGTTGGGGCCTCCAGCCTCGGCGTCTCCCCCTTGGGGCGGGGATGCGGCCGCGCTTCCTGGCGGCGGGAAAGCCGCGGCCCCCACGAGCGCGACGGCAAGCAGGGCGGCAATCCGGCTGGCGCTTCTTCCCCCCATCCAGGCACACCCTTCCAAGCGGCAGATTCGATGCTGGGGAGCGTATTTGAAGGTTGGCTGACACGACGATTCGGGGGGCGCCCGCGACCCCAAGTCACAGCGCGCGAGCGATCGCGGGCGCCGCGGAGACGCGCGAGGCCGCGCTTTCGACCGTGTCGGTCGACACGAGCTCGTCCACGACGGCCGTGAGCTTCTTCATCGCACCCCCCGCGAAGAGCCCGTGCGTGCACGCCGCAAGGACGGATGCCGCGCCCGCGTCCTTGAGGGCCTTTGAAGCGGCCGCGATCGTGCCGCCCGTCGAGATGATGTCGTCGATGATCGCGACGCGCTTGCCGCGCGCGTCGAGGCGCTTCGGTGCGATCTCCACGCGCTCGCCGTCGACCCGCGTCTTCACGAGGTGGTCGAAGGCGGCGCCCATCGCCTCGGCCACCGGGCGCACGCGCTCCTGGGACCCCTCGTCGGGGGAAACGACGAGGTCGATGCGCTTTCCGGCAAGGTACCGGCCGATCTCCGGGAGCGCCGAGATGTTGCGCGCGCGCGGCGAGATCTGCGGCAGCACCGCCGGCTCGTGCACGTCGACCGTGATGAAGTCGTCCCACCCCTCGGCGATCGCGCGGCCTACGGCCTGCGAGGAGAGCGCCTCGCCCGCCTTGAACCGCTGGTCCTGGCGCGCGTAGGCGAAGTAGGGGACGACGAGCACGGCCCTTCGCGGGCGCTGCGAGAGGACGGCGTCGCGAAGGAGCACGGCTTCCACGAGGTGCGGGTCGGGCCAAGTCGTCTGGAGCACCGCGACCTCGCGCCCGGCGAGGTCCTCGGAGACCCGCACGTAGGCCTCGCCGTCGGGGAAGCGGCGGATCTCGACCGGAACGACCTTCGAGTTCAGCTCGACGGCGAGGCGGGCGCCGAGGAGCCCCGAGGCCGACCCGGCGATGACGTCCACGGCCGCCTTGGACCCCCGGGCAAAAACGCCACGCGCGCAGAAGAACGTATGCGGGGCCCCGCGCTAGTGCGCGAGGTCGCTAGAGCTGCTTCGTCTCGAGGCTCTCGATCGACGCGCCCGCCTCGAAGTGCGGCTCCGCGCGGCGCCCCGTGAGGAGGAACGCCATGAATGCCACGAACACGCCGACAACGGCAAGGAGCGCGAGGAGGAGGCCGAGGAGCCCCCAGAGACCGTAGAGGAGTTGGACGATCGGCCCGAGGTACCCGATCATGACCCACACGGCGAGCGTCGTGAGCGCCATCCCGATGAGCGCGAGGGCAATCGTGGCCCGCTCCGTGCGGCGCCGGGGCGCAGTCGCCGGCGCAAGGCGAGGGGCCCCCGCGCTCACCACGCGCCGCCCCTCCCCTACCGCCCGCTGCCCACGACCAGAGAGGCCCGCAGCTCTTGGAGGCTCATCGTCTGCAGGTAGATCTTGCCGGGCCCGGTGAGGGCCGCGAGGAAGACGCCTTCACCGCCAAAGGCCATGGTCTTGAGGCCACCGGCCGCCTGGACATCGTAGTTCACCGTCTGCTCCCAGGCGACCGCCTTCCCGGTGTCCACGAGCATCTTTTGGCCCGGCGCGAGCGTCATCTCGATGATGTCCCCGAGCGCTTCGAGGAAAGCGGTGCCTTCCCCGCGGTAGCGCTGGATGATGAGGCCCTCGCCCCCGAAGACGCCGGCCATGATCTTCTTCTGCATCGCGGTCTCGAGGACCACGGAGTCCTCGGCGCACAGGAACGCCGTCTTCTGCCCCATCATGACCCTGCCCCCCCGCAAGTCGATGGGGATGATCCGGCCCGGCATGTGCGCGGAAAAGGCGACGACACCAGGGCCGCCCTGGGCGACGAACTCGGTCATGAAGAACGACTCGCCCGTGAGCGCCTTGCGCGCAAGGCCCGACATGATCCCCCCGCGCGCCTTCGCCCCCATCTGCATGTTCGCGCTCATGTAGACCATCGACCCGGAGTCGGCGAACATCTTCTCGTTCGGCGCAATCTCGCAGATGAGCGCCGGCATGTTGTTCCCCATGATCTGCCACTTCATTCGAAGCCCTCGCATTTGCATCGGCTGGGGGCTCTTAAAGGCGCGGCCCACCCAGGGGCGCCGCGCGTCGCCCGGTTTGCAAAGCGCCCCCCTTCCGTCTGGACTTTCTCACGCTCCGTGGCGGTTTAAACAATCATTAAATATCGACGTGGAGTGGATTCGCGTGAAGAGAGGCCCCGCGCTGGCCGGCTCAACCGACCGAGAAAGCGCTTAAGTACCGTCCGCAACGTGAGAAACCTCCGGCGACTAGGGATCGACATGGACTCTCCAACCTCGCCTTCAACGCCGGTCGCCCGGGACGTGGAGGCGCCCGCAAGCGCCTTGCCGCCCGTCGAAGAGTGGATCAAGGGCCAGCAGTTCGAAACGACGGCCGACCTCGAGATCCCCGAGCGGCTCCTCGACCAGGTGATCGGCCAGGACGAGTCGGTGCAGGTCGTGCGCAAGGCGGCCGAGCAGCACCGCCACGTGATGCTCATCGGGCCGCCTGGCACGGGAAAGTCGATGCTCGCCCGCTCGATGACCGAGCTCATGCCGCGCGAGGAGCTCCAGGACGTCATCGCCTACCCGAACCCCGAGGACACGAACCAGCCGAAGATCCGCGTCGTCCCTGCGGGCAAGGGCAAGGAGATCGTGGCCGAACAGAAGGCCGAGGCCATGCAGAAGCGCAAGGACCAGCGCACGTTCTTCGGCCTCATCGTAATCATGGTCGTCCTCTTTTCCGTCATCATGTCGATCCGGCCGGCCGGGTCGACCCCGCCCTTCGACGCGGGCACGATCCTCTTCGGGATCATCGCCGCAGCGATCCTGTGGCTCGCCTTCTCGTACAGGGCCGGGCGCCAAGAAACGGCGATGATCCCGAAGCTGCTCATCACGCACGACAGCGAGGAGATGCCGCCCTTCATCGACGGGACGGGCGCGCACGCCGGCGCGCTGCTTGGAGACGTTCGCCACGACCCGTTCCAGTCCGGCGGCCTTGAGACCCCCGCGCACGAGCGGCTCGAGTCCGGCGCGATCCAAAAGGCGAACAAGGGCGTCCTCTTCATCGACGAGATCAACACGCTGCGCATCGAGAGCCAGCAGTCCCTGCTCACGGCGATGCAGGAGAAGGAGTTCTCGATCGTCGGCCAGAGCGAACGCTCGTCGGGCGCCATGGTGAAGTCCGAGCCGGTGCCCTGCGACTTCATCCTCGTGGCGGCCGGCAACGTCGACGCGGTGGAGGGGATGCACCCGGCGCTCCGCTCGAGGATCCGGGGCTACGGCTACGAGATCTACGTGCGGTCGACGATGCCGGACTCGGAGGAGAACCGCAAGGCGCTCATCCGGTTCGTGGCGCAGGAAGTCGCCAAGGACCAGAAGATCCCGCCCCTGAACCGCGACGCGGTGGGGCTGATCATCAAGGAGGCGCAGCGGCGGTCGGGCTCGCGGGGGAAGCTCTCGCTGCGCCTGCGGGAGCTCGGGGGCCTCGTGCGCACGGCGGGCGATGTCGCGAAGGAGCGGCAGGCGGCCGTCGTCTTGGCCGAGCACGTGACGGCGGCCAAGAAGATCGCGCGGCCGCTCGAGCAGCAGATCGCGGACCAGATGATCGAGCGGATCAAGGACTACCGGGGGCTCGTGACAACGGGCGAGATCGTGGGCCGCGTGAACGGGCTCGCGGTGCTCGGCGCGGAGTCGGGGCTCACGGAGCTCTCGGGGCTCGTGCTGCCGATCGTGGCGGAGGTCACGCCCGCGCAGTCGGCGACGGAAGGCCGGATCATCGCGACGGGCTCGCTCGGGGAGATCGCGAAAGAGGCCGTGCAGAACGTGTCCGCGCTCATCAAGAAGTACACGGGGGCGGACATCCGGCAGCACGACTGCCACATCCAGTTCATCGAGACGGCCGGGGGAGGCGTCGAGGGCGACTCGGCGTCGATCTCCGTGGCGACCGCCGTGATCAGCGCGATGGAGAACATCGCGGTCGACCAGGCGCTTGCGATGACCGGCTCGCTCTCCGTGCGCGGCCAGGTCCTGCCGGTAGGCGGGATCACCGCGAAGATCGAGGCGGCGGCGGAGGCGGGGATGAAGCGGGTGATCGTGCCCCGCGCGAACCTGCGCGACGTCCTCATCGAGGAGCGCTACGCGAAGATGATTGAGGTGATCCCCGTGGACAACCTAAGGGAGGTCCTCAATGTCGCGCTCGTGGGCCCGGAGAAGAAGGGCTTCCTCGACAGGCTTGCCGAGATGGTCAAGGACTTGGGTCGGGGGCGGCCGGGGATTGCCGCGCCGGGCTTTGGGGACGTCGCGCCACATTGACCCAAGCCGCGGCGGGGGGGCGCGTGGGCGCGCGAGGGCCCTTGGGGGGGAGGCCTCAAGAGGGCCCTGAGCGTTTGGGCCAACCGGGGGGCCCTCGGCGGTGGCGAAAACCGGGCTCATTGTCGGCCGGTTCCAGCCCGTGCACTGGGGCCATGTGCGGGCGATCGAGTGGGTGCGGGCGGAGGGCCTTGAGGTGCACCTCGGCGTGGGTTCCTCGCAGTTTTCCCACACGAGGGAGAACCCGTTCACGGCGGCCGAGAGGCGCAGGATGGTCGAGGCCGCCGACCGGGTGTTGGGGCTCAAGGTTGGGCGCGTGGACGAGGTCCCGGACATTTTCGACGACGAGCGGTGGGTGGGCCATGTGCAGGGCTGCTGCGGTCCCTTCGACGTCGTGTTCACGAACAACGAGTGGACGGCGGGGCTCTTCGCGAAGGCGGGGGTCGAGGTGAGGGCGACGCCGATGTTCGACCGCGAGAGGTTCGTGGGGGCGAAGATCCGGGAGGCGGTGAAGGAGCGGGGGCTCGTGGCCGTCGAGGACCTCGTGCCGCCGCCGGTCATGGCGCTGCTCAAGGAGTTCGAGGCGGAGAAGCGCATCCGGGAGTCGTGGCCGAAGCCGACGCCGGCGCGGCGTTAGGCGGGGGGCTGGCGCCTATGGCGCCGGTCAAGGAGAAGGGCCGTTGCGCCCGCGATGAGGGCCACGACGAGGACTAGGGGCACGAGCAGGTCGACCCCGGATTGCGCCGGCGGGCCGTCCGCACCCCCGATGGGAGGTGGCCCCAGGGCGCTGAAATTGACTGAAAGGACTGTCGAGTAGGGCGCCGTGCCGTTATACAATCCTGTCACGGCCAGGCGTAACGTGTAGTTGTGAGGGCCATCGAGCGGCGGCGTGCGTGCGTCTTGGGAAAACGCAAAGGGCGCTCCGTCGAGGGACCACGTGACGTTGAGGTCCGAGAGCCGGGGATCGATGAACGCGCTGACAGCGGCGGTAAGGTTCTCGGGGAACGCCGCACCCTCTTGCGGGTCGAGGATGGTCACGAGCCCTGTCGGGACCTCCTCGACCGTGACGTGCCAGAGGTAGCCGACGAAGGAGCCGTTGTCGGAGGCGACTGCGAGGACGTCGAAGGGGGCGCTCTGGGCGACAAGGAGGGATAGGCGGGTTTCGTTGTAGCCGGACCCGAAGACGGCGGGGCCGCTCGACCAGTTGTAGAGGAGCGTGGGGGTGTCGGGGTCGGTGGCGCGGATCTCGAAGTCGAGGGTGGTGCCGTTGGCTACGCGGAGGTTGGCGGCGGCGGGCGAGTGGTAGGTGAGGGTCGGGCCGACGAAGACGTGGAGCCAAAAGATGAGCTGCGCTCGAGCGCCCAGGGGGTCGACCACCTGGCGGGCGAGCGTGTGGGTGCCGGTGTCGTCGGAGGGCGAGAAGTAGGAGAAGTCGGCGAGAGTGTTGGAGTCAAGCAAGGAGACGCCGTCGAGGCTCCATAGCATCGTGAGGGGGTCCCCATCGACGTCCGCGGCGAGGGCGGAAGCCGTGACGTTTCCCCCGGTGTGCACGAAGAGGTCGAGGTCGGTGAGGGGGGTAAGCGTTGGCGGGTCGTTGACGGGCAAGACACCGACATCGACGTCGCGCACGAGCGCGTTTCCCGCCGAGTCGAACACGGAGATGTTGAGGGTGGAAAGGCCGTTGAAGTTCGGGGGGGCGTGGAGGGTGAACTGCGTGGCGTTCTCGGCAAGGACGATGAGGGGGGCGGAGGGGCGCAGCGAGAATGTGAGGTTCGTGTCGTCGGGGTCGGACACGAGGTCGGCAAGCGCAAAGGAGGCGTCCACGTCCTCGGTCATCGAGAGCGTTGAGGGGCCCGCCCATAGAGGCGGCAGATTCGGGTTGCCAAGGTCCCTCACAAGGACCGTGAGGGGGAAGGTTGTGTCCCCTGCCGGGCGCCCGTCGTCGGCCGTGAGGTCGAGGAAGAGGGTGGCGTTGAGGCCGGGCTCGGCGATCACGGTGAGGGTCCCATTGGGGGCCACCGAGCAGTTGAGGGCAGGGGAAGGCGTGCAGGCGAGGGTGAAGGCGTCGCCGTCGGGGTCCGACACGTAGGGGATGAGGTCGAGCGTGGCGGAGCCGCCCGCGTCCACGCCGAGGGGAGGCAGGGGGAGCGCCACCGGCGCGCGGTTGACCGAGTAGGCCTGGAGGCGGTAGCCGCCCTCGTCGATGGCTTTGTTGAGGGCGTCGGGGGCGTAGAGGAACGACTCGGTGAAGTTGTACACCGTGCCGTTGTTGTCGGCCGTGCCGCCGCCCGTGATGTTGTAGGCGGGGAGGTTGCCCGCCGGGACGGAGGCGGTCTCGATCGCGGTGACGGAGAGGTTGTAGTCGAGCGCTAGGTAGGAGAACGTGTTGACCTGGGCCGAGGAGCCGATCTTGTACCAGCCGGTCGAGGTGAGGTTCGAGGTGATGCGCCAAGGGGTGCCGTCGGAGGGCGACCCGAAGGCGATTTGGGCAAGGGGCGGGTCGGCGTAGGTCGAATTGTAGCTCGACCCCTGGACCGGAGGGAAAGGCGGAGCGCGGGCGCTCACCTGCAGGTCCTGGGAGGAGTTGAGGACGGCAAGGTCCGCCTTGCGGACATAGTAGAAATTCAACGAAGTGAAATCGCCGGTGGCGGGGAACCCGTAGGCCGTGCCGGTAAGGGTGCCCGTGTGGTTGTTGCGGACGACCCACGCGTCGCCGCGGGGCGTCGTGGCCTCGCCGGCGACCTGCGAGGTGTAGGTGTCGGTCATTGAGGTGGCGCGGAAGGGGCCGATTTCCTGGTTCGTGGCGCCGGCGTACGAGTAGGTCCAGTTGAAGCCGACCGCCCACCGCGGGAGGGCGAGGATGTCGGAGGCGGAGAGCGCGGCGGCGGGGGGAACGAGGGGCAGCGTGAGGGAGGCCGAGACGAGGAGGCCTGCGACTGCGGCGGCGCGGGTGTAGGCCATGGGGAGCCTTTCTGCGACCGCGGCGCGGCGCATAAGGGTTGCCTTCTGGGTTGGCGCGTGGGAAAGGAGGGCGCGGCGCCTCGCGAAACGCTAAAGGGGGCGCTGGGGATGTACGCGGGCGGTTTGGCCTTGGCGGAGCGTTCCGTGCATTTGGCGGTGCGGGGGCTCGTGACGGGCGTGGCGGCGGAGGCCGCGCCGCGGGGCGAGGCGCCTGTGGGCCGGGCGGTGAAGGTCGGGCCCTTTGAGGTGGGCCTCGAGGTGGCGCGCCCGCGGATTCTCCCGGGGGAAGAAAACGAGCTCACGGTCACGTGGAAGGCGCTCGTGGAGGGGGCGAGAGCCGAGGTGCAGGTCGTGCTCGACCTGCCCGCGGAGGTTTCGGCGCCGGAGGCCGAGCGCTCGGCGCGGGCGCTCTGGGGGGAGGCGGGAGGCGCGGGCCTGTCGCGGTTCCGGGTGCGGGGCGAGGAGCCGGGCGGCGTCTGGGTCGACGCGCTGCTCACGCTGGAGGACGAGGCGGGCGTCGTGCTTGGGCGGACGCGCGCGGGGTTTGCCCTTGCGCGGCACCGCGTGGTGATTTCCGCCGTCGACGTGGAGCCGCCGGTCGTGGCGCCGGGGGGCGCGTTCAAGGTCGCCGCGAGGTACGCGTGGACGGGGCAGGAGCGCGTGAGGGGCACGCTCGGGGGGACGCTCCGGCGGCGGGCGGACGGCGCGCAGCTCGAGCTTCGCCGCGAGAAGGTGTCGGCGCTCGGGGAGCGCACGCAGGAGTGGGCGCTCAAGGCGCCCGTGGACTTCGAGGTGGCGGACTTCGATGTCGAGATGACGTTCGAGGGGCGCGAGGAGGGGCAGAAGGCGAACTTCGGCAGGACGGGCGTGCTCGCGGTCCGCCGGCTTGAGGAAGCCGAGGTCGCGGGGCTCGAGGCCGCGGCCGCGCGGTGGGGGACTGCCGAGCCCGTCGAGGTCAAGGTGCGGGTGCGGAACACGGGGGTCCGCCCGCTTGCGGGCGCCGTGCGCCTCGAGGTCTTCGCGCGCGCTCCGGGGGCTCCGGAGGCCGAGGCGCTCGAGGGCGCGGCCGCGCCCGAAAGCGTGGCCCTCGAGGTGCCGACGGCCGGCTCGGCCGAGGCGGCGTTCCGGGTCACGCTGCCGAAGGGCGTGGAGGGGCGCCGCGTGGAGGGGAGGGCCGAGGCGGTCTTCGGCGGCACAAGGGCGGAGAAGCGGGAGGTCCTCGGCCATGCCGTCGCCGACCATGCGCTCGAGTTCGACGGCTTTGCGGCGGACCGTTACGCGTTCAGCGCGGGCGAGGAGGCGCAGGTCGAGTGCCGACTGCGGGACGATGGGGCAAAGCCCGGCGGGCGCTTCGAGGTCGCGCTGCGGCTGCTTGACGGGTCGCGGGAAATCGCGAAGGGCGAGGCGGCCGCCACGCTCGAGGGGCGCGTTGCGGTGGTGCGCGCGCGTCTGAAGCTTCCGGAAGGGCTGGAGGCGAGCCTGCCGCTCGACCTCGAGGTGGCGGTCCCCGCGGAGAACGCCGTCCGGCTCGTGAAGGGGTTCCTGCGGGTCCGCCAGAAGGTCGCCCTTGGCGTCGTGGTCGCCAAACCGCCTTTCGTGGAGGGCGAGGCTGCGTTCCTCTTCGAGGGCGAGAAGGTCGCCAGGGCCGACGAGCTCGGCGAGGTCACGGGGCTCGGCCGCGCGCGGCTCGTCGAGCTCGACACGGGGGCATTCTTCGTCGAGGGACCGGGCGGCTTGCCGGTCGTGGGGCCTGAGGACGTGCTCGAGCGGGCGCTTGCAAAGGCGCTCGTGAAGCGCGGGGGGAGCCCGCGGGCGCAGGCGCACGGGAGGGCGTGGCAGAAGCTCCACGCTGCGCCCAAGCAGGCGGGGGCGCGCCCGGGCGTGCAAGGCGCGCTGCGCACGCCGTCCTCGCTTGCGCGCGAGGGGGGGCAAGGCCCGCGGTTCAAAGCCTTCGCCTTGCGGGCGGAAGGCCCCCTTGCCGATGCGCTCGAACTCACGGGCGCGGCCTTCGGGGGCTCCAGGATGCCGGCCTCGGAGCTTGCGAACCTGTGGGTTGCGGCGGCCGAGGGCGCGGGGGGG